>CASFDI010000021.1 GCA_949293405.1 uncultured bacterium | reverse complement strand
GATGCCTATGCGGCAGCACAGAATCTGCAGGCAGCGTTGTATACCTATGCGGGTGTATGGCTGGATATTGCATCGACTGCAAGCGGGAATGCGATCCGGTTTGAGTTTGTGGATAAGGAAGCATTGGGAACGGAAGGCTTCCGCGTCGATGTAAAGGGCAATGATCTGGTGGTGTCGTGTGCGTACAGCAATGCGTTTACCAAGGGAGTGGACGCGTTTGTGGCACTGCGTGTGAGACCTGCGACGGGAGAGTTGGCATTTGCATCGGACTTTGTGTACAATCACATGGTGAGCGTGGTGCGGTACAGCGATTTCGGAGCGCGCGGAGACGGAGTGACCGACGATATGGAAGCGATCTGCCTGACGCATGCGTATGCGAACGAGGGCGGACAGATCGTAATGGCGGACAGCGGAGCGAGTTATTACATCGGAGAGAACAAGCAGGTGGCATCGGTAAAGACCGATACCAACTGGGGGAATGCGAAGTTCATTCTGGACGACAGCAAGGTGGATGTAGACAGCCCGGCGCGCAATTACAACATTTTCTCGATTGATCCGGATGTAGGGACTTTCAATCTGGAAGGACTGGTGGGAACCTCGCTTGAAAAGGGGCAGGCAAACATCGGTGTGGAACCGGGCTTCTACTGCATGCTGAAGATTTTTGACGATAACAATATGATCTACATCCGTTACGGAGCGAACCAGAACGACGGTACGGCACAGTCCGAGGTGATTCTGGTGGATGCAGATGGGAATGTGGATCCGGACACGCCGATTCTGTGGGATTATGAGACGGTGACGCGTGTGACGGGGTACCGGGTAGATGACCGTGCCATTACGATATCGGGTGGCGAATTCATTACCATCGCCAACCAGGCACCTTCAGAATATAACTACTATTCGCGTGGCATCAATGTCTGCCGTTCCAATACAATCCTCACCGGAATCAGTCATCACATTCAGGCAGGCAGTGAAGGCGTCCACGGCGCTCCGTATCACGGTTTCTATTCGGTTACCAATGCCAATCATGTTCTGGTGGAAAACTGCATGATGACCGGTCACAAAACCTACCGGAACTCCTCCAATGTCAGTATGGGTACCTATGATATTTCTGCCAATAACTCCAACGATGTTACCTGGCGTGGCTGCGCCCAGTACAATTCCATTACGGATACCACCTACTGGGGCGTGATGGGGTCCAACGGATGCAAGAACCTGACTTTTGATGGATGTGTTCTGTCCCGTTTTGACGCACATATGGGGATGTACAATACGACCATCAGGGATTCGGAGATCGGGCAGGCTATCAATGCAATCGGAAGCGGTACGCTGCTGATTGAAAACACGATCCGCCACGGTTCCGGCTTCATGAGTCTGCGCGAGGACTACGGAAGCACCTGGGACGGTGATGTGATCATCCGCAACTGCACGCTGAAGACCACGGTAGTCTCTCCCACCCTGATCAATGCATCCTGGATTTCGCACGATTTCGGATATACCTGCTATCTGCCGCATACGGTTACGATTGAAAACTTCAAGGTGGACGGAAATGCTCAGTATCTGAATATTTACTCCTCGTTCACCAGCAGCGCCAATGTGGCAAACGATGCGGTCAATCCGTACCAGATCACCGAGGAGATCATCATTATCGGGGATATCATGTGCGGCGATAAAGTGATGACCTATCAGATTTTCCCGAATCCGGCTATCGGAGATATCATTTTCGCAGATACCGTTGTGACCAAACGCTCAAGCGATGAAGAGGAGACTTGAGTGAAGGCGCCCCCGCCATGTTCCGGCGGGGGCATTTCCGGAAAAAGACCTGAAACCGTCTGTCAGCGGACGGGCAACATGTCAAACAGAGGAGTATGAATGATGAAAAAAATCATATCTTGGTTACTGGTGGCGGCAATGCTGCTCGGAATCGTAAGTATTCTGGCGGCGTGCGGTGATGATCCCGCTTCGACCACTACCGGTGAAGAGCCGGGGCCCGGTCCTGCAGACACCACGACGCCGGAAACGCCGGCGCCTGAAAACAGCTTTGCCCTGGTGACAGACGGGAAGGCGAACTTCCAGCTGGTGTATGATCAATATGCGTCCGATCTGGTGAAGCTGAAGGTAAACAGTTTCAAGTCGCAGTTGAATGCGTTGGGCGCTGAAGTGGAAGCGGTGGAAGACTACCGTGTGCCTTCCATGAAGGATTGCGAGGTTCTGATCGGAGCAGGCGTGCGGTATCGTGATGACTTTGCCGATGTAGATGTCCATACAGTGGGAGAGGACGGCTATATTATTAAAGTCGCAGGCCAGCGCGTGATGATTGCGGGTGGCTCGGATGAGGCGCTGTGCGAGGCGGTGGACTTCTTTGCGGAAGAATACCTGCACATCAGCGAGGTTGCGGAAACGCTGGGAACGGTATACTTGTCCAATACACTTCTTGCAGAAAAGAAGACCGAATATGCAATCGATTCGATCAGCATTAACGGGCAGGACCTTACCGGATACACGATTGTGGCGGAAACAACCAATAAGAATGCATATGCGGCAGCTCAGTCCCTGCAGGCAGCATTTTATACCAATGCGGGCATCTGGCTTCCGATTGCAAACACTGCGACCGGGAATGCGGTTCGCTTTGTCTCGGTTGAACCGGAAGAGTTGAGCCAGGAAGGCTTCCGGATGGATGTCAAGGGCAACGATCTTGTGATTTCGTGCGCGTATGGCAATGCATTTACCAAAGGGGTAGACGCTTTTGCCGTGCTGAATCTGAGTATGGCGGAAGGGGATGTAAGCTTCGCTTCTGATTTTGTGTATCTGCATACGGTCAGCATGGTGCGATACAGTGAATTCGGAGCGGTGGGCGACGGTGTGACCGATGATTTTGAAGCCATCTGCGAGACGCATGCATATGCCAATGAGGGCGGTCAGAAGGTCTATGCCGATGCAGGGGCAACCTATTATATCGGTGACCATGCCAAAACTGCTACCATCAAGACGGATACCGACTGGGGAAAGTCAAAGTTCATTATTGATGATGCCAATCTGGATGAAGCCAATCTGGCTTACAATATCTTTTCGATTGCTCCCGATTATGCATCGTTTACGATTGACGGGATTACCTCTCTGGACAAGGAACAGACCAAGCTCGATGTGGAACTGGACGGTCCGTGTCTCTTGCTGATTGAGAACAGCAATGAGAAAATATACATCCGTTATGGCGGCAACCAGAATAACGGAACCACCCGTCAGGAAGTGGTTCTGGTGGATGAAAAAGGAAATATTGATCCCGATACGCCTCTGCTGTGGGATTACACAGCCGTGACCAAGATTACCGCGTATCGCGCGGATGAACGGCCGCTGACCGTTTGCGGTGGGGAGTTCACCACCATCGCCAACAATTCGACTTCCACGAAATATTTCGGTCGCGGAATTGAAATCCGCCGCTCCAATACGGTAGTGCGTGATGTAATACACAAGATTACCGGAGAAGGGGATGTAGGTTCTCCTTATACCGGATTTTACAGTATTCGCAATGCCAACAATATCCTGCTTGAAAACTGTGTCATGACCGGTCACAAGACTTATAAAAAGATCGGCAACGCAGGTACAACTGTTTCCATGGGTACATACGATACATCGGCCAACCGGGCCAATAATGTAGTCTGGCGCGGCTGCACGCAGACCAACAGTATTACCAACAGTACCTACTGGGGTGTGATGGCATCCAACTTCTGCAAGAATCTGACTTACGACAGCTGTGAGTTGTCCCGTTTTGATGCCCATATGGGTATGTACAATGCCACGGTTATCAATTCTGTACTGGGGCATTCGTTTAACGCAATCGGAAGCGGTACGCTGCTGGTGGAAAATACCACCAAGGTGGCGGGGTCGAGCTTCCTGTCGCTGCGTCAGGATTACGGAAGCACCTGGGATGGGGATGTGATCATCCGCGATTGCACATTTGAAACCAGTACCGCTGTCCCCAGCCTGATCAGCGCAAGTTGGGTGGAGCACAATTTCGGTTATCCCTGCTATCTGCCCCGGACACTGACGGTGGAAGGCCTGACATTGGGAGGCAGTATCACCATGCTCAATATCTATTCCAGTTTCACCAGTAATCCTGCTGTAGCATCCAATGATCTTAATCCTTACCATATTACGGAAAAAATTTCATTGACCGGTATTACAGGAGCTGATTACCGGCTGTTCCCGAACGAAGTCCTGGGGAACCAGCTGTTCGCTCAGACGGAGATCATTGACAATAAAAAAGAAGAAGAGTGACTGAAGCGGAACGGGGCCTGGAAGCAGGCCCCGTTTTTTGTATCAACAGCACAAACCGAGCAGTCTTATATCAGCTGTTTATTACAGAAATGCCGAAAACAGATTGCAAAAGCGATGAGAATATGGTACAATAAGAGCAGTGATCATACCGGAGGATCGGAGGATGAACAGAATGAAGCGATGGATCGCGCTGCTGCTGGCAGGCGCCTTGTTTGCAGGTGTGCTGACCTCCTGCGGAGGGGGAGGGGAGGGGACTTCTCTCAGTTCAGAGGATACCATGCCTCTTCCGGAAACTACTCTTTCCACGACTACAGTTCCGGAACCGCCGGAAGGCACTTTCGCTTTGACCCAGGATGGGCGTGCCATGTTTCAGTTCGTATTCTGCAGTAATGCGTCCGCAGAGGTCATCTCGGAAGTAGAACAAATGACCGCACGACTGAATGGGTTGGGGGCACAGACGCAGGCGGTTGCGGATTACCGTGTCAATGCCATGCAGCCCTGCGAGATCCTGGTAGGTGCGGATGTGAGATACCGCGACGAGTTTTCAGATGTGGATGTTCATACGGTGGGCATCCGCGGTTATATCATCAAAGCGGTCGGAGAGCGGGTCATGATTGCCGGGGGTTCAGATGACGCTTTGCTCGAGGGGTTACACTTTTTTGCAGAGCATTATCTCGGTGTGACAGAGGATAGCGAGTCTCTTCCTGATGTACGCCTGTCAGCCTCTCTGTTCCTGGAATCGGTGACTGATGACTATGCAATTACCTCTCTGACACTTGCCGGAGAAGACATCCGGTCCTATCAGATTGCGGCAGACCATGCCCGCAAGTCGGCTTTCGCTGCAGCGCAGAATCTTCAGGCGGGTATTTATATGTATACGGGCGCCTGGCTTGAGATTGTTGACCCGGACGAAGCCGGGGAGCGTCAGATTCGGTTTTCCGAAGTGTCGGATGCCGGCAGTGACGGATTCCGTATTCGCGTCGAGGGGACCGGTATGCATGTCGAGTCATCCTATCACAATTCATTTGAGGTAGGTGCACGTGCGTTTGTCGATCAGGTATTGGTTCGCGGCAGCGGAGATCTGGTGTGGGATGAGACGCTTGCGTTTTCTGAAAATATTTCGGTGCTTCATTACAGTCAGTTCGGCGCTGTGGGAGACGGGGTAACCGATGATTTCGAGGCGATTTACGCCGCACATGCCTGCGCAAATCTGGACGGACAAACGGTGTATGCGGATCCGGGCGCGACCTATTATATCGGTTCACATTCGAAATCCGTGATTATCAAGACGGATACGGTGTGGGGGGACGCCCGTTTTACTATTGACGACCGACAGGCTGCGAATTATAAGAGCATGCACATTTTCCAGATTGCATCCGACTATGCGTCTACTGGTCTGACGGGTATTTCTTCGCTCAGAAAAGGACAGGAGAATATCGGGATTGCTCCCGGATACCCCTGCCTGTTGGTGATTATGGATGCTTCTACAATGCAGTATATCCGCTATGGGAGCAATCAGAACAGCGGAACAGCGCAGCAGGAGGTGATCCTGGTGGATGCAGACGGGAATGTGGATCCTGATACGCCCATCCTGTGGGACTATGACCAGGTATCTTCCGTGACTGCCTATCGCGTTGATGACAGGCCGGTGACCGTATCAGGCGGTATTTTCACCACCATCGCCAACCAGGAGCCTTCCGAGTATACATACTTCAACCGCGGAATCAGTATTACCCGTTCCAATACCATTCTTCGCGGTGTTACGCACCGGATCACCGGGGAAGGTTCTACCGGAGCTCCTTATAACGGTTTTTATGCGGTGTCCTGCGCCAACAATGTACTGATTGACAAGTGCGTTCTGACAGGGCACAAGACCTATTCTACCATCGGAAGCGCAGGTTCCAAGGTCAGCATGGGGACCTATGACACCACTGCAAACCGGGCAAATGCAGTGACCTGGCGCGGCTGTACCCAGACCAACAGCATTACCAACGGATCTTACTGGGGCGTCATGGCGTCCAATTTCTGTAAAAACCTGACCTATGACGGGTGTAATCTTTCGCGGTTTGACGCACATATGGGGATGTATAACGCTACGGTGATCAATACCACCCTGGGGCATTCCTTCAATGCAATCGGGAGCGGCACGCTGCTTGTGGAAAATACCACCAAAGCGACCGGTGGCTCTTTCCTGGCACTGCGCGGGGATTATGGAAGCACCTGGGAAGGAGATGTGATTTTCCGCGACTGTACCTTCAACGCTTCCTCCAATACCCCCAGCCTGATCAGTGCCTCCTGGGTCCGGCATGATTTCGGTTATGTCTGCTTTTTGCCTCAGAATGTAGTGATTGAGAATCTGAAGGTGGCGGACCGGGTTACCGCGGTTTATCTGTTTTCCAAGTTTACAAGCAACGCCAATGTTGCAACCGATGCGACCAATCCTTATCAGATTACCAAAACGGTTACGGTTATCGGCGGAATCCGGAAGGGGGAAACGACAGTTTCGTTTGCCTTGTTCCCGGATGCCAATCTGCGGAAGAGTATTTTCAAGGATACGGAGTTGATTGAGAATTAAGTCAGGATGCGATTGCCTGTCGGGAACACAGGCAATCGATTCACTCATAAAAAACGGATCTGCTTGATGGTGTCGGCAGTTGCGATGAAAAAGCACCGGGGCACAAACCAGTATGGTTTGTGCCCCGGTGCTTTTAGCAGGATCAGTCCACAGGGCCGGCAGTAAGCCGGATGAGCAGATCCCGGTTGTCGGGCTGTATCTGCGCTTCATGTGCGGCACGATTGCGCACCAGTGCGCCGCAGCGGGTGCAGCGATGCCAGATGACATATCCCTTGCGCGGGTCAGGTTCTGTTCGTTCGGGTTTCATCAGCCCGCCGCAGGGGTTGGCACGGTCTCCGGGGAGAACATCCACATGCAGCGAGTACAGGCAGAACGGGCAGTGATTCCGGGAAGAATATCCCAGAGGAAGCACCGTTTTCCCGCAGTGGGCACATACAAATCCGTTGTCATTTTTTTGAAATCGTTTGGTTTCCATGGGCATTACTCCCGACTGTAAAATTGACAGAGATTTCCGCCTTAAAATGCGGCGCTTGTGGGATACTAAAAGCGCAGCGTACGCTGCAAAAATCCATTAAAGGAGACTGTATCATCATGAAGATACGAAGAGTGGCGTGCCTTCTGGCAGCTGTTTTGCTGGCGGTGCTGTGTATGATTCCGGCAGCGGCTGTTTCGAATATTGATGACGATTACCGTATAGACGGTGAGAATAATATCACCAATCGTGTGCAGGAATTCGACGAAGGGCTGAAAGAGCGCATACACGAACAGACCGCTCCCCAGGACGACATGTCCGGGGATATGCTGTTCGGAGACGGTTATCAGGGCACACGGCAGCCGGATGGAAACAATGTGACCCGCAGTATGGAAGAGGGCGGAACCGGAGTCGGAACTGCCTGGGGAGTGGTCATTGCCATTGCAATTGCGGTAGTAGCGATTGTGCTCATTTTTATGCTGGTACCCAAAAACCGCACACCTGATGATCGGAGCGCTGACTGATCCGATTCTGTTTCCCCTCAGCTATGCCGAACAGGCGAAAAAATGGCAACCAAAGGAGAAAAACCCGTTCCCCGGGTTTTTCTTTTTTACGGAAAATCCTTCCGGCTTTCGGGAAATACTTGCAGGAAATCCGACGCAGGTCGCAGGCGGGGCCATTTCTTCAGGTCCCGGTCGGACGGCAGTACACGACAGAGGACGCACCTTTTAAGGGGAGATTCAGTCCGGTGCGCGTCGGGGACGCAGAGTATTTCCCGGGGAAATGGGGGGCACAAAGGCAGAGAAGTACTGCCCCATCTCCGGCATCATGCGAAGCGCCGATTGTGCAATCATGTCCGCGTTTTTTACAGATGCGTTCAGGAGGGCGGCAGGGCGCCTTATCCCGGCCTTGTTGCTTCTGCCTGATTTGTTATCTGTATGCACCGGCTTGAAACGACAGATTCTGCGTTGTCCGGTGCCGGTCTCAGACCCGGAAGCAATCAGTCCCTTTGCACAAAACGACAGGTTTTGCGTTCGACAAAATATGCAGGGAGGGAAGAGCAGGGGAGGGAAAGGGGAAAGAGGGCGGGGCAGAGAAATTTCCCGTATTTCCGGGGGAAATATTTCCCGCCCGGATGTTACTTCCCCACACAGAAGCGGCTGAAAATTTCGGAGACCACTTCTTCATTTACTTCTTTACCGTCAAGTTCGCAGACCGCGCTCAGCGCCAGTTCCAATTCGCCGGAAACCAGATCCTGCGGCAGACTGTCCGCATGTGCTTCCGATGCTTTTTCCAGATGCGCAAGACAACGGTGCAGCGCGGCATTCTGACGCGCCGTGGAGACAATGGCATCGGTGCCGATCCGGAGCGTTTCGTCGATAAACAGCTGTCGGATAAGCGCAGTCAACTCGGACAGATCATTTTGCAGGGCGTTAACGGCAACGGTATGCGGCAGGCGTGTTCGGAGCGCCTCCAGCGGAACGGTGCCCAGGTCGGACTTGGTAACTACAGCTATTACGCATCCCGGATGTCCCTGCAACTGTGTAATCAGTTCATTGTCCTGTTTGTCCGGTTCGCGTCCGCCGTCAAAGAGAGCCAGAACCAGTTGAGCATCTGCTATCTTTTTCCTGGTACGCGATACTCCGATTGCCTCGATCGGATCGCCCGTGTCACGCAGTCCTGCGGTATCCCACAGGTGCAGGGTAATCCCGTCAAGTGTCACTCTTCGGTCCAGCAGATCGCGTGTAGTGCCGGGGATATCGGTTACAATGGCGGCGTCTTCACCGCAAAGAGCGTTGTACAGCGTGCTTTTCCCCGCATTGGGACTGCCGCACAGAACAGTGGTGATCCCGTCCGTCATGGCGCTCCCCGTCCGGTAACTGTCGGCAAGACGGCGGACCCTGATTTTCAGGTCTTCTATCCCCTGGGCAATCTGCCGGTCATCCAGTTCTGCCAGATCCTCGTCGGGATAATCAATAGCTGCATAGAGAGAAGCCAGCAGGTGCACCAGTTCCGCACGCAGTTGACCGGTTGCTTCCCGCAGGCGGGCGCGTGCGTCCGAGGCGCACAACCGTACGGCGGAATCACTGTCGGCATCCAGAAGTGTTCCGATCGCTTCCGCATCGGTCAGGGTCAGTTTGCCGGACAGATAGGCACGCCTGGTAAATTCGCCCGGCGCAGCGCAGACTGCTCCCGCGGCAAACACGGTTTCCAGCACCGCACGTGTCACCAGTACCCCGCCGTGGCAGGACAGTTCCACCGTATCTTCCCCTGTAAAAGAGGCGGGAGCATGGAACAGAACGGCCATCCCGTCATCAATCGGCTCCCCGTCCCGGACAATATGCCCGTAAACGGCGTGACGCGCCGGAAAAGCGGAAAGCAGTTTCCCGGACGAAGGAACAAAACACAGATCGGCAATTGCAATCGCTTCCGGTCCGCTGATCCGGATAAGGGCAACCCCGCCCTTGCCGGGCGGGGTTGCAATTGCGGCGATCGTATCAGTCAGCCGATTTACCATGTTTTTTCGCCGCTGTTTTCCTCTGCAGCTTTTTCTGCAGACTGGTCTGCTGCGGGCTCATCCGTGATTTCTTCAGCAACGGTTTCCTCTGTTTCCTGTGCCATTTCTTGAACCACTTCGGCCCTGTCTGCTTCTTCCCGTTCAGGAGTAAGCAGCATGGAGACATTATTCTCCGCTTCCGCAGCAACGGTTTGTTCAGCCAACTCTTCTGTCTTGGCCTCAGCGGCTTCGGCTACCTGCTCAGCAGATGCTTTTGCGACGGGCTTCTTATCGGTGAGGCAGATCATCACGCGGCGGCTTGCATCAGACCCGATGGAGTTGGTGGTCAGCCCTTCCATGTTCTGAATTTCGGAGTGAATAATGCGGCGCTCGTAGGCGCTCATGGGTTCCAGCGTTACATTGCGGTTGTTGCGCAGTGCTTTCGCCGCCATCCGGCGCGCCAGGGCACGCAGGGTTTCTTCTCTCTTGGCGCGATATCCCTCAATATCCAGGGTCACACGGCTCTTGTCGCGCTCCCCTTTGGCATTTTTCTGAGCACTTGCCAGATTGGCAAGATACTGCAGGGAATCGAGTGTGTCCCCATGGTGTCCGATCAGAAGGGATGCGTCTTCGCCGTTGATCGCAATGCGGCGCGTTCCATCTTCACAGACATAATAACTCACTTCGGCACGCAGGCCGGTGTTGCGCACCAGCGTGCAGATAAAGTCGTAACTGCAATCCTCTCCCGGCGCCATTTCCCGACGCTCCATTTTCAGTTCTGCTTCCGGAATCACGGGCGGGGCGGTCACTGCTTTCTCGGTCGGTCGGGGCTGTGCGGGACGCTGTTTCTGCTGTTTGGGACGCTGCACCTCTTCCCGGCGCTGTTTCTGGACACGGGAATCGGGAGAATCGTTTCTGCGGTGCTGCTGAGGACGCTCCGCATCGGTATGCTCGCGGTTTCCTTTGCGTTCGCGGCGGGGGGCTGCGTCCGGAATTTCAATGGAGGCCTTTACCTGAGCCTGCTTCACTCCGATAATGCCGAAAATACCGCGGCTTCCGGCATGAATCACTTCATATCTGACATCCGCAAACTCGTCTACACCGAGTGCGAGTCTGGCGTTTTCTTTCGCTTCGGAGATGTCTTTTCCTTGGGCGATGATTTCTTTAATCACGACGCATTCCTTTCTTATTCTTCGTCTGCTTTGTCTTTTTCGGGGTCTTCTTCTGTGCCTTCCGGAGCAATTTCGGAAGCAGAGGTGCTTTCTTCATCTTCGGAAGGACGGGGTTTTTTGTTTCTTTGATCCTTTTTAAGCGATACGCCTTGCGTTAATCCCTTCTTTTCCTCAGTGCGCTTTGACTCGCTCCGCTGCGTGGGTGCCACGCGCGGAATGTCCTCGTCATCGTCGTCGATGTGATGAAGCGAACGCGGGCGCTCTCCGTTTTTGACCGAGGTAAACCCATATCCCTGACGCGCCGGATTTTCGGCAGTGCCTTTCTTGATGGCTTTCGCCATCATGGCGAGTTCTTCGTCGGTGTAT
>CASFDI010000020.1 GCA_949293405.1 uncultured bacterium | reverse complement strand
CATCCATAATGTCGCTGTCGCTGATTTGCAGTCCGTCCCACAAAAATTTGCAACCACTGCTCAGCGTGTCGGGGGCAGTAAAGGTCAATACTTCCAACGCCTCTGCCGCCCTTGCCTCTATCAGCGTAAACGCATCACTATACTGAACGGTCAACGAAAGCCCAATTATACCGGGATTGTCGGTTATATAAATCGCTACTTCAGCCTGTGTTTCTCCTATCGCCAGCGCAACAGGTGTGACAGTTATAGTCGGATTGAAGCCGCACACCGTGCATATACCGTCTACCAGTGTATGCTCTTGTTCCTCAGACGCCGGCGTAAAGCAGCAGGCATATACCTGGTAGTGCGTATCTGTATGCTTAACCCAGACGGTTTCACCTTGATGCGGAGCGAGTTCGCCGTATTCCATACCGCAGAGCGCGCACTGTGCTTTGTGCCCGCAGGTCGCCATTCCCCCTGTGTGTGCATCTCGTGCTTCGGTCGTAACCACACCGCAGACCGAGCAGGTCACAGCCGTGGTGCAGTCCCCGTCATCCTCCTGCGGAATATGCGACGTTTTGGAGATGGACACAGTTTGGGTCCATCCGCATTTCAAGCACTGGCGTTCTTTAGCCCCAGCTTCGATACAGGTCGCCTCCTTAGTTTGTGTCCATTCAGTCCACTGATGCATGCATATGTTGTCCCAGCTGCATGCGGTCAACCCGACCACGCAGAAAAATACAACGAGCAGAAACAGTGTAATGGTGGGCAATATGCTTTTAGTTTTCATGGTTTCCTCCGCATTTATAGTGTACCTTGCAGATCCGAGGGTGCATCTCCTTATTCACTGCATAAATATACGCCGTCTTTTTCATTATTCGTCTGCTATTTTTTATTTGTTTCATAATAACTTATTCATATTTTAACACAATAAATTTTGATTTTCAATACTTTTTTCTATTTTTTCATCTTTATATGTAGTATTACAGTTAATGTGAATTTGAAGAGGAAATAGAATAAAAGCGATTACTTCCTGTTTTAATCAGTTTATCACAACACATTCAAAAAAAGGAACGCAACTACCATGAATCGTATAGCACAAACGGAGCGGTGTCGTCCCCTCTTTTGAAAACAAAATCTTTCTGTTGCACTTAATAGTATAATTCGCCAATGTCAACACATCGCCGCACATGTCTTGACAAAGCGCGCTGTTTTATGATAAAATACTCTTGTATGAAAGAAATGCCCCGGGGAAGAGAGACCCCGTTCTGCAGATACATTCACCAATAAACCGGAAAGTGAGGAATCCGATGACGCATCTTATTCTTTTGATTGTTGCATTTTTCCTGGCATCGCTGTGCGTGCTGGGTCTGTTGTTGCTGTTTCTGACAAAACCCAACCGTCACCGTCCCGAAGTCGAGCCCTTCACCCGCGTGCTTTACGCACACCGCGGACTGCACAGCGGCTCGGCGGTACCCGAGAACTCAATGGAAGCCTTCCGCCTTGCGGTCGAGCAGGGGTACGCCATTGAACTGGATGTCCAGCTGTCCCGTGACGGCGTGCCTGTGGTCTTCCACGACAACACGCTGGACCGGGTCTGCGGTATCCGCGGCACAGTGTCCGCCTTCACCGCCGAACGCCTGACCTCCTTCTCCCTGCTGGGCAATCCCGACGCCCACATCCCTACCCTCTCCCAGGTGCTGGAACTGGTGGCGGGACGGGTGCCCCTGCTGATCGAGATCAAGGGTGAGCTGCCCGGTTGGCGCCGGACCGTGCGCGCCACCGCCGCTCTGCTGGACAGTTACACCGGCCCCTACTGTGTGGAATCCTTCCACCCGCTGATCCTGCGCTACCTGCGGAAAACCCGTCCGCATGTGGTGCGCGGACAGCTCTCCGCATCCTTTCTGCGTGAACCGGGATACCGGGGCTTCAAATACGCACTGCTCTCGGGATTCCTGCTGAATTTCCTTTCCAAGCCGGATTTCATCGCCTACTGCTTTTTGCACCGCAATGCCCGTCCGCTCTGCATGCTGCGCCATCTGTGGGGCGTACCGCTCTTTGCCTGGACTGCGCGCAGCCGCGAGGATCAGGAAATCTGCCGTACCGGTTTCGACACCACCATTTTTGAAACCTTCCGGCCTGAAAGGCGGCGGGTATGAACCTGACACTGACCGCAACCTGCCTGTTCGGACTGGAGCACCGGCTGGGCGAGGAAATCGACCGGTTGGGCTATCACCGTCTGCATACCATGGACGGGCGCGTCACCTTTTCTGCTGAAGAAGAGGGGATCGCCCGTTCCAATGTTTTCCTGCGGTACGCCGAACGCGTTCTGATCCGTCTCGGCGCCTTCCGCGCCGATACATTTGACAGCCTTTTTGAAGGCACGCGCGCCCTGCCCTGGGAGACCTTTATCGGGAAAGACGATGCATTTCCGGTCAAAGGGCACAGCATCAGGAGCACGCTCTTTTCTGTTCCCGACTGTCAGCGCATTGTCAAGAAGGCGATTGCGGAACGGCTGGGCGCGCACTACGGCATCCGCTGGTTCCCCGAAAGCGGCACGCGGGTGCAGGTGGTCTTCTTCATTTTCAAGGATGAAGCCGCTCTGATGATCGATACCTCGGGAGAGCCGCTGTATAAACGCGGGTACCGCAAGGAAGCAGGCGGCGCCCCTCTGCGCGAAACCCTGGCCGCCGCCATTGCGTCCATTTCCCGCCCGCGCGAAGGCGTGCTGCTGCACGACCCGCTGTGCGGATCGGGCACCATCCCCATTGAGGCGGCGATGCTGGTCAACAACATTGCGCCCGGAAGGTTCCGCTCCTTTGCAGCCGAAGCCTTCCCTGCCGTGCCGCAGGCCCTGTGGCGTCTGGCACGGCAGGAGGCGCGCGACCGCGAGCTGCACACCCGTTTTGAGGCGATCGCATCGGACATTGACCCTGCCGCCACCGCGCTTACACAGGAAAACATCCGCCGTGCCGGGGTGGGAGAATGGGTGTCTGCCTGCACCGCCGACGCCCGGAAAATCCGCAGCGGGGGCCGGCGCGGCACCATTGTCACCAATCCGCCCTACGGCGAGCGCCTGATGACCCCCGAAGAAGCGGAAGCACTCTACCGCGAGCTGGGCGTTGCCTTCCGTGCACTCGCGCCCTGGCAGGTCTATGTGCTGACTTCCAACCAGAATTTTGAGCGTCTCTACGGGCGCAAAGCAGACAAGATCATGCGCCTGTACAACGGCATGATCCCCTGCCGCCTCTACCAGTTCTTCCGCAATCCTGCCCCGGCGCCCCGGCAAGCAGAACCGAAAACCGTGTAGGCAGAACAGCCGTGCAACATTCCGGCAAACCCGCACCGGAAGGGGGCGGATCTTCCCGGCAGGGCGGTGCCTGTATGCTTAAGCGTGCAATCCGCAGACCGGCGGCATTTTCCGGCCGGCGCTGCAGAAGAGCGCGGCTCTGAAGGCCGGTCCCTGTTCTTTACCGCTCCCCGCGTTCCGGGGAGAACTTTCCGATACGCACTCTGAAAGGAGCATCCTATGACCGGAACACTGACAGAACGCATGTTGCCCGCCCCGGTGGGCGGCGGCTTTTCCATGGAAGGGTACTGGGTCTGGTGCGGCAGCGTCATCCGTGCGGAGGACGGCAGATATCATCTGTTTGCCTCACGGTGGCCCCGGCACCTGCCCATGCATCCCGGCTGGATGATGGCGTCCGAAGTAGTGCGCGCGATTTCGGATACCCCTGCGGGTCCGTACCGTTTTGAAGAGATCGTGCTCCCTGCCCGCGGTGCTCAGTACTGGGACGGGCGCGCCACACACAATCCGCATATCACACGCTGCGGAGGCAGATACTACCTGTATTATACCGGCATCACGCACCCCTTTTCCGATCCCGTGCCGGGTCAGCCCCTGACAACCGATGATTGCCGCGTCATCGCGGCGCGCGCATCCAAACGGGTCGGAGTTGCGGTTGCAGACCGGATCACCGGTCCGTGGCGGCGCTCCGACCAGCCGGTGCTGACCACCCGGCCCGACCGCTTCGACAGCTTTCTGATCTCAAACCCCGCCCCCTGCATCGAACAGGACGGGACGGTCTGCATGATGTACAAAGCACGCGGCTATCTTCCCCCGCCCTATACCGGATTCCTGCACGGCAAGATGGAGTTCGGCATGGCGCAGGCGGACCGGCCGGAAGGACCTTTCCGACCGCTCTGTGACAGCCCGCTGTTCGGGCCCGATGTGGAGTTTGAAGATCCCTTCCTCTGGCGTGACGGGGAAGGCTACCACATGATCGCCAAGGACATGCGCGGCAATGTCTGCGGAGAGCGTTACGGCGGTCTGTATGCCACTTCCCCCGACCGGATGCACTGGCGTTTTCATCCCGGCAAACTGATGTATTCCCGCCGGGTGCTCTGGGACGACGGGGTGGTGCGTGAAATGGGAAATCTGGAACGCCCTTTCCTGCTGTTTGAAAACGGCAGGCCCGCTTATGCCTTTTTCGCCACCTCCGACGGAACCGACGGGCAGGGCTTTCATAACTGCACCAGAACCTGGAACATGGTTATTCCCCTGCGCTGACCTGTGAAAACAAAATACACCCGCGGATCGGCCCCGCCCGAACAATCGAGTAGGAGGCGGTGATTAGCCGCCGTCCTCTCACACCACCGTGCGTACCGTTCGGTACACGGCGGTTTCAATAGTTGACGTGCAGAGACTGATAGGCTGTGGCTAAATCATAAAAGCCCCAGTTTATCAGTCTTT
>CASFDI010000019.1 GCA_949293405.1 uncultured bacterium | reverse complement strand
GAACTATGCACGCTCGTTCGGAGCGATCTCGTATGTGACGGCAGAGAAAGACGGGAAGAGCAGCACCTTCCGGACTGAATTCCGGCTTGCCGATCATGCACGCAGTGTGTATGAGGTTGCAAAGCAGGTCGCAGCTGCAGGCGAACTGGAAAAAATGACCGAATCCCAGCGTCAGACAGTGACCGGTTATCTGGACCGTGTGGTAGAGATTGTCGGCGGCACTGCCGTGACGATTAACGGTTACATCTCGCCGTATGAAGTGACTGTGGACGCGGAACAGAATCTGACTGTGCGTGGAGATGTCGGCTTGGTTACTGCGGTGATTGCAGACGGCATCGTTTACACCCGTGGCTGGCAGATCAATGAAGAACAGACTGAACTGACAGCGGTCCTGCCATCCGTCGCCGAATAAAAGAAGGCGCCGGATCAGCGATTGAAGACAGGACTGCCGGAATGTCGCAGATGCAGGGACGTCAGGATAACGGACCGGAATTCCCCGGGGGAAATGCAGTGTCCTGTCCGATTCCGCCCGGCGGCAATCCGCCTGCCTGTTTTGTATGTTTCACGGTTCAAAGAGGGCAACTCAAAAGCAACGCATGTTACGATAAATGCCTCCCGGCCGGATATCCGGCCGGGAGGCATTGTCATGATATGGGGAGACAATATTGCTGTTCAGTTCCGCCTTCATACGGGATATCAGACCGATACGGTGCCGCTGAGAACATTCAGGTAATCTTCATAGTTGGCTTTCAGCAGGGCGGGCGTATTCAGTCCGTAGGGGCATTTTTTCATGCAGGCACCGCAATGGGTGCAGTCCAGGATCTTGCGCATCATCGCCTGGCTTTTTTCAGACAGGTGACCGGCGGAAGGGGAGCGGCGCAGTAGCAGAGACATCCGGGCGCAGGTATTGATCTCGATGCCGGCAGGGCAGGGCATACAGTATCCGCAGCCGCGGCAGAAAGCTCCGGAAAGCTGGCGGCGGTCCTCTTGAATGACCTGCTCCAGGGCGGGGGTCATTTCAGGGGGACATTCCATAAACGAGAGCCATTGCTCCAGTTCACTCCTGCGCTGAATGCCCCAGATCGGCAGGACATTGTCATACTGCGACATGAAGGCAAACGCCGCCTGTGCATTGGTGATCAGCCCGCCTGCCAGCGCTTTCATGGCGATAAAGCCCATATTGTGTTCTTTGCACAGACGCACCAGTTCCAACTCCTGCTCACCGGACAGATAACTGAATGGAAACTGCAGGGTTTCGTATAATCCGGAGTCAATCGCTTCCCGCGCCACATGCAGGATATGATTGGTCATACCGATATGCCGGATCAGACCTTCTTTTTTCGCCCGCAGCAACTCTTCATATACGCCTGTTCCATCGCCCGGCTTGTAGCAGCGCTTCGGCCAGTGCAGTTGATAGAGATCGATGTAATCGGTGCGCAGCATCTTCAGAGAAGTTTCAAGATCTCTGCGTACTCCATCCGGGGTGGTGGAAGCGGTTTTCGTTGCCAGATAGATCCGGTCGCGCATTCCGGAAAAAGCAAGCCCCAGCTTTTCTTCACTGTCCGTGTAGGCGCGTGCCGTATCAAAAAAAGTCATCCCCCTGTCATAGGCCGCGCGCAGCAGGCGTACCGCCTCGTCACGCTCCACCCGTTGCACGGGAAGCGCGCCAAAAGCATTCTGCGGTGTCCGGATTCCGGTTGTACCCAGTGTGATGGTTCTCATGTTTCGCCTCCCCAAGGACGGCCCGGTATATTTTCCGGGTAATGGTTGAGTATTACCGCCCTTTTTGATTATGTATTAAATAAAGTGTAGCATTTTTTTCTGTATTTGTCAACAAAGCCCGGATATGAAAAAAATACTTGCATGATGTTGCAGGGTATGATATAATAGGCTTTGTTACCATATTATGACGAAATTGTGAGGAATTTGTGATGACCAATACGATGATGATTTTCACCATCGTGGTGTATATGGCGGTCATGGTGTATATTGGAGTCCGGTGCTCCAAGCAGAACCGGTCTTCCGATGACTTTTATCTGGGCGGACGCCGCCTGGGACCGTTTGTCACCGCGATGAGCGCAGAGGCTTCCGATATGTCTTCCTGGCTGCTGATGGGCCTGCCGGGGGTTGCGCTTCTGTCGGGTATTGCGGATGCTTTCTGGACAGCTCTGGGGCTTGCGGTCGGTACTTATCTCAACTGGCTGATCGTTGCCCGCCGTATCCGGAAATATTCCGAAAAGAACGCCTCTTCCACCATCCCTGAGTTCTTTTCAAACAGGTTCCGGGACGGCAGCGGCATTCTGCTGGCTCTGTCAGCCGTTACAATTGTAGTGTTTTTCGTTCCGTATACCGCCTCGGGATTTGCAGCGGTAGGGAAACTGTTCAATACGCTGTTCGGCATTGAGTATCATACGGTCATGATTGCCGGTGCGGCGGTTATTGTTGCATATACCGCAATCGGTGGCTTCCTGGCCGCATCCACTACCGATTTCCTGCAGTCGATCATTATGTCGATTGCGTTGTTTGTGGTGGTCCTGTTCGGTATTGAGCATGCGGGCGGCTTTTCCAACATTGCCGATGCGGTGCGCGAGCTTCCCGGTTATCTCAGCCTGACCCAGAAATACAATGGGACGGCTACGCCCGATTCGTACGGATTCCTGACCATTGTTTCCACCATGGCATGGGGCCTTGGCTATTTCGGCATGCCGCACATTCTTCTGCGCTTTATGGCGATCGAAGACGATCGTAAGCTGACTCTTTCCCGCCGGGTCGCCTCTGTCTGGGTGGTGATCTCCATGGGCATCGCCATCCTGATCGGCGTGATCGGATACAGTTTCGCCAGCAATACCGGCCTGCTTGCCGAAGGATTCGATGCCGAGCGGATCATCATTGAAATGGCAAAGACCATCGCTTCCCTTGATACATTTGCCGCTGTTCTGGCCGGATTGATTCTGTCCGGTATTCTTGCTTCCATCATGTCTACGGCCGACTCCCAGATGCTGGCGGCTGCTTCCTCGGTGTCCGAAAATATCGTGCACCGGTTTCTCTGGAAGAAAATGCCTTCCTCCATTCAGATGCTGATTGCCCGCATTACGGTGTGTGCGGTTGCGGTGATTGCCGTGATTTTCGCATGGGATCCCGACAGTTCCGTGTTCGGAATTGTTTCGTTCGCCTGGGCGGGTTTCGGCGCTGCGTTCGGTCCTCTGATGCTGTTCGCGCTGTTCTGGAAGCGCACCAACCGCTGGGGCGCGCTCGCCGGTATGCTGGTCGGTGGCGCCGGTGTGGTGCTCTGGGAATATGTCATTACTCCTCTGGGCGTCAGAACCGGAATTGCGGCGCTTACCATCTATGAATTGCTGCCCGCTTTCCTGCTGTCTTCCGTCGCAATTGCAGTGGTCAGTCTGCTGACCGCCCCGCCTTGTGAAGAAGTGGTGAAAGAATTTGAAGAGGTTGCTGCGGAGATGAAAGCCGCTTCCTGATCTGCATACAGAAATCACCCCCTGCATAGGATGATATGCAGGGGGGCTTTTTTGTATCCGGGGGAGGGAATTGTGAGAATACTGATAAAAATTCTGTGTCTGGCGGCGGCACTGAGCCTGATGCTGTGCGGATGTGGTGGAAGAGAGAGAAGCGCTTACAGCGTTTTCTGTGATTTTTCACAGCGTTATACTTTGCCTTCCGGGGTATTCTATACATCCGAAGCACAGGGAGAATCAATTTTAAGTAAAGAATTATTTACAGATATGTTCAAAACAGATGATGGCAGGGTGGAATGGGATGATTTTGAAAGTTGTACACTCTGGCTGGGATCATCTTTTGTACAGGTGTACGAAATGGGGATTTTTTTCTGCGCGGACCGGTCAG
>CASFDI010000018.1 GCA_949293405.1 uncultured bacterium | reverse complement strand
CGATCATCAACGAGCAGAACTGGGAACCCGGTTCTTCGTCTGCAAAACTGCTGCAGGTGACCAACGCCGGCACGCTGGCGGCGAAGATCACGCTGGATTTCCGGACGGAAGGCGGGCTGACCGATGCGCTGTGGTTTGACTTCGTGCAGGTGCAGGACGGACAGATCACGGGGACTTTTACGCGCCGGCCGATGAGCACGCTGTCCACCTTTGCGACAGGGCTGGAACTGCCGCTGCTCAAGACGGGCGACACGGTGCAGTTCATTCTGGTATACGGGATGAACGAGGATGCGGGGAATACATACGGCGGCGAGAGCTTCACGGCGGATGTGACCATCCTTGCCAAACAGGCGGCCTATGAGGAAGACGGCTTCGGAAACAGCGATTACGATGCGGGCGCCACCTATCCGGTGAGCAGCGCCGCTGAGATGACACAGGCACTTCAGATGGCAGAAGACGGCGATACGATTGCCTTGACCGGTTCTATCGGCCTGACCGCTCCGCTCACCATCAATAAGGATGTGGTAATCGACGGAATGGGGAATGCAGTAGTCAGCAATGCCCCCATAACGGTAACAGCTGATGTAACTTTCCTCAATGTTTCCCTGAGCAAACCCGCCAATGCGAGCAAGAATGCTTCCATGATATACGGACATACCGGGTGCGAAGAACTGGTACTTGAAGGCTGCACCTTTGCCGATCCGCAATGGGAGGTCGTGCAGATTACTTCCGCGGATTTCAAATCTCTGACGGTGAACAACTGTACCTTTACGGCAGCCGATGTTGACAGCGCACCTTCTTCGTATGGCAATGCCTCTGATCAGGCTATCCGTTTTATTCATATTCAGCCCAATGCCGCAGACGGCGTAGTAGCGTCCATTGCCATTACCAACAACACTTTCAAGAATTGTGACAAGGTAAAAGATTCGGTTGTGGGCATCTACTATGTAGACGGCTCGACCATTACAGTGGGGGGCAACACTTTTGAGGATCTGGAAACAATTGATGGGAAGAGCAATCTGCTGAGTGTCGGTTGGCCGGAGGAAGAGGATCTGAAAGTTGTTTCCAACTGGACCGGCGATCTCAAAACCTTTTCTATTAACAACTGAATTACGGAACAGGATTATCGTTATCTCTGTAAAAGTCTTATGAATACGGGGCCGGGAATCTGTGTTTTCCGGTGTCGTTCCGGCAGTCTGTGTTCAAAGACACCGACCGGGAAGAACCCCTGTCGGTTGCCCGGCCTGACGGAGGGCGTTTACCATTGCGGTATAAGGCGGAACCTTTGTCAACTTTGATCCTTCTCAGAGTAAGACAGAAAATCCGATTGTCAACTTTATGGCAGACGGATATAAGGTTCTGCAGCAGAAGCAGGACAACGGAGATATCCGGTATACGGTTGTCCCTGAAAATCAGGAGTAAATTTTTGATGCCGGCTCTCCCCCTCCGTTGGGGGAGGGGGAGCTCAAAGAGCGGAATGCGCAGATTGCGCTCTTTGAGCTCCGCGCGGGGCAGATGACACAACTTTTAGGAGGAAGAGATATGGCAAGTACAAAAAAATCGCTCCTTGTGAGCGCGCTTTGCCTTGTGCTGACGCTTGCGCTGCTTGCCGGAACCACCTTCGCGTGGTTTACCGACAGTGTGGTGAGCAGCGGCAATAAGATCGAGGCGGGATCTCTGTCGATCGATGCCACAGCGTTTGATCTGGCAGAAAGCGGGGAGACCGGATTTGCCATTGAGGGAGTCAATGGCGGGGAACCCTTCTACTTTGAAGAAAACGGTCAGAACCTGAAGGCGGAAGATGCCGGTCCGATCATCAACGAGCAGAACTGGGAACCCGGTTCTTCGTCTGCAAAACTGCTGCAGGTGACCAACGCCGGCACGCTGGCGGCGAAGATCACGCTGGATTTCCGGACGGAAGGCGGACTGACCGATGCGCTGTGGTTTGACTTTGTGCAGGTGCAGGTCGGACAGATCACAGGTACCTTCACGCGCCGGCCGATGAATACCCTCTCCACTTTTGCGGCCGGGCTGGAGCTGCCGCTGCTCAAGACAGGGGACACGGTGCAGTTCATTCTGGTATACGGGATGAACAAGGATGCAGGGAATACATACGGCGGCGAGAGTTTTTCGGCGGATGTGACCATCCTTGCCAAACAGGCGGCCTATGAGGAAGACGGCTTCGGTAATAACGATTACGACGAGGGCGCCACCTATCCGGTGAGTAACATTGCGGCAATGAAGGACGCAATTGCGCAAGCGCAGGATGGTGATACCATTCAACTGGCGAATGATCTTGTTGCAACGGATGAGATTGCCTTTGCTTTTAATTCCGAGAAGCAGCTGACCCTGGATCTGAACGGTCAGACCCTGACCTATCATAATCCGCAGGGATCAGGCACTCTGGTACAAGTGACGAATGGTGCTTCGCTCACTCTCCGGAACGGTACAATCGAAATGGATAATCCGTACTACGGACTGGTGGTCGCAAGCAATTCGACACTCCGACTGGAGCAGGTGACTGTGAACAGCGGAGACGGCTGTGTCTTCAGCCAAGGGAGAAATACCACGGTAGAAGTGATAGGATGCACGCTTTCTTCCGCCTATTATGCGGTGTATCACAACGGTTCTTATGCGCCCGCTGATATCACGATCCGGGACACCGAGATTCGGTCGGGCGGTGTGTATGTGTCCAACAGCGCCGGCCGGGAAAGACAGAAACTCACCGTTGAGGATTCCGTCATTTGCGGTCCGACAGCGATTGAGATCAAGCATACGGACGCCACGATCATCAACTCGAAGTTGATCGGAACAGCGACTCCCACCGGTTCGGGCAGCAACAACAACGGCGGATGCACGGAAGGATATGCTCTCGCTGTGACCGGCAATGGTGTAGAGGACCTTGCAACCGGTACGGTAGTGGTGTCGGGATGTGAATTCTATAGCGGGGCGATCGGTTCTGGGTCGAACGGATACTATTTCGTTTACAAGCTCGCTGAGGGCGCCTCGGTCACCATCAACGGGCAGACGGTAAATGATTTTAATTCTTACGAGAAAGACTATATCGGCGGATAACAGACGCTTCCCGGCTCCGGGAATCTGAGTCCAAAAGGCATGTTGCCCATACGGGCGCCTTTTGGACTCTGTTTGAATTGTACAGGGAAACATGATTCTGTCCGGTTGCATGCAAATTTTCATCAGCAGGTGACTTTTAGTCTGAATTGTGGTAAAATGAAGGTATTCCGGCAACAGCATGCCGTATCAACCGGAGGGGTATCATGTCTGTACAACAATATGGAAGATTTGAAACA
>CASFDI010000017.1 GCA_949293405.1 uncultured bacterium | reverse complement strand
AATACAGCTTTGAGATCGGCGGCCAACTGTTCGGTACGCAGGTCTGCTCCGCGCTGATTGGGGTGATAATTGGAGTTGTACATCAGATCGTACGGCAGCAGATAGTCGCGCGGATCGGAGATCAGGAGTACGCCCGTCTTCGCCAGAATGGCGCGCGCATATCCTTCCACATCCGAGCCCATATTGAAGCAGTTTTCCAGATACGGCGGGCAGGAGAAGTAGACGGTGCAGCCGTTTTCCTTGAGCAGATCAAACACCCGCTTCATATTGGCGGCGCGCTCATCGCTGAGGTAACTGTAGCTCAGGTAAGTGTTGCCCGATCCGGTAAAGCCGTTGTACGCCAGGTTCCCGGTCACATCGCCGTACTGGTTGACCCCGTTGCTGTAATAGGAGTAGGAGCGGGGGGGCAGTGTGTGCCGCGCACCCGGCATTTCGGTATTGACGTACCGGATGGTATCGAACAGGCGGGTATAGTGCGAGATATCCACATAGCGGAATACATTGTAGATGTGTTCGGTCGCGCGGAAGGTCTTCCAGCCGTCGTACAGATTGTTGTTGCCGTACTGTACACTGTTGTACTCGGCGGCGCAGACCACGATATCGCCCTCTTCCAGGAATGCAGAGCAGAATTCGTGGTACAGGGTGCCGTTGGAGCCCGCGTTGGTTCCCAGGTTGACCACATTGTATTGATATCCCATCAACTCCTCGAGATACGGGCTGTCCAGACCGTTGAGCGAACTGGAACCGCTGATGACCACCAGGGTGTTGCCGGTTTCGGTCATCACCATTTCGAACTTCTTGGCAAACCAGCCTTCCGAGTTGGAGAAGACGGGCGTCATGGCGGCGTTGTAGCAGAACTGCGTGAACGCGCGGCAGTTGACAAAGGAATTGTCGTATATATAGCGGATGTTGTCGCACAGGTAGAGCTTGTCAAATTCGGGACAATCCCGGAACGCCCCCTGTTCGACCGTGTGAACGGTAGAGGGAACGGACAGGGTCACGAAGGGCTTCGCAATAAAGGCGCCTTCCGCGATCACGGTGACATCGGTACCCCGGATACGCGCGGGGATAATCACGGTGGACTCGCTGCCGCGGTAGGAGGTGATGGTCAGACCGGTCTCATTTTCCGCGGTGTCGAACAGGTCGGCGTCACTCCAGGGTGCCCATACCGCATACAGGGTCAGCCTGCGGTCATCGGGCAGGACCGCTTTCCCGCCGGGGTTGACTGGGGTACCGCTTCCGTCCGGTTCGGTATTGTATTCGAGCAGGGTATGACCCGGGTTTTCGAAGACACCCGTATCAGGAACCGTGTTGGGACAGAGGTAGAACGGACTGCTGAAGAAGTCAAAGTAGAAATGCTCCCCGTCGGGGCCGGTACCGTCGCCCAGCTCATAGTATACCACGCCGCCGCCTTCGGGAGCATAGTTGGCGTAGAGACGAATGTCTTCGGTAACGGTGAAGGTGTAAACACGGTCTGTGGAAACCACCCGGCCCCCGTTCTGGTAGGAGGTATCCAGTGTCCAGCAGAAGAAGATGCCCGCGCGGTCGGCGGTGACGGTTACCACGGTTCCTTCGGGCTGATATTCGCCCTCCGGGGCCTGGGAGCCGCCGTTGATATCCACCTCCGGAGGAGTCTCAATGATCGACCAGGAGAGGATCATGGGGGAGGGGGTGGTATAGTTTTTCACTTCTCCGAATGTTGCGGTTGCAACATAGGTGCCGATGGCGCTTGCAGAATTCTGCGTATAGGTGACAGGCAGTCCGTCAGGCAGCCCGGTGAGCTCCACACTCTGGCGCATCCCGTTGTAAATCAGGGAAGAGGTGTAGTCCCAGCGTACTTCGGAAAAGTCCCACTGTGCAGGCTGAATGACCAGGTAAGCCTCCATGTTGGGCAGTACGGCTGCGGTGCCGTCCGTATAGCGGAACATGGCAGTGATGCGGTAAGTGCCGGCATCGGTTCTGCCGTTCCCCGTATAGGAGACTGCGACATTGTCGGGCAATGTGCCCGTGATGGTAAGCCGGTGTTCGGTCCCGTCATACACCACCTGCATTCCGGAGAAGGAAATATCCTTCAGCGGACTTTCGATGATGGTCAGGGTAGCCTGCATGGAGGGCAGGGCGGGCAGAGTTTCGTCTGTGAAGGCAAAGTGTGCATACACTGTAAACTTGCCGGGCTCGCTCTGATCGTTGCCCTCGTAGGTGACGGTAATTCCTTCCGGCAGCGTGCCCGCAATGGCAAGTGCGTGCGGTTGTCCGTTGGCTACAAAGACCGCATCGGGGAAAGAAATGTCCTGCAGCGGATTTTCAATGACGGTCATCACTGCAGTCATGGAGGGCAGGGGTACATCGCTGTCCGTGTATGCGAAATGCGCGGTTACCGTATAGGTCCCGCGACGGAATTGCCCGTTCCCTTCGTATGTAACCGCAACATTTTCAGGCAGGGATCCGGATATGAGCAGGTCGTGGGCGGTTCCGTCCTCCAGAAAAGTGGAGTCGGAAAAGGTAACGCCGGAAAGCGGACTCTCCAGAATAGTCAGGGTTGCTTCCAGGACAATGGAGGTATAGCCTCCTTTTGACAGGGTGACGGTGGCGGTATAGACGCCCGGGTCGGTGGCGCTCATATTGCGGTATACCGCGGTGACTCCTTCCGGCAGATCGGACAGACGGTCAATGCTCTTTTCCTCGCCGTCATAAACGAAGACGCGGCTGACAAGACCCGGACCGTCATACGGCAATACCGGAACGGCCGTGGTGCCGGTAGGTACGGTGGTGGTACTCTCAGCCGGGTCTGTGCCACAGGCGGAAAACAGCAGTGCGGCAGCAGTCAGGATCAGTATCAGAATCAGCAGGCGTGAGGAACTCTTGTGCATGGCGATACCTCCGGGGGAAAGCGCACGGCGCCTTCATAAATTGTGAAATCGGCCGACGTCCGGCAAACGGCGCAGACCGGATTGCGCAAGCCCGCGGTCCGGGAATGCATGCCGTTTGGCAGAAAGACGGTCGTCGGGAATCTATAACGCGGCAAAAGGGCGCAACGGCTATGTATATTATCCTATAATACATATGAAAAGAAACGCCGGAATCCGACGTTTCTCTGGCAGGTCATACTGGATCCTGCAATTCAGGAATAGAGCCCGCGTCGGTGCATATCGGCAATGGCGCGACGCAGCACCGCTGCATCTTCGCGGTAGGTGACACCGTACCACTGTTCGTCGGTTTTCAGTACATCGACCGACATGCGGCCTGCGCGGATCTCTGCGTCCACCGCGAAGGGCAGGTAGTATTCATCTTTAAGCGGGTTCTTCATGGAGGACAGGAAATCGATAAAGCCTGCTTCCAGTACATCGAAGAAATCGGGTGTAAATCCCCACATGTTCATCGAAACCACCGTTCCGGCAGGATAACCGCTGTTGCGGTCAATGCCTTCGGCTTCGGTAACGCCGATGAGCTTGCCGCCTGCGACGCGGCAAATCCCGCGGTTGACGGTTCCGTTCTCGGTCAGGGTGTTTTCCAGCGGATACCCCACCATAGCGGCAGTGCTGCCTGCGCGCAATGCGCGGTTAAGCAGGACAAACGATCCGCGCCCGTAGAAGTCATCCGAGTTGATTACCGCAAAGGGGCCTTCCACCGTATCGCGCGCCACCAGAACCGCCTGACCGGTTCCGAAAGGGCGGGTGCGCTCGGGCGGGGGAGTAAAGGAAGCGGGCAGAGCGTCCAGTTCCTGAAAAGCATAGCGCAGGTCGCAGATCTTTGCAAGCCGGTCGCCGACAGTTGCACGGAAATCGGCTTCCATGGCGTGCTTGATGACCACGGTAACGGTATCAAATCCTGCCAGCAGGGCATCCTTTACCGAATAATCCATAATCGTCTCGCCATTCGGACCGAACGGCTCCATCTGCTTGAGCCCGCCAAAACGGCTGCCCATACCCGCTGCCATAATAATAAGGGAAGTTTTCATCAAACCGGACCTCCTGTTATTGTATAGAATACATGAAAAACAATCCTCTGATGCATTGTTTTCAAAAGGTTTGACGAAGTAATTATAATCGAAATGAAATCGCTTGTCAAGAAGGTGGAGGGAAGTTTTACAATTCCTGTCGAACCGGCATACGGAGCATAAAAGGAGCTTTTTTGTTTTTGCACTTTAAAAATGTAAATTTTGCACAAATTTGCAAAATTGAAACTGTTTAGAACTAACAATTCCCCTAAAAAACAAAATCAAATTTTGAAAAAACAGTTGACAAGATGGGCGTCCTGTGCTAAGATAGGAGTACTCAAGGAGTCGGTCTCGGTTCTGTGTGCTGCAGGATGGGGCTGTATTTTCGTTATATTTATTTCAAAAGGAGATGCTACGCATGAAACGGATTATCAGCATTGTGCTCGTCCTGGTCATGGTACTGGCGGTCCTGGCGTCCTGCGGTGGCGACGGCGATGAAACCACCCCTGCACCTACCACCACCACGCAACAGACTCCCGGTACTACCCCAAAACCGGATGGCACAACCAACGAACCTACGGAGACGACAACAGCTTGGTGGGACAATGTTCCGTCATTCAACACGACTCTGAAGATTCAGATCAACGACTATCTGCAGGTCGGTGAAATGACAGCCAAGGGTGAAATCTACATGGCAGGACCGGCGAACGAAGAGAGCATCGGCTCCAACCAGGTTTCCCGTCTGGTCTGGGAGCGCAATCAGCAGGCTATTGCGAAACTGGGTATCACCCCTACATACGTTTATAACGTCGATGAGGCCAATAGTAAGTGGGGCGCGCAGGTGAATTTCATCGAGCAGACTACCAGCGCTGCTACCGAGGACTGCCCGGACATCTGGTCCCAGATGATCTACGATATGTCGACCTCGATGTTCAGCGGAACTTTCCGCGATATCCTGAGTGTACCGGATTCTCATCTGAATTTCGAGACTTCTCACAGCGGTGAGGATACCGGTCTGGGCGATGCACTCGGTCGTGTCAACGGTTGGTATGTCAACTGGATGAAAGACATGTCGCTGGACGACGGTGAGCACATGTTCCTGATGGGCGGTGACTACTTCATCGATATGATCCGTGCCCTGTTCGTGATGCCGTTCAACATCTCTCTGATGGATGACAACTTCTCT
>CASFDI010000016.1 GCA_949293405.1 uncultured bacterium | reverse complement strand
TAAATGCAGGGACCGCCGGTCAGATCGATCATGTAATGATAGAAGGTAAAGGGCTTCCCTTCCCGGTCACGCTCCAGCATCAGCTCTGCAAGCTGCTCATACTGGCTCAGCACCACCGGCAGATCCTCTTCAGTCAGCGCCGCCGGATCCCCGGGCGCGGCCACCACCGGCTCCATGCTCAACTCAGTAAAACCAAGATCCAGCATCTGCCGGATATCTGCCAGAAAATCCGGATTGTAATGCGTGAAGGTACCGCGCATGTAATAATTCCTGCCCCCGCGCGCCTGCACCAGTTTCTGGAAGAGCGGCACGATCCGGTCCCAACTGCCGTGTCCCGCATAATCCACGCGGTAACGGTCATGTACCTCTTTCCGTCCGTCAAGGCTGAGCACCACATTGCTCATTTCCCGGTTGGCGAAATCGATCACATCATCGTCAATCAGCATGCCGTTGGTAGTCAGGGTAAAGCGGAAATTCTTATGATATTCTTTCTCCACACTGCGGGCATAGGCCACCAGACGCTTGACTACATCGAAATTCATCAGCGGCTCCCCGCCGAAAAAGTCCACCTCCAGGTTGTGTCGCGAGCCGGAGTTGCGGATCAGGAAATCCAGTGCCTGTTTCCCTGTCTCGTAGGACATCAGCGCGCGCTCACCGTGGTATTTTCCCTGACTGGCGAAGCAGTAGGAGCAGTTGAGGTTGCAGGTATGCGCCACATGCAGACACAGTGCCTTGACCACTCCGGCGGTTTTCTCTTTCAGCTGTCCCGCCATCGGTTCAAAACTGTCAGGCGCGAACAGGGTCCCGTCCTCTTTCAGCTGCGCGACCTGATCATAACATTCGGCGATATCCGCCGGGGTGATGTCACACCGTCCGGCATATTTGCCGGTGACGGCGTCCAGCACCTCCCTGCGGTCGTGATCGCAGAACATCCCGATCATATCGTATGCAACCTCATCCACCGCATGCACGGAGCCGGAGCAGGTATCCAGCACAATGTTGTATCCGCCCAGCCGGTATTGATGTATCATATTCTCTCCTTCAATCTGTGAAATCCGTAAAAAAAAGGCGCCGCGACCCCATCGCGGCACCGGCAGAAACCCGCTTTCCGTCAGGGAGCCGGGAACAGCGGTCCCCTTCTCCCTGTACGCAGGTCACGCCCCCGTCCGGGAACGCAACAGCCTCATGCGGCAATTACTTGCTTTCCTTGCTGTTCTCGCACTTCTGGTTAGCGATTCCGCAGCTGGTCTTGCAGGCCGACTGGCAGGAAGTCTGGCACTCGCCGCATCCGCCCTTTTTCGCGCTCTCGCACAGATTGCGCGTTTTAATGGTGGTGATATGTTTCATCATCTGTCCTCCGTTTCCGAATTGATCTGTACTTCTTTATTATCATATCATGTTTTTCCCGCAAAGTCAAGGCGGCGGCCTCAAAAAAGCATATTTTATTCCTTGATACTGCCATGCTGCGCTCCGTAAACCAAGAGTCAGAGAAGAGCGTCTCCACCGTCCGGCTGCTCGCCGGGTTCTCCGTCCGGTCCCCTGTCTGCTCCTCCGTGCGGCTGGTCCGGGGTGTGGGGCGCATCTGTCTGCTGCGCAACCTGTGCCCGCAGGCGTTCCAGCTCCTCCCGCATTCGCTCGGTTTCAGCGCGTTCTGCATCGATCTCCGCTTTCTTACGGTCAATTTCCTGCTGCTGCTCGGCACGGTATTTTCGGAAGACCTTAATGAAATTCACCCCCTGAAGGGCGATCAGCAGACCGAACGGAACTGCCACCAGCAAGAGATATCCCTGGGGCGTACGCATAAATTGAGCAAAATACCCCCCCTTGGGAATCCGGAACAGGTACTTCCCCAGCACCCGGTCGAAGGGCACCGGATACTCATCCGGACTGCCGGTGGTCGTACCGTAAGTCTCAAAGGCCGGCTCGCCGTTGTATGTGGTGATACCGGAAATCTTGTGTGTGATCACAATTCCGTACGCCGCAGGATCAATCGACTTGAATGTGATGACATCCCCGACCTGAAGTTTGCTCACATCAGTCTGTCTGCTGATCACTATATCCCCCACACGGAAGGTGCCCTGCATGGAATCGGAAGTCACCACATACGGCTTGAATCCGAACACCGTCGCATCCTTGCCGAGTGAACGGACCGCGAACAGGGTAAACGCCAGCACCAGAACTGCAAATACCAGGAGCAGTCCGGAAACCACCCGCAGGGTGATCGTCAAACCTTTTTTCATATACAACCTCATTGATCCCCGCCACAGCGGAGTTGATTATGTTTTCTTCTCCTGCACGCAGGTGCGCGCGGGCTGCCTTGTGACATACAGCAGCCAGTCCCGTTCATCCGGGAGTTTCAGTTCTTCTTCAAAAAACAGCTCTCCCCACTCGCTGTCGTGTTCGGCATCGATCAGCAGGGCCCGGTACTGCCCGCCCTCCGGCAGGTGCCATTTCAGAAGACGCGTTCCGGATGAGAATGCAAGGTACCGACCGCCCGCATGATCGGCAAGCGCATATGCGTCGTCCACGACCTGCTCATCCGGGACCATTTCATAGTATGGGAAAGAGGACACCCGGTCCCACACGCGCCTGACGATATCATGCCTGTCCTGACGGCGCAACTGCAACTCGGGCTGTCCGCTGAACCCGGAGGACGAGTCTCCGTTCATGTCGCCGTAATTCAGCGCTGCCGCCGACAGAGCAATCACAAAGGCATTCCTGCGCAGCTGCGTGTCATCATACCGCGGGTGACCGTACATATTATCCGTCCACAGCGTCTCCTGTGCATACAACGGTGCACTTGCCGGATGGTTCCGGAGCAGACCGGAACGCAGAACCGACAGATCGACCGTCTTGGGTCCCTGCAGTGTGGTAAAGGTCTGATACGGAGCGTCACGGAACTGATCGTCTCCGGTCTGATTGTGTACCGTCAGGGCATGATGGTATCCATCGTATTTCCGGATCAGCATGCCCAGGCGATCCACTTCTCCGCGAGGCATGAACGGATTGACATCCAGAAGCGGTTCGGGTCCCGCCACATTGAACAGCAGATTCCAGTAGCATCCCCATCTGGCAAGTACATACCGCACATAGCGCTCCTGATCGCGGTGCGCATTCGGATTGAATCCTTCACGACCGAAAAAACCGGCGAACGGGAACACGATGATCCGCCGCTCTGCAAGATCGTCCAGAATCCGTTCTGCTTTCCGGTATTCCGCAGGGTCAAGCGGCCACAGAGAGGGCGTTTTCCATCCCATGCCTCTTCTGTACGACTGCCGGTTGACAAAGAAACTGGCCACCGAAAGAGTGTTGTAGCCCTGCTCCTGCGCCCAATCGAGAAAAGCCCGGCGTGAAGTCTGAGGCCAGTTCTCCGCAAAGAAACAGTCTCCCGTATGGAAACTGCGCATAAAGAAGTGCCTGCCGGATGAAAAGCCGAACCAGAGCGGATTCGAAGGATCCGCGCCGATAACACCGGGCAAATCACCCGGCACACATTCAAAACTTCCTTCCCCGGCAGCCGCACCGTCCGAAAAAGAGGCCCGGAAGTGCCATACACCGGGGGTGTCCGGCATAAAACGCAGCTTCCAGCAGTCTGCTCCGTCATAAAAGCCGTCAATATTCACGGCGCTCCCACCCGGAGAGAGGAACTCTGCAGTCAGCGATACTGCGGTAAACGGATCCCCCGGAACAGGAGCGTGACGGAACTCTGTTTCAAATCTTCCATATTGTTGTACAGACATGATACCCCTCCGGTTGATACGGCATGCTGTTGCCGGAATACCTTCATTTTACCACAATTCAGACTAAAAGTCACCTGCTGATGAAAATTTGCATGCAACCGGACAGAA
>CASFDI010000015.1 GCA_949293405.1 uncultured bacterium | reverse complement strand
CCCGCTGTAGTGAAGCGTATAGGTGACCCCTGCTATTGTCAGCGATCTGAGCGGATCACCCACATGCCGGCCGACCGATTGTATGGAAAGTTCATCTCCGGAAAGAATTCGGAAATGAACCGAACCGCCTGTACATCCGCCGAGCAGAAAGAGTGTTGCGGTCAGCAGGCAGAGCAGAGCCGACAGAACTGATTTTCTCTTCATCCCAATTACCTCGCAATCGTTCAGAATGTTTACCGTTTCCGCGTAGTATAATCCATTAATAAGAAATCTGCCTTAAAATATATCTTCGATTTATGCCTTTAAAAAGGTGTTGCAATTCTGTACATTAAGCGGGACACCCATCCAGCGGGACCTTTTTTTTCGTCCGGTGAAAGAATGGCAAGACGAAGAGCTCCGGTAGCCACTGTGTAAGCGCTTACCACAGTCAGTTGATCACGATCCTTCCTTTTCGTGGAAGGCTTTCATCTATCAGATCGGAATTTCGGGAGATGCGGTTACTTTTTTCCGTAATTTATTCCGGGTTTGTAAAAAGAACAGGGCGTTGCAACCTTCATGCAGAAAGGATCCGACACCGTATACGGCTGCAGCCGCACGAAGCAACAGATGACATCAACCTGGCCAAGGTGGACCGTACAGAGCCGATAAACAAAAAAACGGCGGTCCGCATATACTGTCGTATATGCAGACCACCGGTGATTCTGTATGGATTTCGCCCGGCAAAATCAAAGGTGCCGGGACATTTGCGGATATGCTGTTACTCTTATTTTCTGCCGAACAGCCGCGCGAAGAAACCGCGCTTTTTCTTTTTCTCCTCAGGCTGCGGAGCAGATGCTGTTTCCGTGCAGGCAGAACAGCCGGCGCAGGTACCCGTCGGCTGGGCTTTTTCTGCTTTGGGCGTTGCGGCAGCTTTATCCTGCGGCAAGGGCTGGGATGCCAGTTCCTGTTCCGCTTCCTGCTCCTCGTAAGGGGTGAATTCCTCTTCTTCTGCCTCGCACAGCACCTCGCTGTCCGTAGGCTCCGGGATCTGATCAACCCGCCCTGCGGTATCAACCGGCAGGCGGACCGGCTTCAGTTCTCCCTCTGCGGTCTCAAAGAACACTTCCGCATCATATGCATTGACGCGTACACTCTCGATACTCTTCTTGCAGGTATCCTTAGTGGAATACCCGATATGAGAGACAATCACAATCCGCCCGTTGGAAGAACGGAAACGGAACCGGTAGCGGTTGGCACGGTCCAGATAAATCTCAAACCGGGATCCCTTCACCTCCGGCGGCTCACGCAAGGTCATATCCAGTACGGGGATGGAGGGCGTATTGGTCATGACGCTGCGCACACTGTTCTTGCAGGAATCAAGCGCCGTATAGACCTGCGAGTTCGCAACCATGATTTTGTTCTTAGCGTAGATGTGGAACATGTATCCACCGTTGTCCCGCTTGTTAATAATAATTCTGCCCATTTTTTACCTCACAAAAATAATATCTCAGAATAAGCCCGTCTGAAAATCCGTCCGTTTTCAGGATACGGTCTGCGACCGCGAACGGGCGCGCTCAATACGATGATTGAGATTGTCTACCAGGATATCGGTATCATTGTCAAACGGAACGGTAGACTCAAATAACTGCTCCCCGTTACTGTCGGTCAGAACCAGCCTGGCCGGTGTATCTCCTGTGGGTTCGATGCATACCGCGCAACCGCATGCAGTATAGGGATAGGAGCGCTCCCGCGGTTCGGGTTCCTCCTCTGAAAGCAGGTCAAACTCTGCCTCACGGATCAGCAGACAATCGGGTAAAAGTCCGATAGCGCAAAGGCGATATTGGGAAGTGATCAGTGATCCTTTCGCCAGCCGACGGGTCAGCGTGTGCTCATCCTTACGGATAAAAGAAGGCAGAACCTTAATCAGCATACGGCGTTCGGGATGCTTGACATCATAATGCGCCTCGGAAAACGCATTTGCAAAATCGGTACGCAAGCGCTCAAGACTGCGCAAAAAGTCATCTTCCAGTTCGTTCATCTCACGGTTGACTACAATGCATATGGCACCTACCGCTACGAGAATAACAACCGGCAGAAAGGACACGGTAATAAAGTATGCCGGAAAAGCGGACAGCGCAATCACACCGCCGATATAAGAAAGCAAGCGGCGCGGCTTGAAAAACTTACTGTTACCGCGGACATCAATCATCGGAAAAACACTCCCTCCGGACTGAAAATGATACGCTGGCTGAACTTCACTATTATTATAACACCGGTTTCTCTGAAACGCAACGTTTTTTTGTGAATTTTAAGGCGGATATCGTCGCTTCAGGACGAAGGAAGGACGTCAGTCGACTCAGTTGACCTCGAAGGAAAAGAGCCGCATTTCGTCGGTACCGAACGCCTTCTGCATAGAGAGTTCCACCCGGACGGCGGGTTTGTTGATTTCCAGCCGGACCAGTCTGCGCCGGTTCTTGGTGACCGGGATTTCACTTCTGCTGCCGTCCTGTGCGACCACCGTCACCGTGAAGTCGGTCACCATGGTAGCCGGGAACACGAACCGCTCCTCCCCATACAGAAAACAACAGGGCATATTATGATAGTTGCGGTTGAAATCCGAATCAAATACAAGCCGCACGCCGTGTACAAACTGTTCCTTTGCGAATGTATAGGAAACCGTTTCACCGCTCTTGACCTTCAAGAGATGATCATCGCCGCGTTCCACCCCGTCGCGCACCACCGGGTGGGACACTTCTGCCTCACGAGTCAGAGCCGGCAGCGGGCGCGGCTCGGTATACGGCAGCCAGCAATCGTCTTCCATCAGCATCACCTGCAGGGCACGGATGTCAATCTGGTCCGGCAGGCAGTCCTCTGCAACCGCGCATGCCGCTGCCGTTCCCACAGCCTGACCGACCAGGGCGCAGGTTGCCATGACACGCGAAGAGCTCATGGCGGTGTGCGTTGTACTGATGTTGCGCCCGGCAAACATCAGATTGGGAATATTGCGCGAATACAGCGCGCGGTAAGGAATGCCCCATGGAGAGGGCGCCGGATGGTAGATGGTGGGGTGACTGTCCAGGTGATGGATTCCCGCCGGAAAATGGTCGTCCATCGACCAGCCGCCGTACGCGACAATATCGGGAAAATGTTTGCCTGCCGCTTCGACATCCGACTGACACACCACATAGTCCCCCACATACCGGCGGGATTCGCGCTTGCCGGGGAGCATACCGATCCAGTCCAGTTCATGGTTTTCCACCCCGTGGTCACCGCGGTTCTTCATGTGATCCCACACGCCATAGGCAATCTTGAGCAGTTCGTCCCGCAACTCTTCCGTATCGCGGATGCAGTCGGCTTCCCCGCCCACCTCCATCCACCAGAAATTGTGTTTGCCGTCCACGACCTGCGGCCGGTGCGGAATATCCGCATCGTCGTATGTATAAGCCCAGTCGGGTTTGATAAAGGGCTTTGGGCTGTCGGTCTCACGCGTCTGGAAGAGAATGGACATGCCCATGGTCTTCCGGTCCTCTTCGATCGGTGCAATCGGTTCGTCATAAGCGGCGCGCGCCTCTCTGCCGTACCGGTATTCCGCGCCAGTCAGGGGCGCCAGCACCGAATCACCCGAACAGTCCGCGAAAATACGCGCGTAAACCTTGTGATAAGTCTGAGTGGTGGTCTGCCAGCCGAGTACCCACTCCACCTGTCCGTCACGCATATCCGCGTCAAGACAGGAGCAGTTCATGAGCAGGGTAATACCGGGTTCCAGCATTGCCTTTTCATAAACCACAGTGTCCCAGATCGAAAATTTATGCCCCGGATTGCGGTAAAAATTCTCAAGTTCGATCTCTTCGAGAATGCCGCCTTCCCTGTTGTCCCGCCCGTGTGCACCCCCGATCCACATGCGGATTTCGGATGAGGCATTTCCGCCCAGCATCGGCCGGTCCTGCATCAGCGCAACCCGGATGCCGTGGCGTGCCGCTGCAATGGCGGCGATTGTACCCGCCATGCCGCCTCCCACCACACACAGATCCACATCATGACGCACCGTCTCAAAAACCGTATTCATGTACATTCCTCCAGATGAGCAAGTAAGGATTCTTTTGTATTTTCATAAATGCCGAGGCACGCGCCTGTCAGCAGCCGCTGCAGCGTATGCCCGATGGCTGCCCCTGACAGACCGTACTTTTTCAGGTCATCACCGTCAAGGGCCAGCATGGAAAGCGTATAGGGGCGTTGCTGCCGCCCGATCTCATCCCAGACTTTTTCGACCCGTCTCCATTCACCGCCGCAGGCATGCAGAAGAGCGGAGAGCAACCGGACGCGCCCGGGACCGAGCCGGATATAGAGGGCGGCCGCATCGCGGTTACTTTCAGGCTGTCCCTGCATGATTGCATCACGCAACAAGCAAAGATCTGCCGCCGTTCTGCCATCGGGTTTCAGCGATGCAATCGCTGCATCTGCCGCCTCCCCGAGCGGCAACAACAATGCCAGCAGCCGAATCCAGGGGTGTTCGGCAGACACCTGACGGGCGTGTCCGGCACTCTCATGATAGGCGGATCGGGTAAGCGCCTCCAATTGCGGCAGGGCCGCCTCAAAGACGGCGCGGTAACGGATCAGACACGCAAACACCTCATCTGCCTTAAAAAAACCGCACAGTTCTTCACGGATGCGTTCCCGGGAAATATTCTGCAGCAACGGCGCGCACCCGATCAGTGCACGGTCGGTTGCGGCATCTGCACGCCAGCCGAATCTTGCAACAAACCGGACGCCGCGCAAAATACGCAGTGCGTCCTCACGGAAACGGACTTCGGGCGTTCCCACCGCGCGCAGGATACCGCAACGGATGTCCGCAACCCCGCCGAACGGGTCAATCAGACCGTCCCAGGGCGCATATGCAATGGCATTCGCAGTGAAATCCCGCCTTGCGAGATCCTCACGGAGTGACGCAGTAAAGGTCACCTGCCGGGGATGTCTGCCATCCGGATAATCGCCGTCGAGGCGGTGCGTCGTGATTTCGTATGGGACCTGTTCCCAGATGACCGTCACGGTGCCGTGTCGTATTCCCGTTTCAATGAGGCGGCAGTCGGAAAAGAGCCGGGAGACCTGCTGCGGCAGTGCTGAGGTTGTCAGATCGTAGTCGTGTACCGGCACGCCTCGCAGCGCATCGCGCACACAGCCGCCCACCGCGTGTACCGTATATCCCGCATCGCGGAACCGCTGCATCAGCCGGCACACCCCCTGCGGCAATAGGATCTGCTGCATTCTGCCGTCCTCCTGTTTTCTCTCGTTCATTCCCCATTATAGCATACTTTTCTCCCCCTCGCAACCGCATTTGCTTTTTTTCATAAAATCGTTGCAATACCGGCAGAATTGTGCTAAAATGAAGCAGAAAATTATATGTGGAAAGAAGGAAAAAAGACATGGATATCCGCGCGGAATCGCTCCGCAAGCACTACGAGTGGAACGGTAAAATTGAAGTAGTCACCCGCTGCAAAATTGAAGACCGCAAGGATCTTTCCCTTGCATACACCCCGGGGGTGGCTCAGCCCTGTCTTGAAATTCAGGCACATCCGGATAAATCCTATGAGCTGACACGCCGCTCCAATCTGGTTGCGGTGATCACGGACGGCACTGCTGTGCTGGGCCTTGGGGACATCGGCCCCGAAGCAGGTATGCCGGTGATGGAGGGAAAATGCGCGCTGTTCAAGGCGTTTGCCGGTGTGGATGCCTTTCCCCTCTGTATCCGTTCAAAAGATGTGGACGAGATCGTCCGCACAATCTATCTGATCAGTGGCTCCTTCGGCGGCATCAATCTCGAGGATATCAGTGCACCGCGCTGTTTCGAAATTGAACGCAAACTCAAGGAGATCTGCGACATTCCGGTCTTCCACGATGACCAGCATGGCACCGCCATTGTGGTGGCAGCCGCTCTGATCAACAGTCTCAAGGTGGTCGGTAAAGAATTCGGAAGCATTCGCTGTGTGATCAACGGCGCCGGAAGTGCGGGGATTGCCATCGGACGCCATCTTCTGCACTTTGGTCTTAAGGATCTGATTCTGGTTGACCGCAATGGCATTGTCGCACGGGGCGAGCCCTGGCTGAATCCCGCGCAGGAGGAAATGGCTGCCTGCACCAATCCGGGCGATCTGCACGGCACACTGGCTGACGCCATGCGCGGCGCGGATGTCTTCATCGGGGTATCTGCCCCGGGCGTGGTTTCTGAGGAAATGGTGGCTTCCATGGCGAAGGGCGCCATTGTGTTCCCGATGGCAAACCCGGTCCCGGAAATTATGCCCGACCGTGCGCTGGCGGCAGGAGCCGCTGTGGTGGGGACCGGACGGAGCGATTTTCAGAATCAGATCAACAATGTGCTGGCATTTCCGGGCATTTTCCGCGGAGCGCTGGACTGCCGTGCCCGCGAGATCAATGAAGAGATGAAGGTCGCATCTTCCTACGCCATTGCCTCCCTGATTCCGGACGCGGAATTGCGGGCAGACCGTGTGATTCCGGATGCCCTCGATCCCGCAGTAGCAAAAGCGGTGGCCGAGGCAGTGGTGCGCGCTGCACACGAGACGGGCGTCGCACGCCTGTAAGGAGAAGAATATGTCCGACTGCATGATTGCCCCGGAAGTAAACCGGAGTGCCGTTGCACAGTTCTTCCGCCGCACACCCGAAATACATACCCTGCAGATCGTACAGGGCGACCAGACCCTTGTCCGCTGTGCCGCTGCCCCCTATTCCTGCTCCGACCGGCGTGAAGTTTACTCGCTCAGCAAGAGTTTCACTTCCACCGCCATCGGAATTCTGTGCGACCGCGGTCTGCTCTCAACCGATGAGTTGCTGATCGATATCTTCCCGGAGAAGTGTCCGCCCGACATGGACGATCGCTTCAGACACTTGCGCGTACATCATCTGCTTTCCATGAATACCGGTCATTCTGCCTGTGTTTATTCCGCAATTTCGATGACTGAAGATCCTGTTTCTGCCTTCCTTTCGATTGCTCCTGCATACGACCCCGGCACCCATTTCACCTACAATACCGGGGCGTCGCTCATTCTTTCGGCTATTGTGGAACGCAAAAGCGGCATGCACCTGCTGGATTTTCTCAATCACAATCTCTTTTGCGCAATGGATATGATCGGCATCGGCTGGAACCGGCTGCCATGTGGCCTGTGCGAAGGAGGAACCGGTATTCATGTCAGCAGCGACGATATCATCAAACTGGGCATGCTCTACCGGGACGGCGGTCTCTTCGCAGGCAGGCGCCTGCTTTCCGAGGAGTGGACCCGGCGGGTTCATCTGCCCCATTCGGACAACAGCTCCAATGAGACACCCGACTGGCAGAGCGGTTACGGATATCAGTTCTGGTGCAACGCCAGAGAGGGATACCGGGGCGACGGCGCCTGCGGGCAATTGATGGTGATCCTGCCGGAACGCGGCATGGTGATCGCGGTACAGGGACAGATGACCGGAGGCTGTACCATGCAGGACGAGATGGACTCTCTGTTTATGCTTCTCAGTCATCTGAGCGATGCCGACGGCGCGCAGGAAGAAATTCCGCCTTATCTGCCGCTCTCCGGCATCCCGGAGCGCTCTCCCTGTGACGGCATCTGCTGGCGTGCGGACGATCCGCAGGGTGTCATTACCTGGTTCCGTTTTACGGCATTTGAGGACGGCCTGGAGCTGGTCTTCTCCGATGGCTCGCGTACCCATGTGCTGCGCGCTCCGTTCGGCAAATATGTTCCGGTTTCCTTTTATGCCCGTGGACTCAAACCCAAACTGATCGGTCTGATGTGTGCCAATGAAAAAGAAGAGCTGTCCGGATACGCCAGCGCCGGCATCTCGGACGGACGCCCGACCATTGAAATCCGTCTGACGACCTGCCCGCATCGGATTACATTCGGACTGTCAGGCGAGGCAGGTGCCGCCAGACTGCGCATCGGCGGATACAATCCGCGCACCATCCATACTGTAAAGCCCGGAAAAACGCTGTGACTCCCACGGTATCTCTCCGGCCTGCTCAGGAAGTAATTCTACAATTTGTACATGGAGGAAAATACGGCATCCTGTGAAATTACGAACATGGTGATGGTTCAGAATCCCGGGACCGGTGAGGTCATCGTGCAGGAACGCACCAAAAGCTGGCCCGGCATCGCGTTCCCGGGCGGACACGCCGAGCCGGGCGAGGCCATCTATGACAGTGCCGTCAGAGAGATCCGCGAAGAAACCGGACTTGAAATCCGCAACCTGCAGTACTGCGGCATGATGTACTGGTACAACAATGCGACCGACGACTAATACTTCACTTATTTCTACCGGACAAACGATTATACCGGAACGCTCCTTGATGCCACCGATGAAGGGCGTGTATTCTGGATCAGACCCGAGAAACTGCAGGAAATGAAGCTTGCCCCGAACTTCAGAGAATATCTGCCCTTCTTTTTTGAAAACCGTTACCGTGAAGGATATTGCTCCTGGAACGAGGAAATGCGTGCGACCATTGACCCGGCGTCGGACAATCCCTGGGAAATCATCTACCACTGACCGCCAGTGCATCAAGAAGTGCGGCCCGCACGGTGTGACGCTCCCGCCGCAGTCCTGCCGGTGCCTACGGACTGTTCCGCACAGACGCCCGTATCCGATACGCGCCGGCAATGCAATGCACTCCGTCTGCAAAAGGCAGACAGGGTGCATTTTATTTTTGCTGTAAAAAGCCGAGCAGATCGGGAATAATGTTGTTGATATCTCCGGCCCCCATAACCAGGAGTGTGTCATGCGGACGGGCCCAGGTACCTGCAGAACGGACAATCTGTGCCCGGTCGGAACAGTACTGCGCACGCGGGATACGGGATGCCAGAAGCGCCCCCGACATGCCGAGCGTATCGGTCTCACGCGCCGGATAAATATCTGCAATCCAGACCCGATCGGCAAGTGTCAGAGCCTCGGCAAAACCGTCAAACAGTGCACGCGTGCGCGAATAGGTATGCGGCTGAAATATAACGCCGATCCTTCCCGGACTCATGCGCCGTACAGCGGCCACTGAGGCGCGGATTTCAGCAGGGTGATGGGCATAATCGTCATAGACCGTGATTTTTCCGGCTGTTCCACGCACCGTCAGACGCCGTTCAATTCCACCGAACCCCGAAAGGCCGGCCGTCACCGCCCCATTTGGCAGGCCGAGATGCTTAGCAACCGCAATGGCCGCGAGTGCATTTTCCGCGTTGTGCACACCGGGAACCCTGAGACTGACGGGCAGAAGCCCGCCGCAATATTCCGTATGAAAGCGGAACAGCCCGTTTTCGCAGCTGATCCCGTCTGCTGTACCGAAATCCGCACTCCTGCCGAGCAAAGGAGCAGCCCTGGTCCCGACAAGCACTGTCTCACACCGCATAGCGAATGAGCGGAATGCCTCGGTCACGGCCGCAAGGTCCGGATAGCAGTCTGTATGATCCAGATCGATGTTGAGTATCACGCCGATGGTAGGAGAAAAGGAGAGAAAAGAGCCGCGATACTCACAGGCTTCAAAGAGGAAGATTTCGTTCCCGCCCGCAATAAAGGAAGGCTGCCCCACCCCGAGCGGCGCGCCGGAAACAACCGTTGGATTTTTACCTGCCGCCTGAAGCACCGCATTGATCATGGCGGTTACCGTGCTTTTCCCGTGTGTTCCTGCCACCGCAATGCGCACCGGGAAAGACTCCATCAGGTACGAAAGAAAGTCTGCCCGTGATATCAGCGGAATACCACGCTGTACGGCATCCAGGATCAGCGGATCGTTCGGGCTCAGCGCGGCCGAATAGATCAGCGCATCCGCCTGCCCGAGCCGAAGTTTTTCACCTGTCTGTACCGATATGCCGCGTCGGATAAGCTCCTCTGTTGCATCCGATGCACATCTGTCATATCCTGTCACAGAAAAACCGCGCTCACCGGCCAGCACCGTCAGCGCAGACATACAGACTCCGCCTGCTCCCGCAAAAGCGAGATGCGACGCACCGTAAAGAAGGCGGGCTGTCCCCTCCGCTCCCCGCCGTGTATTGTCGATTCCCATGTTATGCCTCCCCGGACGCTCGTCCGGCATTCAAGAAAAATTCAATTATATTTATCCGTTTGTTAACCGTTCATTTATGAAAAAAATACTTTCGGATTGTATAATACTTTCAACAGTGGAACATACTGGATATGTCACGAATTGCAGCGCACCCAAGACAGAAAGGACTTTTATTATGCAGATCACCGATATCAAGATCAGAAAATTTTTTGATGAAGGCCCCATGAAAGCGGTGGTTTCCGTTACGCTCGACGACGCACTTGCTGTCCATGACATCAAGGTCATCTACGCACGCGAACGCTATTTTATCGTAATGCCTTCCCGCAAGAATCCGGATGGCAGTTTCCGCGATATCGTGCATCCGATCAACGCACAGTTCCGCGCAGAGCTCGAACAGGCAGTCATCGACGCCTACCATGTGCAACTGGTCGCAACCCAGGCCGAAGAGAACCGGGACGCATCAGACCATACCGCACTTGCATATTGATCAACCGATCATTACACACTCACTCCGCCGCACCGTACGATGCGGCGGAGTTTTCATTGACAGTATATGGCGCCGATAAAGTGCGCGTGCCTGTGAAAGGTTTCCTCTTGACAAATACCGCATCATCGTTTATGATAATAGATGCGGAACTACCGCAGTTACAAGGAGGCATTTGATATGGCACACAGACGCAAGGGCGCCATTACGGGCACATACGAGGCGTTACCGAAAATTCTGAAGCTGATTCTTCAGTTCTTTTTCGGGTACATCATCGGCGGCGTATACCGCATCATCCGTTTCGTGGAAACCGGCAGGATTTCAACCCTGATTGTCGGGTTGCTGGTCCTTCTGACCGGCGTCGGAAATATAATTGCGTGGGTGCTCGACTTTATCACCGAGCTGCTTCACGACCGCATCGTCTACTTTGCCTGATGGCAAAACGAAAAAGCCGCCTGATGGCGGCTTTTCTGTTTATATCCGGTACGGATGGACACCGGTCTCAGTTGCCCTGATGAAAAACCGAAGCATCGCTTCAATGACCGGATGCGTTCATGAAACTATCCTATACAGGTCGGCTGATCTGCCGGTATTTTTCTGTAGAATTCATCAATTGTTTCTGCCCGGGCAAGTCCCGTACAGCAGGCGGTTGCGCTTCCGGCTGCAACAGCAAGCCGCAGCGCCCCGGCAACATCCCCCGTTTCCCCGTATCCCGCAAGGAATCCTGCCAGCATGGCATCTCCAGCTCCGGCAGTATCGGTAACCGGTCCGTGTATGGCCGGTATACAGTATTGCATTCCCTCCTCAGTAAGCAACACGGCGCCGTCCGCTCCAAGCGAGACCAGCACATGCCGCGCCCCCCGCTCCTGAAGTCGCGCCGCATACTCCAGAGCCTCCTTTTGCGTGCGGATTACGACAGAAAACAGCGCGCCGAGTTCTTCTGCGTTGGGCTTGATCAGAAACGGGCGGCAGGAGAGTGCACAGGCAAGCAGGTCACCCTCGGCGTCCACCACTGTCCGTGCTCCGGATTCCTGCGCTGAGCGCATCAGGCGCGCATAAGTTTCTGCACCGAGAGACGGAGGTACACTCCCGGCCAGCACAAGTGTGTCCTGCGATGTCAGGCCCTTCAGTTTATTACTAAGAAGCTCAAAGTCTGCATAGCTGACCGTGGGACCGGTGCCGTTGATATCCGTCTCGGTATCGGTGCGGATTTTAACATTGATGCGACTCATGCCGTGTGTGAGACGGACGAAATCCGACCGGATTCCCAGACGCACAAGTTCTTCCTCCATTGCCTTACCGGTGAATCCGGCAACAAACCCGAGCGCAACGCTCTGCACACCGAGCGTGCGCAGCATGCGGGAAACATTGATCCCTTTGCCGCCGCACGAAACGGTCTGGCCACCGGCGCGGTGAATGGCACCAGGTGTCAGGTGGTCAAGATTTATGATATAATCCAAGGCAGGATTACATGTAACGGTATAAATCATTCCGGCTTCTCCTATTGAATATCAGATGTTATCCGTCAGGGTCCGTGATCTGCGCGACAAGAGACTTTCGCCCGTCACGGCTTTTTTGCCTTCCGATCTTTGACTTCTGCGCTGCGGCAGGGTTCGTCATCCACCGAATCTGTGGGCGGGATGGAATAAGGGAACGGCACAAGCGCGCCGCTTTCGGCAAGGCGCCGGAGTGTATCCCTGTCAGCCGACATCCACGCGCAGGTTTCTCCCTGCTGCAACACAATCTGTTCCGGATCATACTCGAACCGGAACAGCCACACATCGAGAAAATTGTCTTCCCTACGGCAAGTGAAAATACATCTGCCGCACGCGGGGTCAGGCATCAGACCGGTCTCCTCCCGCACCTCGCGCAGCGCAGCCGCAAGACTCCCCTCCCCCGCGAGCGCCGATCCTCCGGGCGTCTCCCACATACCGGGAAAACCTTTCCCGGGCGAGCGTTTAGTCAGAAGATACTCTCCGCGGCTGTTCATAAGCCAGGCATGCACCACCAGATGAAACTCACCCGGACGCAAATCATCACCCCGACGGTGCACCCGGCCGGTGGGCATGCGGTTCTCATCGTAGACATCCCATAACTCCCCGGCACCGGAACGCACATTGAGCCAGCCCTGCACCTGGCGGAACAGCGCGCTGTGAATCGCAGGGTATGTCAACTGAGCGGGCGGTGTTTCAAACAGAGCGACCTCAGTCATCTCGCTTGTCACGGGAAGTGTTCCCGGTGCGTCTATCGTTGCATAATACAGCATGCCGTACACCGGATCATCCTCTACATGATAGGCGCAGATCCGGGTCAGATCGGCCTCTGCGGCGCCTGTTTCTTCGGCAAGTTCCCTGCGCGCCGCCTGGTCCATACTCTCTCCCGGCTCACGATGCCCGCCCGGCATCTCCCAGCTGCTGCGCTCCCGATGGCGGCAGTACACCCACCGCGTCCCACAGCGGGTCACGATCACCGCAATCGCAAAGCTCGCATCATCCGCTTGCGACGGATGAAAAAAACGAATGTTGACCGGAGCCGTAAAATTCTGCTGCATCATCCTTCCGCCTTTCCTGTCTGACCGATCTGCCCATAACGGACGGCTTATCTGACTTCTGTGTCTTAATCGGGCCGCATTCTCATATTGCTTAATACTGCCTGCCTCTTTCCGCCCGATTTTTCCATGCTCCTCCGCTTCCCCCGACCTGATATTATCCTGCGCTTTGCCGGGGAGCCGGACCCATATACCGATATTGTAACATAAAACACCCCCGCCGTCAATCATGGACGGGCGGCCGCCGGCACGGAAGGCGGCAGACACCGGTGCAATACCGGGGCGGTCTGCACAGAGTGACCGCTCTGCCCCACATCAGTATACCAAAGACTGATCACGCTGACAGGCAGTTGCAAGCCGGGCTTTGAGTTACCTGACCCGATTCTTGCAGGGCATGCACGACGCCATCCGCCCCCCAGCGTACAAATCCTGTCGGGCCCTCGGATACCGCACGGTTACCGGGGCAAGCCCTTCCCCGGCGTTCAGTCTTTTCCGCAGGATTTTCTGCCGGACTTACTTTCCAAACCAGAAGAGCATTCTGCATCAGTTCCCTTTTCGCAAACCTTTCTGTCTATTAACCGTCTGGCAAAAAAGGTGATCGCCGAAACGAAAGGAATTGAAAAAGAGCTTTCCGGATCGGTTGATACATGTTTTCAGCATCCTTCGCGAAAAGCGGATCTTTCTGAAAACGGCTGATCTTCCCTGATTATTTTCAGGAATTCATGTGCTTGCTTCTGTATAACAGTTGATTTCATCTGGATTCGGTTGGTTCTGCCACTCAGGTACTTATATCATGCCGCATACAAAAAGAGTCCGGTGCAATACCGGACTCATAAGACATAAAATTCCCGACTTGCCTTTGCGGATCGGTTCGTCTTTGCGACACGCTTATGATGAAAATCCCCAAGGCGCCTTCTTGAAATCGGGTGCTTCCTGTCTTTTCAAGCTGCAAAGCATCCCTTGTCCCCAGCACTTCGTGCTCTATGTATCCGATCCCCTAAGGCACCCTTGTACCCATTCCTGCAGACTGTATCTATCGGTAAAATCATTTTCCCTTCTCAGTCAGTGAAAGGCATGCAGAACAGAACAAAGTGAATAAACGCGCTTTCGCCTCACAACCGGAATTGCAGTAATTTCTTTAAGTGCGCAAGCGCCTTTTTGTGCAGTGATTTGATGTTTGAATAGGACATTTTCATCAGTACTGCGATCTCTTTGAGTTGTTTACCGGAATAATAGTGCAATACGATGATATCGCTTTCACGCTTGGGCAGGCTCTCCAATGCAGCGGCAAGCGCCTCCAGCGTTTCATCGTTGTACAGATTCTCCAGCCCGTCTTCCTCACAACAGACGATTTCCTCGTTCAGCGGCTCCACCGCGCGCGTATGTCTGTAAAAATCAGCGACCGTATTGCGGGCGATCGAATAGATCCATGTGGAAAGAGAGGCTTTCGCGCTGTCGTAACGCGGCAGCCCCTGCTGTACCCTCAGAAAAACTGTGGAGCAGACATCTTCCGCATCGTGCAGATCGGATATTTTTGAGCGCGCATACCGCAGCACCTTGTCGCTGAACTCCCGGTATATGCGCTCCATTGTGCGTTCCGCTGTATATTCACTCGTCGCCATTGCATTCTTCATCTTTCTTGCCGGTGCGCGCCGTATTGATCTCTCCGGCTGCGCTTACATGTTCCAGATCCTCGTCGGAAAGCGATTCGGCATGCATGGTTGTGGTCTGCTCGATAAGCGCCGCAAGGTGCCTGTTGCCTGCAAAGCGCTGATAATCGAACAGCCCCCGCAATCTATCCAATCTGTTTTTCATCTCATTCCCCTTCATCACAGGAAACCGGCGCGAGATTCCGCCAATCCCCCATGGCGGACACCAGTTTTTCATAGTAGCCGTTTTTGAAGAATTCGCATTTGGACGGATCTGTTCCGAACTTATCATGCGTGAACGCAAGTGCAATGGCGCGGCACCCTCCTGCGCAATAGCGGAAATACCGGCACGAAGCGCACTTTTCGTTGGACGCTTTCAGCTGTCCGAGCGTGGCGCAGACCTCGCCGATATAGTTCCCTGCCTGCAGAAGCGGCTGGAGCCCCTCCTTCTTCACATTGCCGAGACAGAGGCCGTGCTGGGCGTAGTAACCCGAAAGCTGATGACAGGGCACCACATTCCCGTCAGCATCGACAGAGACCATTCCGCGGTTTCCGCGGCAGACCGGAATGCTGTCCTTGTACTCCCCTTCCGCACACTCCACCGGGCGGGCGCGGTAACTTTTGATGTCGGGATAAACCTGTGCGACCTGCCAGATATCGAGGCTCATCCTGTGCGGCTTTTGGATATACGCACGCAGAAAGTCAAACATGGTATCATAATATTCGCCGATTCCGAGCGTTGCGCCGTCCGCATTCTGCAGCCAGCGCGGTGCTTCTGTCGTGCGGATGATGCGCATGTGCTCCACGCCCATGTCGTCCATCTGCTCCGCCGTCTGCAGCAGTGTATCGATATTCTTCCGGTGCACATTGGTCTGCACCTGCGTGAAGAACCCGTACTTCACGCAAAGCCGGATGGCGCGCAGTGCGTTCTCTTCCGCGCCCTTGCGGTTGCGGAGCCAGTCGTGATGACCGATGCCGTCAAAAGAAATCTTGATGCGGATATCACCGTCAATCGCCTTCAGTCTTGCAAGCGCATCATCATCGATGAAGAATCCGTTGGTATTGAGTTCGCGCACATACATGCCGTGCGCATAGATGCTTTCGATAATCTCAAAGAAATGCCGATGCAGCATCGGCTCGCCTCCCGTGACGGTCACCGCGTTGATGCCGCATGTTTCCGCTTCTCCGATGAGTTTTTCCGCTTCTTCCAGTGTAAACTCGCTCATCAGGGGCGCGTTGTCTGCCGCATTGAAGCAGTGCAGGCAATTGTAGTTGCATTTGCCTGTGATCATCACGCTCATCGATGGAAAATAGCGGTTGTCGCAGGATCTCGGCTTCTGCCAGTCGGTCAGCAGCTCCCCGCCTGTGCATGGACGCACCATACCCGATTCAGTCAGCCGGTGCAGCAGTTCGCTCTCCTCCAGCTCTTCCGTACCGTCACAGCGGCTCAGCAGTTCGAATTCCTCACGCGAAAGCCCGCATGCGTCCCGCCGGTGTCTGATATAATAGGCATACGGCACCAGCCGCCAGCTGCGCAATGCGATATTCGGATTCAGAATATAGTTCATATCATACCTCGAAAGATTGGTCTGTTTCAGATGCACCAACGCGATGCAACAAAAGAGCGGCACCGCTCTCCCCTGCGGATGTACCGACAGGCAGGTATGCCGTGCCTTCCTTTTGCGCTTTTGGCATCCATACGCGAACGGATCCCTTTTCCCCCGTTATTTTCTGTTCGCGGGGTGATTGCAAAGCCGCAAGCCCTTTTCATAGGACGAATATTTGCAAGTAACGCAGGAGGAATAGTTGATTTTTGTATAAACGGCATGTTCGCAGCTGTAGAACTCGGTGACGATCAGTCTGCCGTCCTTATTGTGACAGCCGCCGCCCGATACATGGTCCAGCTCCTCATCGGAGAGCTCGCCGCTCTGATGCAACTGTGTAAAATAGTCCGCCGCCTCTTCCTCGGTCAGCTCCGCGCCGTTTTCTTTTGCAAGCACGATGAGCTCTTCGGCGCTCTTTGCCTCTTTTGCCTTTTCAAACAATTCCTTGTAGTCCATGTTTCCCTCCGAGAACATTTTTTGTTTTACATTGTACATCCATTTCATTTCCTGTTAGCAGGATGATTGCAAAGCCACAGACCGCCTTCATAGGACATATGCTTGCAAATATCACACCCGGGAGATATCGGCACACCAGCATGCTTATGATTCGGCGAGTCTTCTCTGCCGCAGTGTTTACAGACAAAATGTTCACAACTGTACCGGACCGTTACAACCAATCTGCCATCCTTCTTATGGCAGCCGCCGCCTGACACATGATCCAGTTCCTCATCGGAAAGCTCACCGCTCTGATGCATCTCTGCAAAATAAGCCGTCGCCTCTTCCTGGGTCAACTCCACACCGTTTTCCTTGGCAAGCGACAAAAGTTCCTGCGCACTCTTTGTCTCTTTTGCCTTTTCCATCAACTCTTTGTTCAGTTCCATGACTCTCTCCTGATATTATTTGATTTTTGAAGGATTGTTGCACAGCCACAGACCGCCCTCATAGGATATATATTTGCAGTAATGGCAGTTGGGAGGAAAATAGGAGCGTTGGACCGTGCCGTTTGACTGCGGGATCGAATGGGCGTGTGTCTCTGTATGGTTGCGTCCGCAGTAACTGCAGACAAATTCGTCACAGCCATACCATATCGTGACGACCAGTCTGCCATCCTTCTTGTGGCAGCCGCCTCCCGAGACACCGTCCAGCTCCTCATCGGAGAGTTCGCCGCTCTTATGCATCTCTGCAAAATAAGCGGCCGCTTCCTCTTCATTCAGTTCCACGCGGTTTTCTTTTGCGAGCGACAAAAGCTCCTCCGGACTCTTCGTCGCCCTTGCCTGTTCCAGCAGTTCTTTGCTCAGTTCCATGATGTTCCTCCGGACTTCGACTTTACTTCCTATTGCCGGGATTGTTGCACAACCACAGCCCCGACTCATAGGTGCAGTACTTGCAGTCGTCGCAGCGCGGGTACTGGTTGCTCCTTGAAGATGAATGCCAATGCACCCCCGTCTTGCCGCACTGCTTGCAGGTGAACAGATCACAGTTGTGCATGACCGTCACAACCAGTCTGCCGTCCTTCCTGTGACAGCCGCCCCCCGCGACACCGTCCAGTTCTTCGTCAGAAAGCTCCCCCTCTTTATGTATCTCTGCAAAGTATCCGGCCGCTTCCGCGTCGGTCAGTTCCATGCCGTTTTCCATGGCGAGCGAGCGCAGTTCTTCGGCACTCTTCGCTTTCGCGGCTTTCTTCAGAAGTTCTTCGTTCAGTTCCATTTTCTCTGTATCTCCTCAACTGGTTTCATCCCGGACCGACCTGCCGCACGACAGGTCCGTATCCCGGGCAATGCATTTTCGTCCGGTGCACGCCTCCCGATACATGGTCCGCTTCCTCATCAGAAGTGTTCCCTCTCCTTGCACCTGGCCGGAATACTCAGCTGCTTCGTCCAAAGTCACGCCCATGTCCTCCCTTTGGCGTGCACGGTATTTTTTCCGTGTGCTTCGTTTCTTTCGCTTTCTTCGGAGAAGCGGAATCCCTGCCGGCCTCTTGCGCCGGTTATTTACAGTTGATGGGATTGTTGCATACTCTCAATCCCCGTTCGGTCTTAAAGTATTTGCAGTAATTGCACATGGGCGTGACCGTGATACGGTTGAACTGACCGCTCGGAAGATTGATCGCATGACGATGCTCCTCCATGCTCTGCTTGCCGCAATACATGCAGGTAAACCCACTGCAGCTATAGAACATGGTGACAATCAGCCGGCCGTCCTTTTTATGGCAGCCGCCGCCTGCAACATGATCCAGCTCCTCATCGGAAAGTTCGCCGCTTTTATGCATCTGTGCAAAATAATCCGCCGCTTCTTCTTCAGTCAGTTCCACACCGTTTTCTTTGGCGAGTGTCAACAACTCCTGTGCACTTGCGGCGGCCTTCGCCTTTTCAAATAACTCCTTCTGATCCATCTGTATGACCCCCATTAATCATTTTGATTTGTAGTAAAAAACCGCAGAACGCGGTTCCGCTCATTTCTGAATGAGCGCGCACCCATGCTTCGGCATGTGCTGTGCCCGGCGATTTCCCGACACTCTTTGGCCCCTTCGCCTGTTCCGATCATTCGCCGTCCCTTGTCCCCGTCTGAGTTGTCACTTCGTGTTTTCGGGGTGGTTGCAAATCCAGAGTCCTTTTTCAACCGACTTGAATTTGCAGGTAGCACAGGAACGCGGGTTTCTGACCATGTCGCCGTTGGGACAATAATGGATCTGTCCGTTCACATCTGAATTGAAGATGTTGCTCCTTCCGCAATGAACGCACGTCCACTGATCGCAGTGGTAACCCATGGAAACGACCAGTCTGCCGTCCTTCTTGTGGCAGCCTCCTCCCGAAACATGATCCAGTTCATCATCGGAAAGCTCCCCGGCCTTGTGCATCTGCGCAAAATACTCCGCGGCCTCCTGATCGGAAAGCTCAACGCCGTTTTCTTTGGCGATGCTCTGCAGTTCCTCAGCGCTCTTTGCCGCTTTCGCCTGATCAAATAATTCGTTTCCCATAATTCCCTCCTGATATGTTATTTTGTATTTTCTGGGTGATTGCAAAGCCATAGGCCTTTCTCATACGACATGAATTTACAGGAAGAACAGGTGCCCGGATTGAGGACCGGGGTGGGACTGATGCAGCAATGCATCTGCTGTCCTCCTGACAGTGAGTTGTACACCTTTGTGCTTCCGCAATGCGTACAGGCCCACAGATCACAGCCGTATCGGGTGGTAACGATCAGTCTGCCGTCCTTCTTGTGGCAGCCTCCTCCGGAAACATGATCCAACTCCTCATCGGAAAGCTCACCTTCTTTATGCATCTGTGCAAAATATTCTTCCGCTTCTTCTGCTGTCAGTTCCACGCCGTTCTCCTTGGCAAGTGCCGACAGCTGCTCAGGACTTTTTGCTTCTTTTGCCTTCCCGAGCATGTCTTTGCTCAGCTCCATCCGTGTTCCTCCCCGATTGTTTATAATTTTGTAATGAGGACTCCGATACACTCACATGACCTGATCGCATGGGCTTCTGTCTATTGATACGCTCCGGAAAAGCCGGAAGGCCGAATTTTCCGGAAATATTTTTCAGAAAAGTGTAGTTTTCCCGATATACTCGGTATCATCCAGTCTCTGGCGGGCGACAAGCTCGGCAAATTTACCGTCTTTTGCAATCAGTTCATCGTAAGTGCCATCCTCAATGATCTTCCCGCCTTCCAGATAGATGATGCGGTCGCAGCGCCGGATGGTGGAAAGTCTGTGGGCAATCACGATCCGCGTACATTTCAGTTGGTCAAGACTTTCAGAGACCCTCTTCTGCGTGAGATTATCGAGCGCGCTCGTCGCCTCGTCGAACATCAGCACTTTCGGTTTCGGGGCGATTGCACGGGCAATCATCAGGCGCTGCCGCTGACCGCCCGATACCCCGCCGGAGCCTTCGGAAATGATGGTGTGCATCCCCATCGGCATACGCCGGATATCATCGGCAATGCCCGCAAGCTCCGCGGCCTCCCAGGCATCGTTCAGCGTCAGCCAGGGTGCGGAAATGGTGATATTGGAAAACACATCGCCTGAAAACAGTTTGCCGTTCTGCATCACTACGCCGATTCTGCGGCGCAGAGATTTCAGATCAATGGTCGAAAGATCTTTTCCGTCGTAATAGACCGCGCCCTTCTGCGGCGTTTCGAAGCCGAGCATCAGGCGCATCAGCGTGGATTTCCCGCATCCGGTTGCGCCGACAAGCGCGACATACTGTCCCGGCCGGATCTTCAGGGACAGATTATCCACAACGGGCGGCATGCTTTCATTGTAACGGAAGCTCACATTGTTGAGTTCAATACCGCCGGAAAGGCGCTCAATTACGCGCTTTCCCTCTGATATTTCCGGGCAGGTGTCCAGGATAGGTTTGATCATCTCAAGCACGGGCTTGATATTAGCCGCCATCAGTGCGATACTTGCAAGCGCCATGAACGCACCGGTCACCATACCGTAAGCGGTATTGAACGCATAGTAGTCGGCAACCGTGACTCCGCTTGTCACCGCGAAATAGTACATGATAATGGTACCCGCCAGAGAAAGCGCGGTGGTGATGACAGCGTTCAGTTTAATAAAGGCGGGGGGATTGTATTCGAGGCGCGCTTCAGCGGCAAAGTGATTCCCCCATTTTGCGAAGGCGCGCTTTTCCGCACCGGCGAGTTTGATCTTCTGTACGCCTGAGATAAGCGCATAGGTCAGACCGCTTTCTTCCGCGCCGAGTTTCATCTGCTGTCTGCTTACCCTCAGCTGAACGAAGGTCGTGATAACGGAAACCGCAATGGTAGCGAGGATCACCAGAAGCGCGGGCACAACAAGCGCCGGCGCATAGGTGAAAATCTGCCCGATATAAACCAAGGAAAACACCGATGAAAGCCCGGTCGAGAGCACGGCTGAAATCAGCATGCTACACAAGGACTGTACACTGCCGGCACGCGACGCAAGATCCCCGGCGCTGTATTCTTTAAAGAAATCTGCAGGCAGAGACAGAATGCGCATCATGGTGGCGGCCTGCACCGACAGGCCCATTTTCGTATTGATGCGTGCCATCAGGAGCGCCTTGACCCCGCTGATCAGAAGCGTGCTGAGGGACACGCATATCATGAAGACCGCGACTGCCAACAGCAACCGCGGACTGCTGCTCTCCAGAATGTCGGAGAAGAGGAGGTTGGTCAAGCGGGGGGTAAGCATTCCGATCAGTGTAACCGCCAGCGTTGCCAGTCCGATCAGTACAAAATCGGCGCCCGACAGAGACTTGACGATATGGATCACCAGATCCCTGATCCCGATCTTTTTAAGTGGGAACGAGGCATAAAAGGCAATCGCCTCGTCTTCGAACAGAAGCTGCGTTTTTTTCCCGACACGCACCCGTTTACCTTTTTCTGCATCGAAATAGGTATAGCCGGAAAATCCGGACGGGATCAGCGCTACGGCGGATCCGTCTGATTTTTTAATCGCAAGCATCGCGCCGACCGCTTCCTTATACCATCCCTTTTCCAGTCTGACCGTGCGGCGCATGATACCGTATGGCCGCAACAGGTATTCCAGCCGCTCGTTGATGTCCTTTACCGAATCGGGCACCTCGCACGGCTTGACGCGATAATACTGTAAAATTTCGCCGACAGCGTTTTTGGTTTTCTGGGCATCGCTGCTGAGCGCCGAAATCTTTTCTCCGGTCACCGCACCCGCGATACCCGCGAAGGCTTCGGCAAACATTTCGTCATCGTTCTGTTTCCTCTGTTTTATCTGTTCGTCAAACCAACCCATATGCTCTCCTTAATCATTGGAAATGAGTTTTGCATACGCACCGCCCAGCGCATAAAGCTGTTCGTGGGTCCCGCGTTCTATCACTTTTCCATTATCCATTACAATGATTTCGTCACAGTCCCGCACCGTGGACAGTCTGTGCGCTACGACAATGCAGGTGATGCCCCGCTCCTTGATCGAATTTACGACCTCGTATTCGGTTTTCGCATCCAGGGCGCTTGTCGCCTCATCCATAATAATGATGGTGGGATCCTGCGCCAGCACGCGCGCGATCTCCATTCTCTGTCGCTGGCCGCCCGAAAAATCCTTACCTCCTTCGGTGATCTTATACTGATATCCGCCTTCACGCTGCATGATGTCCTCATGCAGTTTCGCGTCGCGCGCAGCCATGATCATCTCAAAATCCTCGATGGAAGTATCCCACATCTTGATATTGTTGGCAATGGTGTCCTCGAAGAGAATAATATCCTGATCCACCACCGCCAAGGAGCCGGTAAACACGCTGCGGTCTATTTCAGAGATCGGCTTTCCGTCGAACAGGATCTCGCCGCTCCAGGGTTTATATAAGCCGGATATGAGTTTTGAAAGAGTGGACTTGCCGCACCCTGATGAACCGACAAACGCCACTCGGCTGCCCGGCTTCAGCGTCAGGTTGAAGTTTTCGATCAGCGGTGCCGCCAGTCTGGAATAGCCGAAGGTGACATTCTTCAGTTCCACAAGGCCGCTGAGTTTGTCGTATTCGGCGTCCTGCTGCGCATCTTCGAATTCGACATCCGTGGGATACTCCATGACATCCTCCACCCGCTCCATCTCGGTGCGCATCTCCTGCAGAGTCTGCCCGGCGGAAATCAGTTTCTGTGCGGGAGCGGTAAAGGAGCCCAGGAATCCCTGGAATGCCATGATCATACCTACCGTAAACTGCCCGCGCATGGTAAGCCACACGCCGATAATCAGGACGGCCGTGTTTGAAAGTTCGGAAACAAAGGAAGGAATCAGGCCCAGATACTGGTTGAGGCGCGAAAACTTCACCTTCTGCGTGTTGACGCTTGCCTGATACCCCGCCCATTTTTCAAAGTATCCGTTTTCAGCGCCGCTGGCCTTGATGGTCTCGATCATCTCGATGCCCGCAACCGACGCGCTCGCAAGCTTTCCTGCATCGCGCATCTGCACGCGGGTGATGTTGACCCGCTTCTTCGAGATCAGCCGCGCCACGAGCATATTGACAATAATGGAGGCAATGCCGATGAGCGTCAGGATCCAGCTGTAGCGTATCATGACCACGAGATAAAACACCATCATGATTGCGTCCAGTATCAGCGGTGCAAAAGTGTTTACCAGGGACCCCGCAATGCTCGCATTGGACCCCTGCCGCATCTGAATATCTCCCGCCATACGCTGTGAAAAGAATTCCATCGGCATACGCAGTACTTTCCACATGAACGACGCGCTGCCTGTCACCGACATTTTCCCGTTGATCCGAAGGGACCATACCGCCTGGATCCATGCCATGACCAGCTGCACCACCGCCATCAGAGCCAGCGCCCCCAGGAAGGGATAGAACCATTCTGGATTTTTCCCGGTGAGAAGCCGGTCCAGGAAAATCCGTGAAAAAGCAGGCTGAATGATCCCGAGCAGAGAGGCTATGACAGTGGTCAGCACCACAAAGGTCACCGCCGCCCCCGCTCCGACCAACCGCTTTCTCGCGAAGGCAAGGATGCTCTTGGGTTTGCCGCCCGGCTCAAAGTTTTCATCCGGCTCGAACATCAGACAGATACCCGTAAAAGATCGGTCAAATGTTTCCATCGAAACCGCGTAGTTGCCCTTCGCGGGGTCGTTCAGGTATGCCTTGTTGCCCTTGAAGCCGTCCAGCACCAGAAAATGGTTGAAATTCCAATGGATGATGCAGGGGAATTTGCCGTTTTTTTTCAGATCCTCCGGCTCATAGCGATATCCCTTGGCGACCAATCCGTAGCTTCGCGCCGCTTTGAGTACATTTTTGGCGTTTGAGCCGTCACGCGAAACGCCGCAATCCGCGCGCACCTGTTCCAGAGGCACCCATTTTCCGTAATACGCCAGAACCATGGTCAGCGAAGCGGCGCCGCATTCCAGTGCTTCCATCTGCATGACGACAGGCACTTTGGCTACTCCCTTCGTCAGCGGCGCCTTTATTTTCTTCTTTCCGGTTTTCTTTTTCGTTTCCATCGGCGCGCCTCAATTCAGGACAAACGACATAGGCGAGACACTGTCCACCACAATCTCCGCGGCATACACGCCGTCCGCCAGATTCCCGTCCAGAACAACCTCGTATACCCACTCGCCAACCTGCAGGCCGCCCACATGCAGAAGGTAGTCGCTGAACGGCCCGCCCTGTGCGACCGTGACAGGGGATGCGGAGATAGTCTGTACTGTGAACTGGTTCTCACCGATGCGCACCGTCATGCCGCTGGCGATCTCCCTGGCATCTGCCTCTTTCACATAACAGACGACCGATCCGTCCCCGGCAAGCGCGGCAACGCTTACCGTGGTTTCCAGCCGTCCCAGTATCCCCCATACGCAAACCCCAACCAGCAGCACGATAATCGCCGCCAGGGTCATCCAGACAGAAGGATTGGATACCCGTATGTAATCGTTCAGCTGTTCGGGTGAAGATACCCTTTCGACACTTTTTTCCCGGAAGATCTGCTTTTCCATGTTTCTGATTCTCCTTTTCTGCCTCTTCAGATACGCTTTTTGATGCGCAGAATATTTTGTCCGTTGCGATATTCGTAGGAAATATCATCCATGCTTTTTTTGACCATGTAAACACCAAGCCCGCCGATTTCCCGCTCTTCCGCAGACAGCGTGGTGTCGGGATCCGCACGCTTGAGTGGGTCGTACGGCACGCCGTTGTCGATAAAGGTAATGATAACGCACGGCTCTTCATCGACTTCCACACGGACGGTAGCAGGACCGACATCCGGGTCATAGGCGTAATGCGCGATATTGCCGAATAATTCATCAATGGCAATATCAATCTGCATCTGCACTTTCACCGGACAGCCAAGGTCTTCCAGCTGTGCATTTACAAAGTCTGTGACTATAGCGATGTTTTCCACCGTTGCGTCAACCGTCAGCTCCTTCATTGTCCTTCCTCCTTTTCTGCCTGCATTTTTTCCTTGAACTCCAGACAAAGCATGGTGATATCGTCAAACTGCGGTGCGTCCTTCACGAAGGCGTCAATATCCTCTTTGACCGCTTCGCAGATCTGTTGCGGGGTATCTGCTCCGTGAGCGGAAAGGGTTGCTTCCAGTCTCTCCATGCCGTACAGCGTGTTGGCCGCGTCTGTGGCCTCTGTCACACCGTCCGTGTACTGGAACAGCTTATCTCCTGCATCCAGGTACAGTACGCCTGAACGGTACCGCATTTCCTCCATGCCCGCCAGAACAAAGCCGGGCCGTATTTTTTCAGGATGGAAGACATTCTTCCGTCCGATAAACGGCATTTCGTGTCCGGCGTTCACGAACCGGAATTCTCCTGTGAAAAGGTCCAGCACGCCCTCAAACGCGGTGATGAACAGTCCTTCACTGTTGCTCTCGCACAGCAGTCTGTTGACCTCACCAAATACCTCCCCGAGATCTCTGCCGGGAGTGGTATGGTCCTTGATCAGCGTTTTTCCGATGACCATGAACAGTGCGGCGGGCACGCCCTTTCCTGAGACATCTGCCATTACAATGGCAAGATGCCGCTCGTCCACCATAAAGAAGTCGTAAAAATCGCCGCCCACTTCCTTCGCCGGAGTCATGGTTGCGTAGATATCGAATTCCCTGCGCTCCGGAAATGCCGGGAAAATGCAGGGCAGCATGGAGGATTGAATATGCCGGGCCACATCCAGCTCCGCGCCGATGCGCTCTTTCTCCGATGTCACTTCCCGCAGGTTATTGACATATTCCCGGATGTTCTGTTCCATGGTTTTCATCGAGTTGCACAGCAGCCGCAACTCATCGTGCGAGCGCACGGACAGCGATGCGATAGAGGATGAGAATTCCCCATCCTGCCCGCCGGATACGAATTCGGCTGCCGCACCCGCCATTCTCTTGATGGGACGGACGAAAACATAATTGAACAGAATATAGTACAGTACGGCAAATGCCGCCGTAACGCCCGCCAGAAGCAGCAGGGTGGTGAGCAGGTAGTTCTGCCGGTCCCGCACCACATTGTCCATCGGTATATCCGCACAGACATAGCCGAGCAGTTCGCCGTCACTGCTTTTATACGGATAGGAGATGCTGATGATCCAACCGTATTCTTCATCCGAAATGACGGCAGGAACACGGTTCCCTGCCACCAGATCCCCGACAATGGAATCGAAACTTCCCTCGTAATATTCCATAAAGAAGCCGTACGGGCAGGACTCCTCGGATTCGTCGGTATCAAACAGAAAGTAGGATCCTTGTTCGGTGGGATAGATCATGTAGAGGTACAGCACATCGTTGCTGTTTTTGATATCCTTGAGCAAAGACAGGACATTCCGATACTCTGCCGTCTGCATAACCGCTTCGCCGCCCTCAAATACACCGTTTTTGAACATGCGCATTTGCTCCTCATCCATCAGGGAGATCGCGGTCCGCGCAATATTTTCTCCAAGCGTTTCGTAATGCTCGTTCATGGTATTGCGGTATGTAAAATAGCTCACACACACGACCACAGTACTCAGCACAAGCACCAGCAGAGCAATGGCCAGTAACAGTTTCATCCGCAGCGAAATCATTCTCTGTTTCATAAATCACCCTTTTTCAGAATGTGACCGTAAGCGTATTGAATCCGACTTGCGGCCGGTAGTAAAAACTTTTTGCCTTGTTTTTGATGATTCTCAGACCGATTTCATCCTCTTCGGACAACTGGGTCAGATCGAAGTGCTTCGCGTTATCCCGGAAATGCAGGACACAGTCCCTGCCTTCCCGATAGATCAAGGTGAATTGCAGAACGACCGTGTCCCCGTTCGCCGCAATCAGCCGGAACACCTCGTCTGCCGAGAGGGAAATGAAATAACCTCTCTTTTCCGATGCCCCCTGCACCGTAAGGAAATGCTGTATGCGCTCACACAGGTCGGATATTTCCTCAGACTTGCCGATAAATGTTTCGGAGAAGACAGCGGCACCGTCCTCTTTGAATACATTCCTCCGGATGGCGGCTGCCGCCGCGATAACGAACGACACAGCCTCCGCGCAAAGAAAGCAATACCAGAAGACGCCATAGCCGCCCATCGAAAACAGCCCTGCAAACAGGAGCAGCAGCGCGAAGGAACGAAGCGCGGTGATCAGATAAGAAATCTTTTCCGCCACGATACTCTGAAAGTACGCGGCAAGCGCGCCGTTGAGGCAAGCGAAAGCCATGCCCGCCATATACAGCCGCATTGCGTAGGCAGCTTCACGCAGATAAGTATCCGAAATGCCGAACAGTGAACAGCATTCCGGCGCCATTAATGCCAATCCTCCACCCAGTACTGCGGTGAGCGCAAAACAACAGATGCAGGCCAGGCGCAGACTGCCGCGTATCCCCGCCGCATTCCGTTCACTGTAGAAAGTGGAAACAAGCGCAATCAGCGCCATGGCTGTTCCTTCGGTAACCGCGGTGACTACACTGCCCAGATTGAACACCACATCGTATACCGCAACCCCCCATTCACCGCCGATAGTAAGCAGAATGCGATTGATCACAAGGACGGTTACAAACTGGTAAAAGTAGACCGCTCCGGTGGAAAATCCGGTAAAGAAGGACCGCGTCGCGACACGCAGGACCGGTTTGCCGCATGTGCGGAAGCGAAGCGCCCCTTTTCCGCGGCAAAAGTGTGTAAGGCAGATGCATTCCATAACGATTGCACCGCAGAGCGTGGAAAGGACCGAACCGATGACGCCGGTTTTCAGGACCACAATGAAGAGAAAGCCAAACACGCAGTCGCACACATTTCCTGCAATCAGTGCGGCAGAGGCAAGCCTGGGATTGCCGTCCGAATAAACAAAAAACTGCAGGGGTGCCTGCAGGAACAAGACGGGCGATACAGCAAGCATCAGCGTCATGTAGGAGCGCATGGTGTGACTGGTTTCGCTGTCAGCCGCCGCCCCCAATAAACGGATCAGCGGTTCGCGCAGGATAAGACCGAGCAGAACAAGCAGAACAATTCCCGCCAGATCAAAAAATAAGGTGCTGAAAAAGATGTTACGCGCCTTTTTTTCTTCCCCCGCCCCCAGCGCAGCGGCGAAATGTACCGCCCCGCCCGACGCCATACCGATACTCAGCGTACTGAATATCATATAGATCGGATAAGCAGCCCCGATCACGAACAGGCCGCTCTCGCCGACGCTTGTGCCGACATACAGACTGTCAGCCACCGCGCCTACAGCGAGCGCAAGAGAACTGAGCAGAGCGGGCAGAAAGAATCGCCCGTATAGTTTTTTTACAAACATTGTGTCCTGCTTCATTTACTGCCTCAATTCAATCGTATAGGACGGAACGACCTGCGCCTTCAGGGAACGCTTGAAGGTCCTCAGCCCCGCGCTTCCCATATCGTCCTCGAGATTGGTATATTCATACTGATCTGCCATCAGATCGGAACAGCTGCGAATGGCAAAGAGCGATGCGCCGCGCACGCGTTCGGTGCATTTGCTGAAATGTCCCTGCAGGGTGTGCGCGTCTTTTTCCGAGCCGACTGCAAATCCGACGACCCCTCCCCGGCGTATCAGGACCCCTTTCAGCCCGAGATCGAAAAAATGACGGAAGGCTTCCCGTTCGGCGTCGCCGTCTGCGCTGCCCGTAAGCCGGATTCGCTCGGAGAGAGCGGCCGCCTCCGCCAGATTCTGCCGTGTGATCGGCTCGGCAACAGGGGGAGGATCCAGATGGATGTAATGGTGAAGATCGTTTCTGCGCCGCATCAGTTCCCCGCCGGGCAGATCGTGCAGTTGTCTGTTTTCGATCACATAGTCGCAGTCGTCTTCACAGAGACGACAGGCGGACGCAGGAAATTCCCGCAGGATCACCGCCTTTGCCTGCTCGTCGCAAAAACGCAGAACCACTTTTTCACGCTTCAGCAGTTCCCTCAGGAAATACACCGTTTTTTCGGCCGACCCAATGGGAAAAAAGTAATATCCCTCTCCCTTGACAACAAAAAAATCTTCTCCGATACAGACAGATAACGCCATCTGCCGTCGCCAGCACCAGAGCAGTGCAAAAGTATAATCGGAAAGTGCAGGGGCATACCTGTGCCGGATCCGCTCGGTTTTCTGCCGGTCGGAAAGAGACAGTTTCCGGAAATACAGCTCTTTTTTCTGCCCATCCCCGTCGGTCACCCAGGGGATGCCGTTTTCGTACACCAGGCACCCGTATCCGGCGAACGCACGCAGTTTCAGAGCACGCACGCGCGCTTCCTCACCGACCTGTAGAGTGCGCGCGGAATCGTCCGGCTCCGGCCAGTATTCGCCGTGGCCCTGCGGCCGCGCTTCTGCCCAGTATTTTTCCGGATCCCGTAAAAAAATCCCGAGCAACTGTGCCGCTTCGGACTGAATCCGGTCGCCGAGCGTGAGAAGGGTTTCCCCTTCGGCAAGCGGGATCTTTGTCTGCAAAAGGATGTCTCCCTTGTCAAATTCTTCCGTCAGTTTATGCAATGTTACCCCGGACGCTTTGCCGTGCAGGATGGCGACCGGCATGGGCCACGGCCCTCTGCCTTCCGGAAGAAGTGCCGGATGCAAATTGACCTGCATAAACGCATCGGTCACCGGGATTTTCCAAGGATAGCCTGCAGTCACGGTAAGCTCCACACCGATGTCGCGCAAATCGGCGATGTCCTGTTGTGAAACGCGCGTCTTCTGCACGGCGATTCCCTGTCGGTCTGCTATGGCGCAGATTCTATCCGTGCGGTCGTATTCGTCCACTTCCGTGGTGAAAATCCTGACCACCTCATGTCCGTCGCGCAGCAGCACTTCCAGACAGTCCGCCAGAGCATCTATTCCAAAATAAGCCGTTTTCATTCAAATATCCGTCCGTATGTATTCCGGGACCGCACCTTACTCTATCGTCAGGATATCCGAAAATCCGGTGATTTCAAATACTTCGGATATGGTTTCGTTCACATGGCGGATCACCATTTTCCCCTGCTTGTTCATCACCTTCTGCGCCGCAAGCAGCACGCGCAGTCCTGCCGAAGACAGGTATTCCAATCCGGCGAAATCCAGAATCAGACTTTCCATGCCGGCGATACTCCTTTTCATTTCGGTTTCCAGCTGCGGCGCAGTGGTTGTGTCCAGCCTTCCGGTAAGCGCCAATGTTAATTCCGTACCTTCACTGGTCTTTTCGATTGTCATAATCCGTTTACCCCTTTTCTGTTTTTACAATCATCACGATATAAATTATCTGTGCTCCGGCCGTCTGTCGCTTCCGTGCTGAAAAACAACCGGGCACCCCTCCTGACGCTCCCTGCGGTGCGCTGCACATTCACAGCATATCCGTGGTGCTGGCAAACAGATGTACAGGTGCGGCCCCTTCCGTTTGTGCATTTCAGAAAAACTCCTCCGGATCTCTGATACATTCTTCCGGGTGAAGTCAGAACCGAACACAGCCCTGCCCGAGACCGGGAATCCAATGCACAGAACCAACAGAAGATTGTCGCACAGACCGTCAACAATACAGTGCATTTTTCTCATTCGTCATGCAATCATAAAACAGATCTTGTTTACCCGATGAATGATTTCCCGACACATATTGCTATGGCGTATTCTATCCTATTATAATCCAAAAAGGACCCTGAAGGCCCCCTTTAACGCGAATCTTAACAATTCTTCACAGGTATATTTCAATCAGTATAATTTATAAATTCTATTATTTTTAATATTTCAAATAAAAAATAAGCCAAAAACACAACAACAGGTGGCGTCGATTATCAATCATCCAAGGCAAAAAGTGGAAAAACGACGAACAAGCAAGGCAAATTCTCATTCCGTACCGCTGTCCCATACCAAAGGTGCGACGAATTCCGCACTGCAGCCGCTGCCGCGTCTGATCCCGGAAATGACCCCGGGATATGTGTGCGGTTATACACCCGTCTCCTCCCTTTTCCCCCGGGAAATACGGACAGGAAAAATACCGCCCGCTTCCTTCCGGCCGGACACGATCCGCCTATTCCGGACCGCTGTCCCCGGAGTCAGCCTGCGGCCCCTGTTGGCTCTGAGCCGCAATAAACAAAAAACCGGGCAATGCTTTGTTGAATTGCCCTGTTGGATCATTCCGGCGTTTCATCCGGACGGCCCTTTCCTTTTCACAACCGACATAGCAGGATGGTCTCTCTTTGCCGATCATACTGCCGATCCCGAATCCGGATGTTTATCGGCAACAAGCCGGGGATGTCCCCTTCAGAAAACAGTTCAGAGTCTTCTTGTGCAGACGGATCTGCTTCCCCTGTATATTCCTGTTCACTCATCGCGGTACGCAAACCGCCGGCATGCCTCCATTCTGTATTCTGACCGGCAAACTTACATCCTTACCTCTCTTTGAGGCCGGTCCTCGGAAGTTGTATGTTGATTTTATCCCGGTTTTGTGGTAGAATCTATATGGTTCACAGAGATTATTCCTTCCGGATTGGTGTGTGGCACCCCGTTCTGCTCACACTTCCCTGTGTACAAGCCTTCTTACTCTTGCAACCTCCATTTCCAATCTGCAGATTTACCCAAGGGAGAACATGTATGAATTATACCGTATGCGGCAGAACATTGCTGTTTGTAGAAGACGATGACAGGCTGATCAAGGAAATGACCGCGTATTTTTCTCCCGCAAATACTGTTCTGACCACCTCGGATGTCGAAGAAGCGGTCAGTCTGCTGACGACAGTGGACAGCATCGATGCCGTGGTTCTGGACCTGATACTCAGAAACAGCATGGGGATGGATCTGTTCGAAGCAGTTCCTGCTTTGCCGCCGGTGATCATTCTTTCTTCCCTGGACAGCGAGGATACCGTTCTGACAGGGCTTACCTCGGGGGCCTCCGATTATGTTGTAAAACCCTGTTCGATGCGGCTTCTGGAGACACATATTGCACTGCGGCTGCTCCCCAAATCGGACGCGGTGGAGGCTTTCGGATCTTTTTCCATCAACTCCAATACGCGTACCGTAAAATACAAGGGCGAGCTTATTTCGCTTACACCTTCGGAATTCAATATTTTGTTTTTTCTGGTAAAAAACCGGGGCAAGTGCTTTACCGCTGACGAAATCTATGAAAAAATCTGGTGTGCGCCCAGTCTGCATACCACGACCATACGCGCGCATTTATCCTCGCTGCGCAGGAAATTAAATGCCGCCATGCCCTCAAGCATCATCCGTACCGAATTCAATAAAGGATACTGTTTTACGGGAGAGGTCCTATGAAAAAGAACATGAAAAATATCTCTATCTTGATTGGTTTGGTTCTTTTCTGCTCGGCACTTTCGATTATTTTAAGTTTTGCGGAGCGCACTGCCATCCGGGATACGCCTGTCCGGAAAAAAGACTATAACGGTGTGTCCGTAAACACCGTCTCCATCCTGGATGTGCAAGGCGTTATGAACATGACGGCGTTCAACTATCTTCCGGATGAATTTGCGGAACTGGACCAGATTGTATCCGGCGAAAACAGCGGCACCGAATCCGCAAAACGCGGAACATACCGGTTTTATATAGATACATTGACGATAGAAGAGTGGGCAGAGAGCGACAGCCTGAATCATCTGTTGAAACCGGACGGAAACTGGCACCTGACCATGTACATTCCCCCCGTATTTTCTGCATGCAGTGTGTATGTACAATATCAGAATAAAGAGTATGTCGGCTCGATTGACCGATACAATACCGAGTACTATACCAATTACTCATCCCCGTCTGAATTTGATGATACGGTCACACATCAGACTGCCACAGAGCCTCTGTTTATCGATATTCCCATTTCTGCCGAGAACAAGTACTCCAGAGAATGCCTCGTCACGATCCATTACGAAGCGGACAACGAGAACTTCACAGGATTATCAGGCGGTATTCTGATCGGAGACGATGCGGCGATTCAGAAAACGGTTGCCGGGAACCGCTCGGTCCTTCTGATCGGCTCGATTATCGGGGCTGCAACATTTCTGCTGTTTCTGTTGATCTGTATTCTGAGGCGCTCCTTCTCTTTCATTCCGCAGCTGCTGTTTGCCGCCGGCATTTTCTCAGCATTGTTTTCCACTTACTTGTTATTCGGGTTTACCACCGTTCCGTATCTGCTGCTTGGGATACGCCGCTTTTTCACGGGCTTTATCCTCTTTGCCTCTGCGCTATACCTTCCGAAGAAGATAAGAAAGATTCCGGTTCTGCCTTTGGCGACCGCTTGCGCCCTTGCCGCGGCCGTATTATCCTTTCTGTCCCCTTTCTGCACGAGTGCGTCTGCCTATACGGCAATCAGCCGTGCCTATTTCATTCTGGCGCTCGTCAGCATTGCCCTTGTCTTCGGGTTTACGATTTACGATGTATGCAAAGGCAAGCCGATCGGACTGCGTCTGAACAACGTCGTCTCCGGCGTGTTGACCCTCACGGCCTTGTTTCTGTCTCAATCGCTTCCGTTTATTGTGCTCTCCCCCGCATTCTGGCTGTGCCTTGCGATGCTCGGAATCACGCTGGTGTTGGGCCTTCGTGAATTTATCTATGCGGAAATCCGCAACCGGTACCTTACGACCAATCTGGAGCAGGAAGTGGAATTGCAGACGCGCAGTCTGAAAAATGTCCTTTCCGAACGCGATAAAATTTTACTGTATGTAAGCCACGACATGAAAAAAACCGTCTTCAGCATGAACGGTTCCCTGTTGGATCTGCGACAGAATTTATCTGTGCCGGAACTGGTTGCAAAAGTGGATTCCTTATTGCAGAAAAATGCAGAACTGAAAAAAGATTTTGCAGATCTGGGAAAGTACGGCAGGCAAAACCATGTTGCGGAACAGTCCGAAATATTGAATCTGAGCGAGCTGGTGCGCAGTGTAACCGACGATCTGCGCCCCGACTGCGAGGCAAACGGCATCTTTCTCACAGTTACGCTTCCCGAAAAATTAAATGTGTACGCAAAAAAAGCCGCTTTGAAGAGCGTAATACTGAATTTGGTGTTAAACGCCATCGAGCACTCGTTCTGCACACATTTGTCTGTAACGGCAACAAAAAGCAAAGGGTTTTGTCATCTCAATATCATCGATGACGGACGGGGCGTTACAACCGACAAAAATATCTTTGATCCGTTCGTTTCGGGAGATCCTTCCGAAAACAACTCCGGTCTCGGACTCTTCCTGGCCAAAGCCGCCATCGAATCCATGCACGGAAAATTGACATATGAACGCAAAGATGATGTCACGATCTTTTCGGCAACTTTGCCGCTTGCGTAAAGCATACGGCCGCGCCGCCTTTGTAGCAGGCGCCGCCATCCGTGCACACATTCATGCAAACAAAACACCCGTGTTCTGCTGCGCAAGTCCGTCAGAAGCGGACCATGGAAAAGGACTCTCCTGCGGCAGAACAGCATAAAGCAGTGCACCGTCCGGGTTTTACCGGACGGTTTTTCTTCAGGAGCGGAGGTGCGCGAAGAGCAAAACGGAACTGAAAGCTTGAAATTCATATAGCTGCAGACTTTCTGCGTCAGGGGGTCTGACACTCTCGTTTTTTGCACCATGGATCCCTGCCAAGAGACCGCCCCGGCTGCAAAGGAATCCGGTCTCCCGGGACAGTGATGTTCCTATATGAGACACCGGTCCTGCCACCGGGCTGCGGTGCCTTCTCCCTTCCATGTTACCCTGCAGCCGCCATAGCTCCGAAAAGCGCCATCCGGGCGGCGAGCGGAAACGGAACGAATTTCTGCCCGATTTTAACGCTGATAAAAAGGTTTCCTCAGCGCCATATGGCGCTGGGGAAACCTTGATGAAACGGAACGCCGGGGTGGGATTCCCCAGATCGCATCCGTTGTCACAGAAGCAATCGGTCATCTAATTCACGACAGACGGGTTGTTTGTAAAGGATTGACGGTCCTTGGGGCTGTGAAGCCGTCACCCTTCTGCCGGTTCTGTTTAAAAGAAAAGCGGGTGTTCATATGGACGGAATATGAACACCCGCCATCTGCGGACTGCCGCAACAGTCCGGGCATGCTCGTGCGGCAAACCCCGGCCCCCGGAGGGCACTGAGCATCCAGGAGCCGGCATCGGAACGCCTTGCCATCCCCGATCCGGGTCTTATTCAATACTTATTCTATCCTTATCCGGTCCTTGCCCGGTCCTTATCCGATACTTATCCGGTTCTTACTCGGTTCTTGCGGGATCCTTTTCCGGAAGGGGACAGCACACCTGACCGTTCATTGCAGGTCTCTGCCCAGCCTGAAATCCGGTCAAAACAGTTTTACCCGACCTTTACAACTCGCCACGGAACCCGGTCGCAAAAGATGTATGGCTCTCCCGAAAAAGGAGCGTCATCCGTGACTCCTCCGATTCCGCCGGAGTCAAAGCAAGTGACCATCCGGCGAAAACCGCCGTCCTGTTGTCCAGGTTCAGAATTATCTATTCGCATCGGCAGTGATCTCTGCTGTGCCCCCTCGGTCATTGATCTGTTTTTACGGTATCACCTGTTCAATCCTGATTCTGCTTTCGGAGCATCTGCATAATCCTGAAGAATATTCAGGATATCACTTCATGCTGATTAAAACAGGCGTCCACTTCCCTGCAGATCTCTCTGTTTGTTCAGTTGTCAAAACTGCCGGGGTATTCATTGAACGGTTTCAGATAACAGAATCGGCCGCGATGCCGCTTTTCGGGAGGAATGTCTGAATAAAATATCGTGGTTCCTTTCTCCGTTACAGGCTCAGCAGTCGGATATCATCTTCGGATATTCAGACTACACGACTCTTGTTTGATTGATCAGCTTATAAATTTTTTCTGCCTCTTTGACCGCAATAAGCCCCTCGCCGAATGTGATTGCATTCTTCTGCCTGATTTTTATTGTTCCGATCCCCTTTTTTAATAAACTGCGATATAACTTGATGTCTTTTATTTCGGAAATATAAAGCAATGAACAGAAAACATCTCCATTAAAATAATATATTTTTGTCGGCGTGATCATATATCTTCGTTCTGTTTCCCCGATTAAAAAGACGACCGGACAGATCAGAACGAGCAGTAAAACAGGCAGAAATAACACTGCAAGCAACACCCAATGCATTTTTTCCCCAAAATGCAAGAACAACCCAAGCGCAGACCACAGAACAGAAATGAAAAGTGCATACTTCATATAATGCCATATATACAACGGCTTGACCGACTGAATATCTGCCAGAACTTCCTCTTCTATGTCTTCGGGATTGATCTGCGTTAAAAAATCACTTGCATGCTCGAAAATATCACCCGTAATTTCCTTTTCCTGCTTACCATTAAAATAAGTTCTGTAACCTTTCGGGCTTTTCTCTATCACAAGCGTGTCATTTTTATGATGCAGAATGAGTTGACCGTCTTTGAGAAACACATGATCAGACACAGATTTCAGATCATTGTACAGCTCGTCAAGTGTGTTGTATTTCTTTTCGCCACTATAACGGCTCATGCCGGTTCTCATGTTCCACTTGATGTTATCACAGAAAATATAAGGCTCTCCCGAAAAAGGAGCGTCATCCACGACTCCTCCGATTCCGCCGGAGTCAAAGCAAGTGACCATCCAACGAAAACCGCCGTCCGTTTGTTCAAGTTCAGAATCATATATAATACCGATCCGGTCCACAAAAGCCACATCCCGTACACCCTGAAACTTTACGGTGACGATACAACCCCAAGTAGTATCAAATTCAATTTCGATATCCTGACCGTTCTGATCGACTCTCATCAGGAAGGAATCATGAAAACCGAATGTAAGCTTCATTAGACTCAGAATGTCCTTCTCCTGCCGGAGCTCGAACCATTCCGGAAGAGTGATCTCACCCGTGTATTTCCCGAATTCCGGAAACGAGCTGATATCGGCTCTCTTCCGGAACCGCAGGGCTTTCCATAATCTGCTGTCATCCAGAACCCAATCATAACCCGTCCATTTTTTTCTTTTTCCTTCGAAGTCTTCCCAATCGACAATGAACACCTGACGATGGGGGCGCCACATTCTGATTCTTTCAATATGCGACTGCCGACTGTCAAATGCCAGTACCTCAGAACGCCATCCCGCCTCTTTTACCGCAAATATGGGCGATACATATTGCTCTTTGTTTTTCAGTATAATGGCAAGCATTTACTCATGTGTCTCCTTTCTTTACGGACCGTTCCGTCCCGCAGATCGGTTTTTTTGAGTCAAACAGGCAGTACTTTTTCTGCTTTTCTTATTCGGAAAGCTCGTTCGGATCGTAAATGTAATGGCGTTTTCAGGATCGGCTGACTTTGCAATCGTCAGGTTCACGGTTTTCCTCTGTATTTCATTTTTATAAGTCTGTTTTTGCATTTCCAGCAGTTTTTCTGTTGAGTTTCTTTTCTGCCCACAATCTTATTTCGTAATTGGAATCATAAAGGCATTCATGCAATATATCTTCCGTAAGCCATCTCTTCCGTGCAAGAAGACGGATTGCGCTCCCGCGACAAAAAGAACATAGCGAATTCTCGTAAATATAATATAATACTTCCTTCGGGACAGATATTTTTTTGAAATCGGCCACCATTACAGCGGAAAATGCATCATGCCAATTTTCACTGTCTCCATAATCAATTTTAAGTTTTATGAGAGCGGAAAACAGAATTTTTTCATCACCCGGAAGACCATTATTCAACAACAAAATCACTACACTGCCGTTCCCCGGATCTTCTTGCAGCACCATTAAAGCAAATTCGCGCAGTTGACTTTCCCGACGCTCACTTAAAATCCGCAAGGCCTCTTTTTTTAAGGCAATATTTCCTTTCTGATAATAAGCAATCAAATCTTCGCTTTTAATGGGGCAATCCTCGCAAAAGCATTGCAACAGCTGTGCCTTGCGATTCTCGTCATTGGTGGAACGGATCATCTCTGCAAGAAAGTTGCTTTGCTGTAAGTTCTTGTTATAGCGCAATCTAAGCCGATCCCGCAAACTCTCGGTTCCTTTTCTCACTTTTTCAATCCGTTTTGCAGTTGTTTCTGCTCTTGCAGTAGTGTCCTGTTCTTTTACATTTTCCAAACACAGCCTGTCATAAAAGACAGCATATTCATTTTCCTTGACGGCTTTCTTTTTCAAAAAGGCCTGTACTCGCTTTTTGCCGAATCGACTTTCGCCGTTATGATAAAACCACGAAAAATCCGCATCTTTTTTATGTAAGAACAATTCTCCTATATCTTTGCATATTTTGCAGAAGAAGGAAAAGCCATACAGAGAATCTGAATAAACACACAGGTTTTCAAAATTCACCGAAGCCTTTTTCAATTTTGCTTTATCAGATTCTTCTGATAAAAAGGAATATAAATCTGCATACTTCTCTTTCAGAATTTGCTCCGCAAAGTCGTTTCCGGATTCAGCAAAACAACAAAGAAGTTCACAACAATGTGCGAAAGTATCCGAATCGGCGCAAGCAGAAAGCGAGGAAAATTTTTCTGCTACAGGGCATAAGAAAAACATTTCGTCTTGGAAAAATTCTGTCAATTTATAAACATAATATGCACGCGTTCCCTCAAACACTTTATCGTAAGATAAATGATGCAAACAGCCCCACAGTACTATATTCTTGTATTTGTTGATGTTACCGGATGAGGACAGTTCAACCACGCATCTGCCAAGACCGCAACACATCGCCCGCTTGAATTCAGATTTGTTCATATTATATTTCCCCTCAAAAAGCTTTAAATACATAATACTATTATATACCTTTGGAATAAAAAATCAAGGCACTTTTAGTATCAGAAGAAAATATGTTCGACAAACCTGAAAAACCTTTTAATATCCCACATTTCATATTTTTACACCTTTTATAGCAAAGGAAAAAGAATACTATTACAGCGATTTTGACGCAAAAAAAGAAAAACACCTATTGCTGTCCAACCACAGGAATTCAATTACAATAGGTGTATCAGGTGCAACAAATAATATTGCATTTTAACTAAATTTCTGATATATTATAAGTGCAACTTACATCAAGTGGATTTTCCGGTGGTATATGAATAACAATCTTAAAATTGAATGGGATAAATTGGACGATTTTCAAAAGAACATATCTGCTATTGCATATGAAACTGAGAATATTTTGGTCTGCTGTTATCATTTAGAAGATTTGTACCGTTTTATTGATACATCATTGGATTTTATAAATTCTACATCACCTGCTTTCTTTAGCGAAGTAATAAACGCATTTAAATATAAAATTATTGTGGGCACGATGAAATTATATGATAAAAAAAGTTCTTTTAACTTT
>CASFDI010000014.1 GCA_949293405.1 uncultured bacterium | reverse complement strand
CACTTCTTTGATGGTTTCATCCTGCCAGTTGGCGTTTTCACGCATGCGGCAGTCGCTTTTGACAATCTTGAGTGCGCGGGTCGGGCAAAGCGAGACGCAGCGCTGACAGTTGACGCATTTGGACTCGTCGCTCACCATGATCCCGCGGGCTGCATCATAACGGTGAACCTCGTTTGCACACTGTCGTTCGCAGACGCGGCAGGCAATACAGCGATTGTCATTGCGGACCACTTCAAATTCCGGATATATAAAATCAATACTCATATTTGACTTGTTGATTTCCGTCCGCCCCCCGGGCGCGGCGGAAGTTTCCTTTCTCCCAATCGGGCTTGGTAGGCTGTGCGGGTGTGAGCCGGGATCGCGGCATAGCCGTAATGACTGAAACCGGAATCATATTTTTCCGTCTTCAACCGTGACAATGACCGGTTCTCCTCCGGCGGGCGCCCAGATGTGTTCCGCATCCGGCTCCATGACCCGGATTGCCGCTTCCTCGCTTGCAATGAAGACCCGGTCATCCTTTTCTCCCACCACCATGGAGCGCAGTTTCAGCCGGTCGTTGAGCGCCATCAGGCCGCCCGTGAATCCGAGAATGATCGAAAACGGACCGGTGATCAGCAGACTCGGGAATACGGTGCGCAGATAGAGAAGTTTTTGCCGCTCTTGCGGATCGCTCTTTTTGTCAATCTCGCTCCAGAACGGCGCTGCCACCACATTTGCCGCCTCCGGAAGCGTCAGCCCCTGACGGCGCAACAGGTAGTCCATAATATATGTAATGACTTCCGTGTCGGTCTGCAATGTGCATTTATACCCGTACATTTCGATAAAGCGGCGGTTGGCGTCGTAGGAGGAAATCTCCCCGTTGTGTACCACTGAGAGGTCGCGCAGGGTAAAGGGGTGCGCGCCGCCCCACCAGCCGGGTGTATTGGTGGGATAGCGTCCGTGTGCGGTCCATGCGTATCCCTCATATTCATCCAATTTATAAAATACACCCACATCTTCGGGATATCCCACCGCCTTGAAGGTACCCATGTTCTTGCCGCTGGAGAAAATATAGGCGCCGTCGATTTCCGCATTGATCTTCATTACGGTGCGCGCCACAAACTCCTCCTCGTCGGTCTGCAGGGAAGCGAGTACCGACCGCAGGGGCGATACGAAATAACGCCAGATGATCGGCTCATCGGTAATGGCGGGAATTTTGCGGGTAGGGATGATTTCGGACTGCACGATTTCAAAGCCCTGACGCAGAAACTGCTCGCACAGCTTGCGCGTGTCGCGGTCCTTATAAAATAAATGAAATGCGTAAAAATCCCGGTACGCCGGGTAAATGCCGTATCCCGCGAATCCGCCCCCCAGACCGTTGGAACGGTCGTGCATGGGTTTCATGGCCTCGGTGATGGCTGCGCCCGACATGCGCCGCCCCTGCCGTGAAATAACGGCCGCAATGGCGCACCCGGACGGAATCCTGATCTGACCTTCTGACTTCATTGCCCCAATCCTTTCCTGAAAAAAGCAATAAAGACGCCCATCCGGGGACTTCTCCCCAAATGAACGCCTTTGCTCATTTGCAAGCATTATACATCCTTTCTATCGTTTTGTCAAGCGAAAAATCAAGTTTTTTCGAAAAAATGCAGGATTTTCAAAAAAAGTTGCAAAAAGGTATTGACAAACCGCCCCAGGCCGTGTATAATGGTCGCATAAGGCAAAGGCGTCTTTGAGACTTGGGTCTCGGAGCGCCTTTGTTTTTTTCTATATTATGGAGGGAGAAAATACAACATGGAAACGGTATCCGATTATTTTGGCAGTCTTGTCTTTGACGACAGGGTCATGAAAGCGCACCTGTCTTCAGAGGTTTATCAGACTCTGAAGAAAACCATTGATCAGGGTGCACAGCTTGATCTGTCTGTTGCCAACGCGGTCGCGGAGGTGATGAAAGAATGGGCAGTGGCGAATGGGGCAACCCATTACACGCACTGGTTCCAGCCGCTGACCGGGATTACCGCTGAAAAGCACGACAGCTTCATTTCTCCCGCGCCTGACGGACGGGTCATCATGGAATTTTCCGGCAAGGAGCTGATCAAGGGCGAGCCGGACGCCTCCTCGTTCCCCTCAGGCGGATTGCGGGCGACATTTGAAGCGAGAGGGTACACCGCATGGGACCCTACCTCGTACGCCTTTATTAAAGGAAAGACCCTGTGCATTCCCACCGCGTTCTGTTCCTACGGCGGGGAAGCGCTGGACAAAAAAACCCCTCTGCTGCGCTCCATGGAAGCGCTGAACCGACAGGCGCTGCGTATTCTGCGGCTGTTCGGAAACACGGAGGTACACTATGTACATACCTCGGTGGGACCGGAGCAGGAATATTTCCTGATTGACAAGGATCTGTACGATCGCCGTCGCGACCTGATCTACACCGGGCGCACACTGTTCGGCGCCAAACCGCCGAAAGGCCAGGAGATGGACGATCACTATTTCGGCGTGATCAAACCGCGTGTTGCGGCTTACATGGAAGATCTGAACCGGGAACTGTGGAAACTGGGCATTCTGGCGAAAACCGAACACAACGAGGTTGCTCCCGCTCAGCACGAGCTGGCGCCCATCTATACTACTACCAATATTGCCACCGACCACAACCAGCTGACCATGGAGATGATGCAGAAGGTGGCGGCCCGGCACGGACTGGTCTGCCTATTGCATGAGAAACCGTTTGCCGGCGTGAACGGCAGCGGCAAGCACAACAACTGGTCGCTGGCTACCGATACCGGCACCAACCTGCTCAAACCGGGCGATACGCCGCATGAGAACGCGCAGTTCCTGCTGTTCCTGTGCGCGGTGATCCGCGCGGTGGATGACTATCAGGATCTGCTGCGGATTTCGGTTGCCACTGCAGGCAACGATCACCGTCTGGGCGCCAACGAAGCGCCTCCCGCGGTGGTATCGGTCTTCCTCGGTGATGAGCTGACTGCGATTCTGGAGTCGATCGAGAAGGGCACTCCGTACAGCGCAGCAGAGAAGACTACCATGAAACTGGGCGTGGATGTCCTGCCCAAGTTCCCGCGCGATACCACAGACCGCAACCGGACCTCTCCCTTTGCGTTCACCGGGAACAAATTTGAATTCCGTATGCTGGGCTCGTCCAACAGCATTGCCTGCGCAAACATGATGCTCAACAGCGCAGTAGCCGAGTCTCTGCGTGTGTTTGCGGATGAACTGGAAGGCGCATCCGACTTCCATGCGACGCTGTACGAGCTGATCCGCAAAACGGTCAGCGACCACAAGCGCATCATCTTCAACGGAAACGGGTATGACGATGCCTGGATCAAGGAAGCAGTGGAGAAGCGCGGACTTTCCAACTACCGGACCACACCCGATTGCATGCCGCACCTTCTGGATGAAAAGAATGTGCGAATGCTGACTTCCCACAAGGTATTTTCCGAGGCAGAACTGAAATCCAGATGCGAAATCATGCTGGACAACTACTGCAAGACGGTTACGATTGAGGCACTGACCATGGCGGACATGGCACAGAAGGAAATCCTGCCCGCTGTCGGACGGTATGCCGCCGATGTGGCGGCCGGCGCCGCTTCGATGAAAGCACTGGATTCCTCGCTGGCATGCAGCTATGAGAGCAGGCTGGTACACAGGCTTTCCGTGCTTGCCGACCAGATTGCAGACAAGGTGCAGTTGCTGCAGCAGGCGCTTGATGCGGTTCGTGACACCGAGGATGTCACGGAAAAGTCCTACGCGATCCGCGACAGCATCCTGCCCGCCATGAGCGCGCTGCGCGCTGTGGCTGACGAGGCAGAAACCGTTACTGCCGCATCTTATTGGCCGTTTCCCACCTATGGCGACCTGCTTTTCAGTGTCAGGTAAGTCACCTTTGAAGAAAGGAGACGAACCATGTTGACGGAAGAATTGCAAAGTTATATCTCAGAGAGCGTTACCGGTGAAGTATTCGGTCTCTGGTTTTTGATCGGCGCGGCGCTGGTGTTCTTCATGCAGGCGGGATTCGCCATGGTGGAGACCGGTTTCACACGCGCCAAAAACGCGGGCAACATCATCATGAAGAACCTGATGGATTTCTGTATCGGTACAGTGATGTTTGTGCTGTTGGGCTTCAGCCTGATGATGGCGGAAGATTATGTATTCGGTTTTATCGGAATCCCCAACCTGGATATCTTCACGGATTTCGGTACATTCATTGAAGAGCATGCCGCAAGTTTTGTTTTCAACCTGGTGTTCTGTGCGACTGCCGCCACCATCGTATCGGGGGCTGTCGCAGAGCGTACGCGGTTCATTGCGTACTGCATTTATTCCGCAGTTATCTCGCTGGTAGTTTACCCGGTCGAAGCAGGCTGGGTGTGGAACCCTGAGGGATGGCTGGTACAACTCGGATTCCATGATTTTGCCGGTTCTGCTGCTATTCATTCGGTGGGCGGCACCGCAGCGCTGGTCGGTGCCATCATCCTGGGGCCGCGTCTCGGTAAATATATCCGCGACGCAAAAACCGGCAAGGTTACCAAGGTCAACGCCATTCCCGGCCACTCGATCACCCTGGGAGCTCTGGGCGCGTTCATCCTCTGGTTCGGCTGGTACGGATTCAACGGGGCAGCCGCATGGGACGGTGCATCGCTGGCTTCCATTTTCCTGACCACCACCATCGCTCCTTCGGTTGCTACCTGTGTGACCATGATCTTTACCTGGGTCAGAAACGGCAAGCCCGATATCTCCATGTGTCTCAACGCCTCTCTTGCCGGTCTTGTCGGTGTGACGGCCGGATGTGATGCGTACGATGCACTTGGATCGGCGATTGTCGGAGTGGTTTCCGGAATCCTGGTGGTCGTGGCGGTAGAACTGCTCGACCTGAAGTTGCACATTGACGACCCGGTGGGCGCTATCGGTGTTCATCTGGGAAACGGAGTCTGGGGAACTATTGCGGTCGGTCTGCTGGCAAACCCTGACGCTCCCGCTGGCCTTGAAGGTCTGTTCTATACCGGCAGCTTCCGGCTGCTCGGTGTGCAGTTGCTCGGCATTCTCGCGATCCTGGCCTGGACAACGGTGACCATGATTGCAACTTTCCTGATCCTGAAGAAAACAGTGGGGCTGCGTGCTTCTGCCGAAGAAGAAATCCGCGGTCTTGACATTTCTGAACATGGATTGCCCAGTGCGTACGCAGATTTCGTGCCTGCAGTGGAGAGCCTGGATTACGGATTTGAAGGTGCTGTGGCGGTGACCGGCGAGACGCCGGTGGCCGAGGCGGTTCCGGTCAAAAAGGTACCCACTTTCGATGACGGCACTCCTAAATTCACCAAGGTGGAGATCGTGTGCAAGGAGGCGCGCCTGGAAGCTCTGAAGGCCGCCATGATGCAGATCGGTATCACTGGCATGACGGTATCGCATGTGCTGGGATGCGGCGCTCAGAAGGGAAAACCAGAGTATTACCGCGGCGTTCCCGTAGAGGCAACCCTGCTGCCCAAGATCCAGGTGGATATTGTGGTGAGCAAGGTACCGGTCCGTTCGGTAATCGAAACTGCAAAGAAAGTGCTTTATACCGGACATATCGGAGATGGCAAGATCTTTGTATACGATGTTGAAAATGTCGTGAAGGTCCGCACCGGCGAGGAGGGCTATGCCGCCCTGCAGGATGTGGAATAACGGCATCCGACCTTTTTCGGCGGGTGTCGGGTGTGTATGCACCCGCACCCGCTCCTTCTGCAGAAATGCAAAGGGACTATCTTTGTGAAGGAGAACTTCCTATGTGTTCGATCATGGGGTACTGTGACGCCCACGCGGATCTGGAACGCTTCCGCCGGGGCTTTGACCGGACTGCCTCGCGCGGCCCGGACGACAGCCGGATTGTGGATACCGGGCACGGGTTGCTGGGCTTTCACAGACTGGCCATTATGGGACTTGACGAAACAGGCATGCAGCCGTTCACGCTGGATGGGGACTGGTTAGTGTGTAACGGTGAGATATACGGCTTCGAAAAATTCAGGCAGATGCTCAAGGACCGCTATACCTTCCGCAGTGGTTCCGACTGTGAGGTCCTGCTGCCGCTGTACCGGGAATACGGTTGCGGCATGTTCGCCATGCTGGATGCGGAATTCGCCTGTGTGATTTACGACAGCCGTGAAGAGTGCTTCGTGGCTGCGCGCGATCCCATCGGGATCCGGCCGCTCTATTACGGCTATGACGACCGAGGCGCGATCCTCTTCGCCAGTGAGGCGAAAAACCTGGTAGGGCTGGTGGGACGGATTTTCCCGTTCCCTCCGGGGCACTATTATAAGGCAGGCGCGTTTGTCTGCTATGCCGATGTCGCCGCTGTGAGCGAGGTGTGCCGGGACGACCGTGAAACCGTATGCCGCAAGATCCGCGAAAAACTGATTTCCGGTGTGGAGAAGCGTCTGGTGGCGGACGCAAAGGTGGGCTTTCTGCTCAGCGGGGGCTTGGATTCCTCTCTGGTATGCGCCATTGCTGCGCGGCACAGTGCCACGCCCATCCGCACCTTTTCCATCGGGATGAGCGGGGATGCCATTGATCTCAAATATGCCCGGCAGGTGGCAGATTATATCGGAAGCGATCACACCGAGGTGATCATCTCCGAGCAGGATGTGCTGGAAGCGCTGGAACCGGTTGTGGCGCTGCTCGGAACCTATGACATCACCACCATCCGCGCCAGCATCGGCATGTATCTGGTCTGCCGCGCCATTCATCAGAAAACCGATATCCGCGTGCTGCTGACCGGTGAGATCTCCGACGAGCTGTTCGGATACAAATACACCGATTTCGCCCCCGATGCCGCCGCTTTTCAGCGTGAAGCGGAAAAACGCATCCGCGAGCTTCATATGTATGATGTCCTGCGTGCCGACCGGTGTATTTCGGTCAACTCGCTGGAGGCGCGCGTACCGTTCGGCGATCTGGATTTTGTCCGGTATGTCATGTCGGTTGATCCGGAACTGAAACTCAACCGCTACGGTATCGGAAAATATCTGCTGCGCCACGCTTTTGAAGGTGATTTCCTGCCGCACAACATTCTCTGGCGTGAAAAAGCGGCTTTTTCGGATGCGGTGGGGCACTCGATGGTGGACGATCTGAAAGCATACGCAAACCGGTATTACAGCGATGCCGAATTTGAGAAAAGGAAGAGCGCCTACACCTATGCGCAGCCTTTTACCAAGGAGTCGCTGCTCTACCGTGAACTGTTCGAGAAATACTATCCCGGGCAGGCGCAGATGATCGCCGGGTTCTGGATGCCCAATCCGGAATGGGAAGGATGCAAGGTCGACGACCCGTCGGCACGCATGCTCGCAAACTACGGCGCGAGCGGGGTCTGAAAGTCAAAAATAAATTTATATAAAGCGAGGCAACCTATGGGCAGTGAATTCAACAGGAAACTGGTGCTGGAAGATGGGAGCGAATATTACGGCTACTCGTTCGGCGCCGGGGCTAACCGGGTGTGTGAGTTGGTGTTCAACACCTCCATGGTGGGATATCAGGAGATTCTTTCGGATCCATCCTATACCGATCAGGCGGTGGTGATGACCTACCCCCTGATCGGAAATTACGGAATGGCGCACGATGACTACGAGACTGAAATCCCTACCATCGGCGCCATGGTAGTCCGGGAATATAATGATTTTCCTTCCAACTTCCGCAGTACGGAAACCCTGGCGGAAGTGATGAAGAAATACGGAATCCCGGGCATCTCGGGCGTTGACACGCGTAAGTTGGCGCGTTCCATCCGCAATTTCGGCAGCCGGAAGGTGCTTCTGACCGATGCATCTACCCCGATGGAGGAGGCGCAGCGCATCCTACGGCAGACCGGACTGCCGCATGATGCGGTTTCGCGCGTCAGCTGCAAGAGCACCTGGTATGCCCAGGTTGCCAATGAGAAATACCATGTGGTCGCCATCGACTGCGGAATGAAACTGAATATTGTAAGATCTCTCAATGCCAGGGGATGCCGGGTGACCGTTGTCCCCTGGAATACGACTGCTATGGAGATTATGCGTTTTGAGCCGGACGGTGTCTTTCTTTCCAATGGGCCGGGTGATCCCACCGATGCGAAAGAGGTAATTGACACGGTCCGGACTTTGCGCGGAAAGCTGCCTGTTTTCGGAATCTGTCTCGGACACCAGATCATTTCGCTTGCCTACGGCGGCAGCACCTATAAACTGAAATTCGGTCACCGCGGGGGCAACCATCCGGTCCGCAACCTGCTGACCGGAAAACTGGAGATCACCTCCCAGAATCACTCCTATGCGGTGGATGCCGACAGCCTTGCGGGAACCGGGCTTTCAGTGACGCACATCAATCTGCTCGACCATACGGTAGAGGGTGTGCGGTGCGATGCGGACCGGGTCTTCAGTGTGCAGTATCACCCGGAGAGCGCACCGGGGCCGCAGGACAGCGCCTATTTGTTTGACCAGTTTACCGAATGGATGCGGGAGGGGAAGAGTCATGCCTAAGAGAAGTGATATCAGAAAAATACTTGTCATCGGATCGGGGCCGATCGTCATCGGACAGGCCGCCGAATTCGACTATGCGGGCACACAGGCCTGCCTTGCCCTGAAGGAAGAGGGGTACGAGGTGGTGCTTTGCAACTCCAATCCTGCCACCATTATGACCGATACCAGCATTGCGGACAAGGTCTACATGGAGCCGCTGACCCTGGAATATGTGGCGAAAATCATCCGCTATGAGCGTCCCGATGCCATTCTGCCCAGCATCGGCGGACAGACCGGGCTCAATCTCGCCATGCAGCTGGAGAAAAAGGGCGTTCTGCGCGAATGCCGTGCCGAACTGCTCGGAACCGGCAGTGAGAGCATCGAGCGGGCCGAAGACCGGGAACTTTTCAAGGAACTGTGCCAGAGTCTGGGAGAGCCGGTGTTGCCTTCCGATATTGCCAACTCGGTGGAAGAGGGCATCCGGATTGCCGAGGAGATCGGCTACCCGGTGGTGCTGCGTCCCGCCTTTACCCTGGGCGGCACGGGCGGCGGATTTGCCGCGGACAGGGAAGAACTGATTCCGTTGATGAAGAACGGGCTTTCGCTCTCGCCCGTGCACCAGGTGCTGGTGGAGAAGAGCGTCAAGGGTTACAAGGAGATCGAATATGAGGTGATGCGCGACGCCAACGATACCGCCATCACCATCTGCAATATGGAAAACATCGACCCGGTGGGCATACACACGGGCGACTCGGTAGTGGTATGTCCGTCGCAGACCCTGACCAATAAGGAATACCACATGCTGCGCGACAGCGCGCTGAAAATCATCCGCGCACTGAAAATCGAGGGTGGCTGCAATGTTCAGTTTGCCCTGGATCCCTATTCGTTCCAGTACTACCTGATCGAGGTCAACCCGCGTGTGTCCCGTTCCTCCGCGCTTGCTTCCAAGGCGAGCGGTTATCCCATCGCGCGCGTATCCGCGAAGATCAGCGTGGGCATGACTTTGGATGAGATCGCGATCGCCAACACGCCTGCCTCCTTTGAGCCGGCGCTCGATTATGTCGTGACCAAAATGCCGCGCTTCCCGTTTGACAAGTTTGCCGATGCCAACAACCAGCTGGGCACCCAGATGAAGGCAACCGGCGAGGTGATGAGCGTGGGCAGAACCCTGGAGGAAAGCCTGCTTAAAGCAGTCCGCTCTCTGGAAATCGGCGTGTGGCATCTCTATATGCCGAAATTTGATTCCTACAGCGAATCCGAACTGATGTCCTATATCCGGATCGGTACCGATGACCGGCTGTATGCCATCGCCGAGCTGCTCCGCCGCGGCTGTGATCCGGGGCAGATCTCAAGCGCCACCCGCATGGATCTGTTCTTTGTGAGAAAGTTCGCCAATATTATTGAGCAGGAGCGCCTGCTGTCGGAGCACAAGGGAGATCTTGAACAGCTGAAAGCCGCCAAGCGCATGGGCTTCTCGGACCGGGAGATTGCGCGCCGCTGGGGAATGAACGAGGTTGAAATTTACAACCTGCGCATGCGGGAGGGCATCCGTCCGGTCTATAAAATGATCGATACCTGCGCGTCCGAGTTTGAAAGTTATATCCCGTATTTCTATTCCACCTACGAAGAGGAAAACGAGTCGATCGTCTCGGACAAGAAAAAGGTTCTGGTGCTGGGCTCCGGCCCGATCCGTATCGGACAGGGAGTCGAGTTTGACTATTCCACGGTTCACGCGGTCAAAACCATCAAGCAGGCGGGCTATGAAGCCATCATTGTCAATAACAATCCGGAAACCGTTTCCACCGACTATACCGCGGCGGACAAACTGTATTTCGAGCCGCTGTGCGTGGAGGATGTCATGCATGTGGTGGATCTGGAGCATCCGGTGGGCGTGATCGCTTCGCTGGGCGGACAGACTGCCATTAATCTGGCCGCGCCGCTGCGCGACCGGGGTGTGCGCATCATCGGCACTGACTGTGATGCAATTGAAAAAGCGGAAAACCGGGACGCCTTCGAAAAACTGCTGGAGGAACTGAAAATCCCGCAGCCCAAGGGCAGAGCGGTCACCTCCATTGAGGAGGGGGTCGAGGCGGCCGGGGCGATCGGGTATCCGGTGCTGGTGCGTCCCAGTTTCGTGCTGGGCGGACGCGCCATGCAGATTGTGGCGAAGGAAGAACACCTGCGCCATTATCTTGCCAATGCGGTGGCTCTCGGGGAAGACAAGCCGGTCCTGGTGGACAAATACATCCGCGGCAAGGAAGTGGAAGTGGATGCGATCTGCGACGGGGAGCAGGTGTTTGTGCCCGGAATCATGGAGCTGGTGGAGCGCACCGGTATTCACTCGGGCGACTCGATCAGCGTCTATCCCACCTTCAGCATTTCCGACCGGGTCAAGCAGACGATCCTCGAGTATACGCGCAGGCTGGGACTGGGCATCGGCATCCGGGGACTGTTCAACATCCAGTTCATCGTGGACGAAAAACAGGATGTCTATATTATCGAGGTGAACCCGCGTTCCTCCCGCACCGTGCCGTTTTTGTCGAAAGCGACCGGTTACAGCCTGGCAGATATTGCAACGCTGGTGATTCTGGGGAAATCGCTGGCAGATCAGGGCATCACGGTCCTGTACCCGCCTGAAAAGAAACGCTGGTATGTGAAGGCCCCCGCCTTCTCCTTCTCAAAGTTGCGCGGTATGGACGCTTACCTCTCGCCTGAGATGAAATCCACCGGCGAGGCAATCGGCTATGATGACAAATTGCACCGCGCCATGTACAAGGCTCTGATCGCCTCGGGCATGCACCTGCAGAACTACGGCACGGTGGTGGTGACTCTGGCAGACGAAGACAAGGAAGAAGCCCTGCCTCTGGTGCGCCGCTTCTACGATATGGGCTTCAATATTGAGGCCACCATCGGCACCGCGGTCTTCCTCAAGGAGCACGGCATCCGCACCCGTGTGCGCCGTAAACTCAGCGAGGGCAGTGAAGAGATCCTGGACTCCATCCGGGCGGGCTATGTCAGTTATGTCATCAACACTCGCGCCATTCTCTCGGGCGTGCACTACGAGGACGGCGTTGCCATCCGCCGCTGTGCCAGCGAAAACAATGTCACCATGCTGACTGCGCTCGATACCGTCAAGGTGCTGCTCGATGTGCTCGAGGAAACCACCATGGGGGTTTCCACCATCGATTCCTGA
>CASFDI010000013.1 GCA_949293405.1 uncultured bacterium | reverse complement strand
CTCCGGTATGCTGGACAAGCCCGTGCCGGATTCTCTGATTGCTTTCGGAGAAATCGGGCTTTCAGGCGAGATCCGCGCAGTTTCCAATACCGAGTCGCGTGTCAGGGAGGCTGCCCGGCTGGGCTTTTCCACCATTCTTCTGCCGGGAAAATCGGTCCCGAAACTCCAGCCGCCGGAGGGCGTTACGCTCTGCGGGGTGCGCAATATCTACGAATTGCTGAAATATCTGAAAGATCATGAAAAGCAGAACTGAAAAAACTGTCATGCCGGAACAGTACCGGGGCAGACTTCCGTTTTATACATTTGATGATTACGCGAAGCGTACATACGGCGGAAAATGCGCCAAAATCACACTGGACGCCGGCTGTACCTGCCCGCATAAGGACCCCCTGACCGGACGGGGCGGATGTATTTACTGCTCGGCGCGCGGCAGCGGAGATTTTTCGGCTCCGGCAACCCTGCCGCTGTCGGAACAGTACCGGCTGCTGACTGCACGCGTGGCATCCAAGTGGAATGTTTCACGGTTTATTCCGTATCTGCAGGCACATACCAACACTTACGGACCGGTTGACCGTCTTGCAGAGATTTACGATTCTGCGGCACAACTGCCCGGAGCGGTGGCTCTGCACATTGCCACCCGTGCAGACTGTCTGCAGGAGGAGGTGCTGCAGTTGCTTGCCGGGACCGCGTCACGCATCCCCCTGACGGTGGAACTCGGGCTCCAGACCGTGCACGATGATACCGGTGCGCGCATCAACCGTGGGCATGACTTTGCAGCTTTTCTGAAGGGATACCGGTCCCTGCGTGAAAAAGTGCCCCGGGCCCGTATCGGGATTCACCTCATCAACGGCCTTCCGGGTGAGACGCGTGAACAGATGCTTCAGACGGTCCGCACGGTAGCGGCGCTCTCTCCCGATGAAGTCAAGTTTCATGTCCTGCTGGTACTGCGAGGCACCCTCATGGCAGAACAGTATGCCAGAGGCGAGTACACTCCCATGACGCAACAGGAGTATGTCGGGCTGCTCTGTGAACAGATCACCATGCTGCCTCCCGACACAGTGGTCGGACGCATCTGTTCCGATGCGGGAGAGCAGGATCTGATTGCTCCTCTGTGGGTGCGCAGAAAACTGTGTGTGCAGAATGCGGTCTATGCCTGCATGCACCGCGCGGGGCTGTGGCAGGGAAAAAGATTCCGGATTTTGAATTGAACCGCTTCAAATTTGTTAAAAATTGCTAAAATCAGTCGGATAATTTTTACATACCAATGGGTAAAAAGTGACAAGGTTCTGTTGAAATATCATGCTTTTTCGTGTATAATAGTACCAGTCAGGCTGAAATTTACAAAAAAACTGTTGATTTTGCCTGAAAACACGAAGGAGCATTTTTGTTATGGAAAAGGTCAATACCAAAAGTTTGCGCAACATTGTTCTGCTCGGTCACGGGGGCAGCGGAAAGACCTCCCTTACCGAAGCAATGCTTTATCTGACGAAATGTACCGACCGTCTGGGGAAGGTAGCGGACGGAACCACGGTTTCGGACTACGACCCGGAAGAAGTCAAACGCGGCAGTTCTCTTTCCGCCTCGTTGGCTCCCATAACATGGAAGGATATAAAGATCAATCTGATGGATACGCCCGGATACTTTGATTTTGAGGGCGAAGTGCGTCAGTGTGTCAGAGTGGCCGATGCCGCCATCATCGTGGTAGACGGTAAGTCGGGCATTCAGGTGGGCACCGAGCTGGGCTGGGATCTTGCCACAGAGGCCGGCATTCCCAAGTCATTTTTCATCAACCGCTTTGATGACAACGAAGCCCGCTTCCGTAAAGTGTATGACGCATTGCGCGCCCGCTTCGGAGTAGCGGTCTGTCCCGTGCAGATTCCGATCATTGACGAGGGGGAAGTCATCGGATTTGCCAATCTGGTGGACCGTCAGATGTTCATGTTCGACTCCAAGACGGGAAGTTACACTTCGGATCCCATTCCGGAAAAATTCAATGATTACATAGAAGAGTTCCGCAACATGCTGTTTGAATCCATTGCCCAGACTTCCGACGAGCTGATGGAGAAATTCTTTGCGGAAGAAGAAATTACGCGCGAAGAAGCGGTGGAAGCCATTCACGAGGGAATCATCCGCGGGGAAATCGTTCCGGTTTTCTGCGGCGCCGCTACGAAAATGTGGGGCATCAAGACGCTGCTTGACACCATAGCGGATTCGTTTCCGCGGCCGACAGCACGCAAAAAGGAGCATGTTGTGGCTCCTGACGGCACACTGGCCGAGGTGCCGATTGAGCCGGACGGTGAAACCGCGCTGTTTGTATTCAAGACCGTGGCGGACCCCTTTGTCGGGAAAATGTCCTTCTTCAAGGTGATGAACGGAGAACTCAACCGTGACATGACTCTGCGCAACACCACAACCGGCGTCAATGAAAAAATCAGCCGCATCTACCTGATGTGCGGTAAGAAGCAGACAGAGATTGAAGGGCTGGCCTGCGGCGATATCGGTGTGACCGCCAAACTGGTCAACACCAATACCAACGATACCCTGACAGCCGGTACGGAAGATCTGCACTATACGCCGATCGTGTTTCCGACCGCCTACTATACCATGGCGATTGTCCCGAAGGACAAGGGCGATGAAGACAAGATTTCGATCGGCATCGGCCGGCTTCTGGAAGAGGATCCCACCTTGCGGTATGAAAACAATCCTGAGACCATGCAGCTGACGCTGTCCGGACTGGGTGACACGCATCTTGATGTGGTGGCGGCACGGCTGAAGAACCGGTTCGGCACCAATATCACGCTGGAGCGCGCACGCATTCCGTACCGTGAAACCATCAAGGGCAAAGCGGATGTGGAAGGAAAACATAAGAAGCAGTCGGGCGGCGCCGGTCAGTACGGGCATGTCAAGATGCGCTTCTCTCACGGCGAAGCGGAAGGGCTGACCTTTACCGAGACGGTCTTCGGCGGTTCGGTTCCGAAAAACTACTTCCCGGCAGTGGAGAAGGGTATTCAGGATTCGATGGCCAAGGGCGTGCTCGCGGGGTACCCGGTGGTTCATCTGGCCGCGGAACTGTATGACGGTTCCTACCACGAAGTGGACTCCAACGAACTGTCCTTCAAGCTGGCTGCGACGCTCGCTTACAAGGAAGGCCTGCCGAAAGCCAATCCGGTCCTGCTCGAGCCGGTCGGCACCCTGAAGGTCCGTGTACCTGACGATTATGTGGGCGATGTCATGGGCGATCTCAACAAGCGCCGCGGCAAGGTCATGGGGATTGAGGCGATTGAGCACCGGCCGGGATGGCAGACCATCATTGCAGATGTTCCTCTCTCTGAGATGAGCGACTATGTGATTGCTTTGCGTGCCATGACAGGCGGCCGGGGACGGTTCGATTATACCAAGGACCGGTACGACGAAGTCCCGAAGAATCTGGAAGAAAAGATCATCGCGGAAGCCAGACAGCGGGAAGCTGCGTCCTGAACAACCAAAGACAAACAAAGCGGTGCCGGATGTGCGGTGGCAGACGCCGCAGCCGGATGCGCCGGGAGATTCTTCCGTATTATTATTGGCGCCGGGGTCGGCATATTTCTGCCGGCTCCGGTTTTCCGTTTCGGTACGGACCGACAGAGGGGATAAGTCCCGTATCGCCTGACAAACCTTGACAAATATGAGAAAATGATTTATAATGATTACAGACAGCAAAGTCCGTAAAGTAAAAAACACTACAGGTCAGAGAGAGCAAACATTATGAAAAAAATATACTCGATACTTCTGGTTCTGTTTCCTTTGCTCAGCCAAATCAGAATTCCGGGGCAGATTCCGGTTCTTTCCGAGTATTTCAGCCTGGGAGAACTGATTATGCTGCCGTTGACGGTGCTGGTCTTCCTGCTGCTGATCGGGGAAGGGGGACTCACCGGAGTGAAGCTGTATCGCTTTTCCGGATTTTTCCTGCTTACCGCGGTGCTTATTCTGACTACCGTGTACAGTACCGCCGCAACGGATGCTTCCACATTCTTAAATGCCGCGCGGCCTGTGATTGAACTGGTGACCTTTTTCATGCTTCTGTATTCGGCACGGGATGGATTTGATTTCTATGTAGGTGCACACGCGCTGGTTACATTCGCCACCCTTTCCGCTCTGTATTATCTGGTGCAGAAATGTCTGGTGACCTGGACCACGGTGCGTCTGCCCAATGCCATTTTCCGCGAGTGGCTCGCATTTGCAGGAGAGGGCGAAACGGCGTTTCTTGACAGCAATGTACCCACTTCCGTATTTCTCACGCCGGAGCGCATGGCATACTATCTGCTTCCCGCGCTGGCGGTCTGCCTGCTCTGGAACCGCAATGCGTTCCGCGGGATGTTCTATGTCTGTTCACTGATTCTGACCGGCGCCCTGGTTGTGACCGGACTGCCGTTCGCGGTATTCGGTACCGTCCTGCTCTGGTGCCTGATGATCCTTTCCATGATCATTCTGTTCTGGCGCGCACCGTACAACACGGTGTACCGTATCACGCATCAGTACATCGGCACTCTGATCACGCAGGTGGTCTTCTTTCTTCTGACGGTTGGCGTGGTGACCTTTCTTCTGGCGGACGGCATTCTGGGGCCGGTCCTGCAGAGGGCCTTTGCCGACACCCTTTCAACCGAGCGCATGTTCTCCGGATTGCAGTATTTTGAAACATTGCCGAACCGGTTCCGCATCTTCGGTGTGGGACTAGGCAATATCGGGGCATATGCGTCAGGCACCGGTATGAATGCAGCGGTAGCAGAAGGGGCTGTCTCCCATATGACGCTCTTTACCGGCGTATGCCTCAGTGCAGGTGTGTTCGGATTCTTTGCCTTGCTGTATGCGATTTTCGCACTGTTGAATAACCAGCGCGGCAAATGTGGCTTCTCGGTTGCTCTGGTTATGATCTGCCTGGTGTTCCTGACCGACATGCCGATTGAAGGCGGCCTGTATCTGTTCGTCCTTCTGGCACTTGAAATGTCTCTGTGCGAGCGGCATTTTTACCGTGAAGTCTGTACATACGATTAAATCTGATTTTCAGATCAACGAGCCGCGGTTCCGAGAGAACCGCGGCTCGTTGATCTTTTATACAATGGAATACGGGATGAACCCATAGGAACTCAGACGCATCAGAGAGGTGTATCCGTAAGTGCGAAGCAGTGCAGTCGCCCGGTCAAATGCAAAGGTCAGACCGTCGGGACGATGTGCATCGCTGCACAGCATCAGCGGCACGCCATAGCGGCGCAGAATGGGCAGCAGGGACGGGGACGGGTAGGGATACGGGTTGCCGCAGCGCGACATGGCGCCCGTATTCACTTCGAAAACCAGCCCCGGCCGCTCACGGGTCAGTGTACGGATTGCCCGCTCAGCGTTGGCAAGGAAATCGGGATGATCAGGAGGGAAAAGAGGCCGCGTACGAAAGAACTTGGTAATCAGGTCAAAATGTCCGACAAAAGTTATCTCCGGCCGCAGACACAACTCGGTCACCGCATCAAAATATGCGCGGGTAAACCGGTTGACATCGTTTCCGTAAGACTCAAAACAGGATGAGAGGATTTCGGGAGTATCATCCAATGCGTAAATTCTGCCGCCCGGATGCAACTGATGAACCGATCCGATCAGATAATCCACTCCAACCGGAACAGAGCGCGTATCCAGATCAAATTCCATGCCCGTCAGGATTTCAATCTGACCTCTGTAGCGTTGTTTCAGTGCATGTATTTCCGAGAGGTAGGAGGATACGGCGCTTGCAGGCATGGCATAGCTGTTCGGGTAAGGGAGCGGGGAATGTGCCGAAAAGCCAAGTGTGCATAATCCGATCCGGAGCGCCCGGCTGACAAATTCCTCCGGTTCGCCGGTGCCGTCACAATAGTGCGTATGCACATGGCAGTCGGACAAGGCGATCATTGCATGCGCTCCTGCTTGACTTTATGATCGATTACATGCCGTTTTGCCAATTCGCCTCTGACATCATCCAGTGAGATTCCGGTCTCTACCATCAGCACCATGAGGTGATAGAGCAGGTCTGCAATTTCGTATATGGTCTCGTCGCGGTCTTCCGCCTTGGCGCCGATAATGACCTCTGTGCACTCCTCGCCGACCTTTTTCAGGATTTTATCCAGCCCTTTCTGATAAAGATAGGTGGTGTACGATCCTTCCTTCGGATTTTTCTTCCGGTCGGCAAGCATGGCGTAGAGCCCTTCATATGAAAATTCGCAGGAGGCATCCGGTTCCAGCACGGTGTTGAAGAAACAGCTTTCCGCGCCCGTATGGCAGGCGGGGCCGTCCTTGATCACTTCGATCAGAAGCGTGTCCAGGTCGCAATCGGTGCGGATGGAAATCACATGCTGACGGTTTCCGGATGTTTCACCCTTGCGCCACAGGCAGGAGCGGCTGCGGCTGTAAAAACAGGTGGTCCCTTCCTCCATGGTGATCTTCAGGCTTTCCTGATTCATGTAGGCAAGCATCAGTACCTGCTTGCTGTAAAAGTCAACAATAACAGCCGGGATCAGGCCGTCTTGGCCGTATTTCAGGCTGTCGGGGGTCAGATTTGTCTGATTCATAGTTCCTCCTTACAGGCGTACCGGGATGCCCTCAGCAGCAAGATAGTGCTTGAGATCCGGTATCAGAAGTTCTTCATAGTGGAAAATGGACGCTGCAAGGCCGGCGTCTGCACAGCCTGCGCGGAAAAGCGTGCGGAAATCTTCCCGGCATCCTGCTCCGCCGCTCGCGATAATGGGAATACGGACTCTGGAGGAAATGGCAGATAGCATTTCCAGATCAAAACCGCCCTTCATACCGTCGGTGTCAATACTGTTGATGACCAGCTCACCGGCACCGCGTTCCTGTCCTTCTACGGCCCATGCGACTGCCTCTTTGTCGGTCATCTCGCGACCGCCTTTGCTGAAGACACGGAACACGCCGTCCACGCGTTTGACATCCATCGAAAGCACGACGCACTGGGAACCGTATTTCTTGGCGGCTTCTCCGATCAGTTCGGGAGAGGCGAGCGCCCCTGAGTTGACCGAGACCTTATCGGCGCCGCAGTTGAGCACCCGTTCAAAGTCCGAGACCGCGTTGATTCCGCCTCCGACCGTCAGAGGGATGAAGATTTCGGATGCTACCGACTTGAGTACATCGGTGAACAGCGCCCGCCCCTCAGCGGATGCGGTAATATCGTAAAAAACCAACTCATCCGCAAGGCTCCGGTTGTAGAACCGCGCAAGGTCAATCGGGGAAGCAACTGTGCGGATTCCGGAAAAATTGACCCCCTTGACCACCATGCCGTCACGGATATCAAGGCAGGGAATGATACGTTTGGTGAGCATGTCAGCTTTCTCCTTTCGTCAGTTGCAACACGCGGCGCAGGTCCAGTTTCCCGGCATAGAGCGCTTTTCCGAGGATCGCACCGTAAATGCCCATCCGATCAAGCTCCAGCACTTCCTCTTCGTATGTGATCCCCCCTGATGCAATGATATGCAGGGAAGTTACCTGCGCCAGTTTCCGATACAGCTGCAGATTTGTCCCGGTCAGATTTCCGTCTTTTGAAATATCGGTGTAAATAATGGTCTCAACCCCGTTTTTCTGCAATTCCAGGCAAAAATCAAAGGCAGATATGGATGTTTTTTCAAGCCATCCGTTTACGGCAACCATACCGTCGCGCGCATCTACCCCGACGGCAATCCGTGCTCCGAACTCATCCACCGACCGTTTCACAAAGTCCGGATCCCGTACTGCGACCGTACCGAGAATCACCCGGCTGACCCCGGCATCAAGATACCGCAAAATACGGTCGCGACTGCGGATTCCGCCTCCCACCTGCATGGTAAAACTGCCAAGTGAGGCAATCCCGGCGATGGCTTTCTGATTGGCAAGAGTGCCGTCCTTGGCACCATCGAGGTCCACGACATGCAGGTGTGTCGCGCCCGCTTCCAGGAAAGCCCGCGCCGTATCCAGGGGAGAGTCCGAATAGACGGTCATACGGTCATAGTCGCCCTGTGTCAGGCGCACCACCCGTCCGCCCGAGAGATCGATGGCAGGATAAATCTGTATCATGCAAGCCTGACTCCTTCCGAGGTGAATGCCCGCAGAAGCGAAAGGCCGTTTTCGCCGCTCTTCTCCGGGTGGAACTGGGTACCGTACACCGCTCCCTTGCGTACAACGGCAGGGATGCTCACTCCGTAATCGGCGGATGCTGTCACATAACGGTCGCACCGGCAGGCGTAGAAGGAGTGAACAAAATAAAAGTACGGATCAGTCCGGAACTGTCCGACCAGCGGATCGTCCTGCCGGTGAATCAGCAGTTTGTTCCAACCCATATGCGGTACAGGCAGATAATCAGGAATGCGGCCTGCAAGCGGTCTGATCTCACCCGGCAACAGTCCGAGGCCCGCATGTACGCCGAACTCATAACTGCGCTCAAAAAGCAGCTGCATCCCGACGCAGATGCCCAGCAACGGTTTTCCGGCACGGGCGGCGGCGAGCACCGCCTCTTTCATGCCGGAACGCTCCAGCAAATCAGCTGCATCGCCGAACGCACCCACCCCCGGCAGAATGATGCGGTCTGCGGAGAGAACCTCTTGCGGATCGGCGCTTACAGAAGCATCTGCCCCGATATAACGCAGGGAACAGAGCAGGGAAAACAGGTTTCCGCAACCGTAATCGACAACAACCAGTTTCATACCAGTGTCCCCTTTGTGGAAGGAATCCGCCCGCCGGCGGCAGGATCAACTGCGGTCGCTTCCTTGAGCGCACGCGCGAAAGCTTTGAAAATTGCTTCCAGAATATGATGGGTATTTCTGCCCGCCATGGTGCGAATGTGCAGGGTGATCCCCATCGTTCTGGTGAGTGCCTGGAAAAATTCTTCGGCAAGTTCGGTGTCGAAAGTGCCGACACGCGGATGGATGTCACCTGCGTCGTAGGCAAGATATGCGCGCCCGGACAGATCCAGCGCACACAGGACAAGAGCCTCGTCCATCGGCAGAATAAGCGAGCCGTAGCGGCGGATGCCCGCCTTGTTACCCAGTGCATCGTGCAGCGCCTGCCCGAGTACGATCCCGATATCTTCTACTGTGTGGTGATCGTCCACCCGGGTATCTCCCTTGCAGGAGAGCGTCAGATCCATACCGCTGTGCCGTGCGAAGAGTTGCAGCATATGGTCGAGAAAGCCGCACCCGGACTCGATTTGAGCAAGACCGGTGCCGTCAATACATACCGTGAGGGAGATGTCGGTCTCCGCGGTTTTACGGGAGAGCGAAGCTGTGCGCTTCATAGGTTTGTCTCCTTTGTGATATTGATGAAAGAATCGAAAAGGCGCTCCATCTGTTCCGCAGTCCCGATACTGACGCGCAGATAGCGGTCAATGCGCGGTGCGGGAAAATACCGGACCAGTACGCCGTCAGCCTTCAGAGCCCGGTACAGATCGCAGGCAGGGAAATGCGGATGGCTGACAAACAGAAAATTGGCTTTGGAATCCGTGCAGACACATCCCAGGTCCCGGAAGCGTTGCGCCGCAAGTGCGCGGACTCTGATGATTTCCCGGATACAGCGGGCGTAGTAAGGCGCGTCGCGCACTGCCGCGATGGCCGCGGCCATGGTTTGTGAACTCAGATTGTAAGGATTGAAGGAGCAGCGTACGCGATCGTAATCCGAGATGACTTCCGGATTGGCAAAGACGAATCCGCACCGCAGTCCGGCAAGCGACCGGCTCTTGGAAAAGGTTCCGATCACAATCAGGTTGGGATATTCAGCCAGCAGGGGCACCGCGCTCTCCCCACCGAAATCCACATAGGCCTCATCGATGATAACCGGCACGGCAGGGTTGGCATCCAGGATGCGGCGAATATCCGCACGCGACAGCGCCAGTCCGGTAGGGGCGTTCGGGTTGGCAATCACGATGGGGGCGCCGAGACCGAAATACCGTTCCGGACATATGGAAAAGTCCTCTTCAAGCGGTATCTCACACAGCTCTACTGAAAACAACTGCGCAAAAACGCGATAAAAACTGTATGTAATATCCGGGCAGTACATTTTTCCGCCCGATCCGTACAGCAGAAAACTCCAGCCAAGCAGATCATCGGATCCGTTGGCGCAGCAGACCATGTCGGGAGTCAGCCCATATGCCCGTGCCAGTTCGGCACGCAGGGCATGCTGACCGGGGTCCGGGTAGCGCTCCAGTCGCAGGGATGCCGTATCGGCGAGTGCCGCTGCAACCCCGGGCGCGGGCGGAAAAGGGGATTCATTGGTATTGAGTTTAACATAAGACCGGTCGTTCAGTTGTTCTCCCGGTGTGTACGGCTCAAGCGTCTGCAGTCTTGAAATCAGATATCGGCTCATGACTCCTCCATCAGGCGCAGGCGTCTGGCAACGCTTTCCGCATGGGCGTCAAGGCCTTCCTGTCTGGCGAAGCGCACCACATGCGGGCCGTCCGCACGCAGGGCTTCGTCTGTGTAGTAGATATAGGACATGCGTTTCACGAAATCATCTACCGAAAGAGGGGAAGAGAAACGCGCAGTACCCGATGTGGGCAGCGTGTGGTTGGTACCGGCAAAATAGTCGCCCAGCGCTTCCGGTACATTGCGCCCGAGGAAGACCGAACCGGCATTGCGGATACGGGGCAGAATTTCAAAGGGATTATCCGTTGATATTTCCAGATGCTCCGGAGCAATTCTGTTGGCAAGTTCAATTGCCTCGTCCATTGTGGCGGCGACCACGATACGGCCGTTGCGGTCAATGGAGGCGCGCGCGATCTCCGCACGCGGCAGCTGCGGAATCTGTTTTTCCAGTTCATCCGAAACGGCAAGCGCAAGCTGAATAGAAGTGGTAACCAGGACTGCACTTGCCAGTTTATCATGCTCGGCCTGGGAGAGCAGATCGGCAGCGGCAAGTGCGGGATCGGTGCGTTGATCTGCAAGCACCAGAATTTCACTCGGTCCGGCAATCATATCAATATCAACCGTGCCGAACAGCAGGCGCTTGGCGGTGGCGACATATACATTTCCGGGGCCGACGATCTTGTCGACTTTCGGTACCGATTCGGTGCCCAGCGCCAGAGCCGCAATTGCCTGCGCGCCTCCGATCCGGAAAATTCTGTTGACACCCGCAACTCTGGCGGCTGCGAGAATGCTTGACGGGATGCGTCCGTTTTTATCCGGAGGCGTTACCATGACGATTTCATGGACCCCGGCGATTTTTGCAGGAATGGCATTCATCAGGACCGTGGAGGGGTAGGCTGCCGTTCCGCCCGGCACATATATGCCCACACGGTCCAGCGGAAGAACTTTCTGCCCTAAAACAACGCCGTTTTCTCTCTTGAATTCAAAGCCTTCCTTGACCTGCTTGCTGTGAAATTCCCGGATGTTTTCTGCAGCCAGACGAAGCGTTTCAAGAAATGCGGGATCCTGTGTGCGCACCGCATCGTCTATTTCTTCCTCCGATACGCGCAGATCGGTAAGGGTCGCCTGATCGAATTTCTTCGAGAACTCAAACAGCGCCCGGTCACCGTCGTCTGCGACCCGGTGAATGATTTCGGTAACAGTGGCCTCCACCCCCGACTCCACCTGGATATTGCGGGTGAGAATATCGTCTGTTCCGTCTTTCTGTGTATCGATGATGCGTATCATGAGTGCTCCTCCGTGGATTTGATTTCTTTTTCCGGTTCTTTCAGGCGTTCCTGCAGCAGGCGGATTTCGTCATATTTGAAGCGGTAGGCAGCTTTGTTGGCTATCAGGCGTGCACTGATAGGCGCAATGACTTCCAGAACATCCAGTCCGTTTTCCCGCAGGGTGGTGCCGGTCTCCACAATGTCCACAATGACATCCGACAGACCGAGCAGCGGCGCAATTTCAATGGAACCGTTGAGTTTGATGACCTCAATGTTGCGGTTCTGCGTCAGATAGTACTGTTTCGCTGTATGTTCAAACTTTGTCGCAACACGAAGCGGACGCGTCCGATCTTCAACAAAATCCTTCGGACCTGCGACGCACATGCGGCAGGCACCGAATCCGAGATCATACAGTTCATATACATCGGGGTGCTCTTCTTCCAGAATATCTTTTCCGACAATGCCGATATCAGCCGCGCCGTGAAACACATAGATGGCCACATCGGATGGCTTGACCAGGAAATAGCGCACGCCGCACGCCGGATTCTCAAAAATCAGTTTACGGCTGTCCTTATACAGTTCTTCACAGGTATAACCGATCCGGGAAAGCCGGTCATATACCTTATCGCCCAGACGCCCTTTCGGCAGTGCAATATTCAGCATGTCGGATCCTCCTTGGATGCGGGATGGTGCAGAACGGTCACACCGTGCAGATGCGCAGGCAATTTCCGGCAGATCTGCACGCAGTAGCCCTTTTCGACAAGGGCGCGTACCCGCCTTGCAAGTGTTTCATCTTCTGCAGCTGTCTCACACAGAATTACCAGTTGGCGGGAGCGGTCGGGGGTGACCGGATAGTACAGATTGAGGTCGTCGAGATAGACGGCAAATCCCACGGCGCAAAGCCCCGGGCGGATCGATCCGGCCAACCGGTCGTACCGGCCGCCTGACAGAACAGCGGCAGGTACTTTCTCCACATAACCGCAAAAAAGGATTCCGTTGTAATACCGGGTATTTCCGATGACGGTCGGGTCCAGAATCAGATGATCAGCCGCCAGCGGATTCACCGCCAGAAGCTCGGTCAGCCGCGCCAGGTGATCGCAGGCGGCGCGTTCCGTTTCGTTGAGTTTGAGGGAGGAAAGGGCCTGCAGGACTTTGCCGGGTTTTCCGGAATAGGAGAGCAGCGTGCACAGTTTCTCACAGACATCAGGTGCAATCGCGTGACGCTCACAGATGCGGCGCAGATCGTGCATGTTCTTGGCTGAAATGCATCCGACCAGCTCCTCGGTCACCGCGCCACTTTGCCCGCATTCGGCAAGCACCGCGGTCAGAAGATCCACATGTGACAGAACCAGATAAAAATGATCATCAATTTTCGCAAGGCTGTCCAGTGCAAGTGACAGGGTCTCGGCTTCCCGGTATGCCGTGATTTCGCCCAGATGCTCCAGTCCCATCTGGCGGATTTCTCTGTAATCGCCGCCCCCCTTCGGAGTACGGTATACCTGCTCGTTGTAGTACAGACGGGTGTTTTCCTCAGCGTGCAGATCCGCACCGCGGACCAGGGAAAGGGTAATATCAGGCTTGAGGGCTTTCAGTTTTCCGTCCGAATCGGTAAAAGTGATCACACGGTCGGACATCAGGAAATCGCGGTTGTCGCTGTAAAAAGAGTAGTCTTCAAACTTTGCAACTCTGTATTTGCTGTATCCGTATTGTTCATACAGCCTGGAAAGCTCCAGTGTTAGGCGTTCCTCTTTCGGCAGTGAACGAATAAAATCCTGCATGGCGGTCCTCACAATTCCAAGATTTGATAGGCATATTATACACAATCAAAACAGTTTAGTCAAGTAAAGTGACAGAAAAACATCTGACAATCTTTTTGCAATAAAAAAAGCTATGTAAGTGCAAATTGCATAAAACCGGGTCGGCAAAGGTGTCGGCCCGGTTCCGGTCAGTCTTTATAAAGATTCTGATAAGGCTGCTGATCGGCTGTACGGCCGGCTGCAGTACGGGAGAACAGGTACCGACCCCCGAACCAGACGCCGCATCCGACAGCGTAGAAAAAAATATACAGCATGATGGCGATAAAGACGGTTGCCGGTGTCTCAAAACTGATATTGAGTTTTCCCAGCAGGATAAAGGCAGTGAAATAGACCGTCCCCAGCACGAAGAAGTGAATGAGCAGGCGGAAAATAAATCGCATGCGTAAACGGAAAATAAGCGCTGCTGCCGACAGCACAAAAGAACAGAGTACCAGCAGCAGATAATCTTTGAGAGTCAGGGCAACCTGCGAAAAGGCCGACTCGGTCTCGTTGATCGCGGCAACGATCAGAAAAAAGAGGACTGACAGAACAGTGTTCAGCACACATCCCCGTACCAGCACCTGCCGCAAACGATTCATAAACTCCTCCGAAGATATAAGATATAATTATGATATCATATCTGTGCGCTGTTTGCAAGAGCGGCGTGTTTTTTTTACAGAAAATTCAGGACCCCCGCAACAGTGTCAAAGTCCGTTACGGGGGAAAATTTGGTTGTATCAGTCGCCCATGTCGGGCACCCAGATGCGCCGGTTGCTGACCGATTCTTTGCCGTCCGGGGTGCGGCTGACCGGTATGCGGTATGAATCGAGGAAGCGGGTCCACTCGAGCAGATCGATCCAGATCTGATTGACATCGTCTTTTTTGGCAGGCGGAAAAATCAACTGAATCCCGTAATGCAGATGTGTCTGCCGGATATTATCAGTATCCTCGCGATCACTGTATCCGGTCCTTCCCATATAGCCGATTACCTCGCCGGCCATGACCGTTTTTCCTTCATACAGATCGCAGTAGGGGTGTCCTTTGCGCAGATGTGCGTAATAATAATAGCGGGAGCCGTCGAAGGAACGGATTCCCACCCGCCAGCCGCCGTATCGGTTCCAACCCAGGGCCTCCACGATGCCGCCCTCTGTAGCGATAATCGGAGTGCCCGTCGATCCCATCAGATCGTGCCCCAGATGCTGGCGCTTGAAGCCGAAGGCACGCGACGCTCCGAAATCGTCAAAATGCGTATATCCGTATCCTTTTGCAATAGGGTGGCAAACCCGGATACCGTATTGCAGCAGTCCCGGTTCCCAGTCTCCGTCGCGGTACGTCTCAATCCGGTATGGCCCCAACACGCCGCGAAGCACCCCGGTGTAGGCTTTCTGATAATAGGCAAACAGCTTCATGCCGTTCTGTTTTTCCGTCCGTTCCTCTGCCGATAAGGAGCAGTAACTCTGAAGATGTTTTTTCTGATATTTTGAAAAATCGCCGCCGTATTTTGAGGCAAGATATGCCAGTGCGTCGATCCAGCATACATGCTGGGGCGTTCCGTAAGTGCCGATATCTGCGTCGGCAGCATCGCGCAGAGCAGTGGCGGTTATTGAAAAATCCACCCAGCGCACCGACGGCTTTTCCTGTTGTTGCGCTGCGACAGTCATGGGTGACAAAACGGCCGCACAGGTCAGTATCCAGCATATGATCGCTTTCATAAGAACTCCTTTTTTCTGCTTTGAGGTTAGTGTTGTGACGAAGAAAGAATGTATGCGGAAAATACTGAATATTCATTGACTTTTTGGTGCCAGGAATGTATAATAATGAACATACTGGGACATTGTGTTATAAATATTTTGAGGATGCGAAAATCGTATGAACAGAAAACAGGAACGGGAAAACACCTATCTGCTGCTCTTTGAGAGAGAATTCAATAAGGAACGTGACCCCGCGGAAATTCTCACAACCGCGGCGCAGGAACGCGGAATCGAACTGACACCGTACACACAACAGGTGTTTTCCGGTGTCTGCGGGCAGGAGCAGGACCTGGAAGCCCTGATCGCAGATCATGCCCGCGCCTGGAAGACCAACCGGATTTCGAAAGCTTCCATGGCGGCGATGAAGCTTGCCTGTTACGAAATGCGCAACCTTGCGGATGTGCCGCCGCGTGTTGCGGTTAACGAAGCGGTGGAACTGACAAAAAAATATGCCGAGGAACGGGCGTATGTGTTTGTCAACGGCGTGCTGAACGCTGTAATGCAGGAAACGGAACAACCGTCATGAAGGATTTGTGGCTGGGCATTGATACCAGCAACTATACCACCTCGCTGGCGCTGGTGGACGGCGACGGCGAGGTGCTGTGTAATCAGAAGCAGCTTTTGCCGGTTGAAGCGGGGGCGGTCGGGTTGCGACAGTCGGATGCTGTTTTTGCCCATGTGCGGCAGATGCCTGCGCTTATGGAAACCGTCACCGGGCCCCTGCGTCAGGGAATTTTGCGGGGCGTAGGTGTATCGGTGCGCCCACGCAATCACGAAGGCTCTTATATGCCGTGCTTTCTGGCAGGTGAAGCAACAGCGTCAGGTGCCGCTGCGGCGGCCGGTGTGCCGCTGTACCGTTTTTCTCATCAGTGCGGCCATCTGATGGCGGCCATTGCCGGCGCAGGTGCTCCGGAACTTCTGACGCGGCGCTTTGCCGCTTTTCATGTCTCGGGCGGTACAACGGAACTGTTGATCGCGCAGTACGGCAGAGAGGGCTTCTCGGCGCAGATTGCGGGCGGAACACTGGATCTCAACGCCGGACAGGTGATTGACCGGGTGGGAACCATGCTGGGCTTTCCGTTTCCGTGCGGCCGGTTCATGCAGGAGGAGGCTCTTCGGAATACCCGAAAAGTCCCGACGCGGAAAATTGCCTGCAGGGACGGCTTTGTCAATCTGTCAGGCGTAGTCAATCTTGCAGAGAAACTGTATCGGGACACCGCCGACCGCGCATTGACAGCGGCCTTTGTACTGAACACACTGGCCGGGGCGCTGGAAGCAATGAGTGCTTATGCGCTTACCCTGACCGACGGCCCTGTTCTGTATGCCGGCGGCGTGATGTCCAATCTTCAGATCCGGCAGCGGATTGAGAGTCTTTTCCCGGCGCTGTTCGCGCCTGCGGAATTCAGCTCGGACAACGCGGTGGGGATTGCGTTGCTGGCGCGCCGTGCGGGGTAAGGGATATGGCGAAAATATATTACAGAGAAGGTGACGATGAGCCGCAGATCTTTACGGTCAGCGCGCTCAATGCCTATATACGGGAATCTTTTCAGCTGGATGTGACCCTTCAGAACCTGACGGTGCGCGGGGAAATCTCCAATCTGTCCGAGAAGGGCGGACATTTGTATTTCAATCTCAAGGACGCTTCTGCGGTCTGCCGCGCGGTGATGTTCAGACCTCATTGCATCCGTCTGCGCTTCCGCCCGGAGAACGGGATGAAGGTGCTTGCTACGGGATCGTTTACCCTGTACGAGCCGCGGGGCGACTGTCAGATCCTGGTTCGTCAGCTCACACCGGACGGGGTGGGAGACCTGCACCTTGCATATGAGCAACTGAAGAGAAAACTTGAGGCAGAAGGACTTTTTGATCCGAAGCGCAAGAAACCGATCCCGCGCTATCCGCGCCGGATCGGCGTGATCACCTCCACTACGGGCGCGGCAGTGCGCGACATTCTGCATGTACTGGGGCGTCGTTATCCGCTGGCGCAGGTGTATCTGTATCCCGCGCTGGTACAGGGAGAGGGCGCTGTACCGAGTCTGCTTGCAGGGCTTGCCTGCTTTTCGGAGCGCGTGCCGGTGGATCTGATCATCATGGGGCGGGGCGGCGGATCCCTTGAAGATCTCTGGGCCTTCAACGATGAGACACTCGCGCGCGCCGCGGCGGCCTGCAGCATCCCGCTGATCTCAGCAGTCGGGCATGAAACCGACTTCACTATTCTCGATTTTGTGGCGGATCTGCGTGCGCCCACGCCTTCCGCAGCGGCTGAATTAGCCGTGCCGGATGCGGCGTCGCTTTTGCTTCAGCTCTCGCGCATGCGCACCGGGCTTCTCGGCACTCTTCAGGACCGTCTGTCGCATGAACGGTCCCGGCTCGCTTCTCTCAAGGGGCGTCGTGTTCTGCAGGACCCCGAATCGCTGCTGCCCGTGTTTTATCAGCATCTTTCCTATGCCGCCGAACGCGTGTACAGCCGCATGGATTCCAGACTGGACGGCATGCATGCCGCCCTTTCCGCACAGAGCGCAGCCATACAGGCGCTCAGCCCGCTTGCGGTACTTGCACGCGGATATTCGGTATGCACGGATCCCCAAGGGGTGCCGCAGACCGCAGTCGCTTCTCTCGCCGTGGGGGACCCGGTCCGGATCCGTTTTTCGGACGGGGAGGCAGATGCGACCGTCACGGAACTTCATCCATCAGAAAAGGAGTGAGCAGATCATATGAAACAGCCTCCGAAATCCACAACATTTGAAACTGCCATGCAGAAAATTGAGGAAATTGCACGGCAGCTTGATAACGGCGCCCTCTCGCTGGAAGATTCTTTGCGTGCCTTTGAGGAAGCGGTGGCATATATCCGCTTCTGTGAGGATGCGCTCCGGAAAGCGGAACAGAAGGTCTCTGTCCTCAAGGAACAGGCAGAAGGAACCAGCCCGGAGGAGGAACCTGTCCATGCAGATGACCAGTGAGCACATCTCGGGTATGCTCAGGGAATGTGCGGAGAAAACCACTGCTTATCTGGACGCCGTACTGCCCGACGCCGATCCCGCGCTCAGTGCCATTGTCAGACCGATGCGCTACAGCCTGCTCGCAGGCGGCAAGCGCATCCGCCCTTTTCTCGTCCAGTCCTTCGCGGCCCTGTCAGGCGGGGAGCAGGATACTGCGCTTGCCTTTTCCGCAGCTCTTGAGATGGTGCATACTTATTCGCTGATTCACGACGATCTGCCCTGTATGGACGATGACGATCTGCGGCGCGGCATGCCCACCAATCACAAAGTATTCGGTGAGGCGACGGCAGTCCTTGCAGGAGATGCACTTCTGACGGAAGCGTTCCGGATGCTGACGCTGCCCACTCTGCGTGGGGAGACTCTCGGCTGTGCGGTGCGCCTGCTGTCTGAGGCGGCGGGTTACCGTGGCATGGTAGGCGGACAGATCATGGATCTCGCGGCGGAGCACCGCCGAATCACCAGGGAAGAACTGCTGCGCCTGCACGCCTGTAAGACCGGCGCGCTGATCCGCGCTGCCTGTCTGCTCGGATGTCTGTGCAGTCCTGAGCCGGACGAGGCTCTGCAGCAGGCAGCTGACCGGTATGCCGCATCGGTCGGGCTGGTCTTTCAGATTGTGGACGATCTGCTGGATGTGGAAGGTACTGCTGCCCGTCTGGGGAAAACACCGGGCAAGGACGCAGCAAGCGGGAAAACCACTTTTCTCACTTTTGACACACCCGGGCAGGCGCGGGATGAGGCACGCCGGCTGACCGACGAGGCGGTTTGTGCAATCGCTCCTTACGACCGCGAGGGAACGCTCACCGCTTTTGCTTTCTATCTGCTGGAGCGTGACTGCTGATGCGGCTGGATGTCTTTCTGTTCCGCTGCGGGCTGTGCCGCAGCCGCACCGAGGCAGCCGACCGCATCCGCGCGGGAGATGTTTCCTGCCTGGGAAAGGTAATCTGCAAGCCCTCCTTTGAAATCGATGATTCAACACCGGTGGAGCAGATCATCCTCTCCGATAAAAAGGACCCTTATGTCAGCCGCGGCGGACTCAAACTTGCACATGCGCTGCATGTGTTCGGCGTTCCGGTGACAGGGCGCCGGGGCCTGGACATCGGTGCATCCACCGGCGGTTTTACCGATTGCCTTTTGCGTATGGGCGCCCTGCAGGTGTGCGCTGTTGACAGCGGAAGCGGACAACTCGCCGATGCGCTGCGGACAGATGCGCGTGTCTGCTGTATGGAGCGCTGCAACGCGCGCTACCTGAAAGCGGACGATCTGCCGTTCACGCCTGACTTTGCGGTCATGGATGTTTCCTTTATTTCGCAGACTCTGATTTTTCCGGCGCTTTCCGGTATTCTTCCCTCCGGCGCTGATCTGATCACCCTGATCAAACCGCAGTTTGAATTGCAGCGCTCTCTTCTGGGCAAGGGGGGAATTGTCAGATCGGAGCAGGCGCGAAGACAGGCGACCGAGCGTGTTCTGGAAGCCGCCCGGGCATGCGGATTTTACAACATCGCGCTTACGGATTCACCCATTACGGGCGGAGACGGCAATCACGAATATCTTGCACATTTTATCAGACAGGAGGAAACAGCCCCGCATGAAGACCATTGCCCTGATCTGCAATGAACAGAAAGACCCGCACGGTTTGATCACTGCACAGATCCGCGCGTCTCTTGCCGAAGCCGGTATCGCGACCGTTGCGGTGACCGAAGGCAGATTTGTCGGGGACGCGGATGCCATTCTGGTGGTGGGCGGCGACGGCAGCGTGCTCGGAGCGATGCATTTCGCAGTCGGATATGATCTGCCGCTGTTCGGCATCAATCTCGGACGGGTCGGTTACCTGGCGGAAATCGAACAGGACGAAATACCGCAACTGCCGCAGTTGCTTGAGCACGCCGGAACCGAGGAGCGCATGCTGCTTTCCGCCTATGTGACACACGGGGCGGAACAGTCGGGACCGTACCTTGCTCTCAATGATGTGGTGGTTACACACCAGACGCATTTCGGACTGGCGGACCTGTCGCTGTCCGACTCATGCGGCAATACAGTGGATTACCGCTGTGACGGGCTGATACTTGCCACCCCCTCAGGATCTACCGCTTATTCGCTGTCCGCCGGCGGTCCGGCCCTTGACGGACGGATGAGCGCCATCTGTGCCACCCCGATCTGTCCGTATTCCTTCTTCAACCGCTCTTTGTTGTTTCCTGCGGATGAACTGCTGACCGTCACCAATACCGCCGCAGGCGGGGCACAATTGCATGTGAGTGCCGACGGTAACGACAGTGCGGTACTTTTGCCGGGTGACCGGCTGACCGTTTCGGTTGCTGAAAAAAAACTGAAAATGCTTTCATTCGGCCGCACGGCCCTTCTGTCAACGCTCAAGAGAAAAATGAAAACCGCTCATATCAAAGGGGACATGACATGAAAGAACTCCGTCAGAAAATGATTCTGGAACTGATCGCCAAGTACAATATTGACACGCAGGAGGAACTGATGCGTCATCTTGCGGCAAACGGGTTCCGCGTGACACAGGCGACTGTTTCGCGTGATATCACCGATCTGAAGATTGTCAAAGGGGCATCCTCGACCGGCGGATACCGCTATGTGCGGGCAACCGACGGCAGCGGAAAAGAACTCCCAAAGTTCAACAGCGCCCTGTACGAATCCATTGTCAGAATGGATCACTCAGGCAACAATATCGTGATCAAGACCTTTCCGGGCATGGCGCAGGCGGTAGCGGCCTGCATCGATTCGGTCAATCTGGCGGACCTGCTTGGCTGTGTGGCGGGCGATGACACCATGATACTGGTGATCCGTGACGATGCGGATGCGGAGGCCATGTGCGAGCGCATCTGGGTCCTGATCCGTTCTGTGTAACCATGCTGGAAACACTGCATATTGAAAATATCGCGGTGATCCGTCAGGTGGATCTGGATATACGCGCCGGACTGACGGTACTGACCGGGGAAACCGGGGCGGGAAAGTCGGTTCTGATCGACAGCATTCAGCTGTTGCTGGGGGAAAAGGCGGACCGCACGCTGATCCGTACTGACAGCGATACCGCGTCGGTCACCGGGGTGTTCACCCAATTGCCGAAGCAGGTGTCAGAGTTGCTCAGCGAACAGGGCATCGCGCCGGAAGAGGATGGAATGATGATGATCCGCCGCACCGTCAACCGTGCCGGAAAAAGCATGATCCGCATCAACGGACAGCCGGTTACCCGCACTCTGCTTCTGCAACTGTCACCGTTTCTGATTGATATTCATGGGCAGAATGACACGCAGCATCTGCTCAATCCCCAGCATTTTGCTGCTGTGCTGGACCGGTATGCCTCGCTTGAAGACGAGGTGAGCCGTTACCGCGCAGTCTATGACAATCTGGTTTCACTGCGACGGGAAATGCAGGAAATCAGCAAAAGCGAGGCAGAGCGCCTGCGGACACTGGAGATGCTGCGTTTTCAGGTCGCCGATATTGATGCCGTCGCACCGAAGCCGGGAGAAGACCGTCTGATTGCGGAGAAATTGCTTCTGCTGAAAAACAGCGAAAAAATCCAGCGTCAGACGCAGTTCGCTTACCGTGCGCTCAAGGGCGGGGAAAAGGGAAATGTCCTGATGTTGGTCTCCCGTTCCGTTGCGGCTCTGGAGAGTCTGGCGTCCCTGCTGCCTGTGGCCGGTCAACTCGGCGAACAGTTGAAAGAGTGTCAGTACCAGCTGGAGGACATCTCCGAAAAGATTTATGACCTGACCGATACGAGCGAACCCGATCAGGTTGCCGCCATTGACAAACTGGAGGGCAGACTGGATGCCATTGAGCGTCTGTGCAGAAAATACGGCTCGGGTATTGAGGAAGTGCTTGCTTTCCGCAGACAGGCAGGGGAGCGGCTGGAGAAGCTTGAGCGAGCTGACGAGCGCATTGCCGAACTGCAGGCTCTGATTGAAAAACAGACTGCGGAAGCGAGCGCGCGGGCACAGGATCTGACCGAAAAACGCGCGCAGGCCGCCCTCTCCCTCTCCGGGGCGATTTCCGATAATCTGATGTACCTGGATATGCCCAATGTACGCTTCACCGTGTCGGTTCAGCCCAAACCGCTCTCCGACCCGGCGCGGCTGGGACCGCGCGGCTCGGATACGGTGGAGGCACTGTTCAGCGCGAACAAGGGGGAAGCGTTGCAACCGGTTGACCGAATTGCCAGCGGTGGAGAACTGTCCCGGCTGATGCTTGCCCTGCGGTGTGCCGATCTGCAGCGGACCGGAGCCGCAACGGTCATCTTCGATGAAATCGATACCGGTGTGTCCGGAAAAACCGCACGGAAAATCGGTCTGAAGATGCTTCAGCTTGCCGATCACATGCAGGTGCTGTGTGTGACGCATTCCGCACAGATTGCCTCTCTTGCCGACCATCATTACCGGATCAGCAAGTCCGAGACGGACGGTCGCACCGAGACAGCGCTGACCCTTCTTGATCATGAGGGAGCGGTCGAGGAACTTTCAAGGATCCTGGGGGGCATTCATGTCACCGAAGCGCAGCGCATGGCCGCGGCGGATATGATTGCGGAAAAAGAGGACCTCAGGAGCAATTCCGGGTCATAATTGTTTCTCTCTTCGCATACAATACTGATACTACATGCAGGATCGGTATTGATGTATGAAAACTGATTTTATCCGTTTGTTATGGGAACGGCAATGGGGCCTTCGCGTTCTGAAAGGGGTGCAGATGCGCAGTCACACCTCGTTCCGGATCGGCGGACAAGCTGATTTTGCCGTTTCCCCCTCAACCGTTTCACAACTGATACAGCTGCTGGGTTTTCTTTCGCAGGAGTGTATCCCGTACCGCATCATCGGCAACGGCACCAATCTGCTGGTATCCGACAGCGGCTATCGCGGTGTTGTCGTATTTACCGGGGATATCCGGTCGGTTACCGTGCGCGACACTTACATAACAGCCGAGGCGGGCGCCGGGCTTTCCCGCGTGGCCACGGCTGCAAAACTGGCAGGCCTGTCAGGCATGGAAGCGCTTTACGGCATTCCGGGAACGGTGGGCGGCGCGTTGGTGATGAACGCGGGGGCATTCGGCACCGAGATCGGAAGCCTTGTGGAATATATCACGGTGTATGATCCGCAGACCTGCGCGGTCCGTGTGCTGGATGCCTCTGCCGCGGCATTCGGGTACAGAGACAGTCTGTTCCGGCACCAAGAGCTGTGTATTCTCTCTGCGCGTCTGCGGTTGCAGTGTGCACCCATCGACAGAATCGAAGAACAGATGTACGCCCATCAGGCGGCAAGAAAAGAAAAACAACCGCTTAATGTGGCAAGCGCGGGCAGCTATTTCCGCCGGCCGGCCCCAACGGTTTCGGCGGGAGAACTGATCGACCGATGCGGTCTGAAAGGACTGTCGGTCGGGGATGCTGCGGTGTCTGAGAAACATGCCGGCTTCTTAGTCAACCGAGCCCATGCAACCGCGCGCCAGGTGCTTGAGTTGGCCGAGCTGGTGCGCAGCTGCGTTTCTGAGCAGACCGGATACACGCTCGAGCCGGAAGTGGAGTATCTCGGCTGAATCAATTCAAAGCGGGAAAAACCTGGCGGACCGTGATGTCAAAGGAAGTGATCCTATCTCTTTTTCAACTGAACTGAAGGAAAAAATACTGGCAGATGAATATCGGCGCCCCTGCTGCCGTCAGGCGTTCCTGTCGGGTGTATTGTTTTCACGGGGCACGGTATACAATCAGGATGTACTGGTTTATACGCAGGCCGGAAAGGTGGCCGACCATCTCAGCGCGGTAATTGCGGCCGTGTACGGAAAGACACCTGCCGTGATCCAGAGCGCCGATGCTGCCAACCGCGTATATCTGAAATTCGCTTCTCCGGCGGCGCTGTCTTATCTGAACCGTCTGGAAGAAGAGCCTGCAGCTGTACCGTTTATTCAGAAATGCTCCGGGTGCCGCACAGCATTTTCCCGCGGCATGTTCCTGATGTCCGGTCGTATTCTGCGTCCGCAGTCGGGGACGGATGGGCTCCCGGATACAGGGGCAGGCAGTTATCTGCTGGAATTTTCCTGTGGGACATATACCGACCGTTTCCGTTCTTTTCTTACACAGTTGGGCATGGAGCCCAAACACCGGCACCGCCGCGATGAGGATCTGCTGTATTTTCAGGACAGCGCGGCGGTGGAAGACTTCCTGGCAGTTATGGGTGAAACCGCATCATCGTTTGCTGTCATGAACGAAAAGATTCTGCGAGAATACCGGAACCGTGCAAACCGTATCGCCAACTGTGAGGCAAGCAACATCTCGAAAGCGGTTTCCTCCGCTGCCGTTCAGACGCGCGCAATCCGTGCGCTGGAGCAGGCAGGCAGACTGGAAGCTTTGTCCCCGGAATTGATCCGGACAGCCCGTCTGCGCCTGGAATATCCCGATGCGACCCTGAAGCAGTTGTGTGACAGAGCGCTGTTTCCGATCACCCGATCGGGCCTTGCACACCGGCTTGCAAAACTTACCGAACTCGCGGAAAAAATAAAGGATTAGTCATATGCAGGATTTTGTTCACTTACATCTGCACAGTGAATACAGTTTGCTGGACGGTGCATGCCGCATTTCACAAATACCGAAAATGGCTAAAAAAATGGGGCATACAGCTGTTGCCATCACAGACCACGGCGTTTTATACGGCGCTGTGGAATTTTTTCATGCCTGCGAGGAAGAAGGAATTCATCCTGTCATCGGCTGCGAGGTGTATGTTGCGCCGCGTAGCCGCACCCTCAAGGAAGGCAAGGCGGACGCCTCCGGTTACCACCTGGTCCTGCTGGTAGAAAATGAAACCGGATACCGGAACCTGATTGATATGGTATCGCGCTCTTTTACGGAAGGCTTTTACTCGAGGCCTCGTATTGACTGGGATTTGCTTCAGGAGCACAGCGAGGGGCTGATCGCCCTTTCAGCCTGCCTCGCAGGGAAGGTACCGCAGCTGATTCTGGCAGGGCGTTACGAAGAGGCACGCACCGAGGCTGTGAAGATGGCGTCCCTGTTCGGCAAAGACCGGTATTATCTGGAAATCCAGGACCACGGATTACCGGATGAGAAAGTGGTCGCAAGGGCACTGCGCAACCTTTCCGCGGAGACAGGTATTCCGCTTGTCGCCACCAATGATGTTCATTATCTGCGTCAGGAGGATGCTTATGCGCAGGCGGTGCTGACGTGCATCCAGACCAACCAGGTGATTACGGACGGCCGACCGATCGGCTTTGAAACCGATAATTTCTACTACCGCAGTACAGAGGAAATGGAAGAGCTGTTTGCGGATGTGCCACAGGCCATTTCAAACACGGCTGTCATCGCGCGACGTTGCACTTTTTCTTTTACTTTCGGGCAGTTTCATCTGCCGGTTTACAGAACCGAAAACGGCGTCCCCCTCAAGGTAGAACTGCGGCGTCTGGCAGAGGAAGGGCTGCAGCACCGTCGGGAGACCGGACGCCTCTCACCGACACTTGCACCGCAGGCCTATACCGAGCGGCTGGAATATGAGTTGTCTGTTATTGATCGGATGGGCTTCAACGGATACTTCCTGATTGTGCGCGACTTTGTGCATTACGCAAAAACGCACGATATTCCGGTCGGGCCGGGGCGCGGTTCCGGCGCGGGCAGTCTGGTCGCCTACTGTGTGGAAATCACGGATGTGGATCCGCTGCGTTACGATCTGCTTTTTGAGCGTTTCCTGAATCCGGACCGTATCTCCATGCCCGACTTCGATATTGATTTCTGCTACGAAAAGCGCGACCGGGTAATCGAATATGTACGGAGGCGATACGGGGAGGAGCATGTCGCAGGGATCATTACTTTCGGAACCCTGGCGGCGCGTGCGGCGGTGCGTGATGTCGGCCGCGCCCTCGGCATGTCCTATCAGGAAGTGGACACCGTTGCCAAACTGATTCCTTCCGAACACGGCGTATCCCTGCGGGCCGCCATGCAACAGGATGCACTCGCCGAACTGTACAAAACAGATCCTGCCGTAAAAAAACTGCTTGATATTGCCTCCCAACTGGAAGGCATGCCACGACATGCCTCCACGCATGCTGCGGGAATTGTGATCACCGAGAAGCCGGTCAGTGAACATGTTCCGATTGCGGTGAGCAGCGGTGCCGCCGTAACGCAGTATGATATGAATACGGTGGCGGAGCTCGGCCTTGTCAAATTCGATTTTCTGGGACTTCGTTACCTGACCATTCTGCATGACGCGCAGGCCGGTGTGCGGGAGGTGGTACCGGATTTTGATCTTTCGGCACTTCCGAACGATGACAGTGCGACCTACCGTATGCTGTCTGCGGGTCAGACCAGCGGAATCTTTCAGCTGGAGTCGGCGGGTATACGCCAGGTTCTGACGCGCCTGCGGCCGGAAAGATTTGAAGATATCATCGCCGCTATTGCTTTATACCGGCCGGGACCGATGGATTCCATTGACACCTTTATAGCCCGCAAACACGGAAAGGAGCCGGTCACATATCCGCACCCCGCTCTGGAGAAAATACTGAGTGTCACCTACGGATGCATGGTATACCAGGAACAGGTGATGCAGATTTTCCGCGAACTTGCCGGATACTCTTATGCCAAGGCTGATCTGGTTCGCCGCGCCATGTCAAAGAAGAAGGAATCGGTACTCAAAGCCGAGCGGGACAACTTCATTGCCGGAGCGGAAAAGCGTGGCGTTCCTGTCGAAACCGCTCAGTCCATTTTCGATGATATCGAAAGTTTTGCCCACTACGCATTCAATAAAAGCCATGCAACCGCCTATGCCGTACTGTGCTACCGTTCTGCCTATCTGAAATGTCATTATCCGCGCCAGTACATGGCGGCACTGATGACCTCCGTGCTTACAAACACGGGCAAGCTGGCCTCCTATATTTCCGAATGCTCCAAATATGGCATCCGGGTTCTGCCGCCCGACATCAACGAGAGCCGGATGGAGTTCAGCGTCCACGGACAGAATATCCGCTTCGGGCTGCTCGCCATCAAGAATGTGGGCAGGCAGTTCCTGGAGGGAATTCTCACCGAACGACAGAAAGGTCCGTTCCGCTCGTTTGAGGATTTCATTGCCCGCACATCGGGCATTGACCGCAACCGCCGGCAGGTGGAAGCATTGATCAAATGCGGGGTGTTTGATTCTTTCGGCATTTACAGAAGCCGGTTGATGGCAGCATACGAGCCGCTGATTTCCGACGAACTTTCACGCACACGCGGGAATATTGACGGGCAGATGGATATTTTTTCAATGTCTGCCGGTACACAGCAGAAACAGCAGTTTGCTTATCCGGAAATCCCGGAATATCCGAAAAACGAGATGCTCAATTATGAAAAAGAAGTGGCAGGCATGTATTTTTCCGGGCATCTGCTGGACGATTACGCACGGAATATTGCCGCGCTTGATACTGTCCCGATCTCGGAAATCCTGACGGATGACGAAAACGAAGAACCGCGTTTTCCGGACAAGCAGAAAGTAACTGTTGCGGGTTTGATTTCGTCTGTCACCAGAAAGAACACACGAAGCGGGGATCCCATGGCTTTTCTGACGCTGGAGGACCGGTACAGTGAGATGGAAGTCATCGTGTTTCCGAAAGCGGCGGTACGCTATGCGCGGTATCTGAAATCCGGACAGGCGGTTGCCGTATCGGGGGAAGTCTCCCTGCGCGAAGGGGAACCGGCGAAACTGATTCTCTCCTCCCTTACTCCCATTCAGCCCGACAGCGCTCCACAGAAGAATGATTCTTCCTGTAAACTGTACCTGAAGGTGCCGTCGCTCGATCATCCCCTGACCGGTCAGGCCCTGACCCTGCTCAGAGAGCATGCCGGAGGGGTACCGGTGTATTTTTACGCTGCAGATACCGGCCGCTATTCACTGGCAAAAGGCGTGGGGTGCACTCCCGGACAGAAGCTGCTTGCTCAACTGCGCGAGTTACTCGGTGAGAATTCAATTGCCCTGAAATCATGAACGAATCATAAACTTTTCTCCACCGGTTGACAGACTTTGTCGGCTATAGTATAATGTTAGTCAAGTGATGACCGGATGTGTATATAATAAACCGGGAAAAAGGTGGGAATAGTCCTTGATACTCAAATGGATACTGGACCTGCTGGTAATCGGCTGCCTGATCTGGGGATTGGTCGGCGGTTACTTTGCGGGCATGATTCGTATCATCTTCCGGCGCATGCGCCGTCTGGCGGCCGCCGTATTTGCTTTTCTGCTCGCGTCCCCGTTCGGGAAACTGCTTGCGCGTGCATTTCTTGTTGATCCGATAACCGAAAAACTCAGCGCATATATTGCGGTGGACGCAGATACGCCCGAGCAGTTGGTAGAGCAGTTGCCGCTTGTCATCCGCTGGGGAGCATCACTGTTCAATGTCGATCTTGAGGCCATGGCAAGCACCTCGTCCGAGGGCACATCAGCGGCGGAAGCCTTTGCCGGAAAGGTGGCGCTTCCTGTGGCGAATGTGATCGGTACGGTGATCGCCTTTGTACTGCTGTATTTCGTCTTCCGGATTGCGATCCGGCTGGTAGGCCGGCTGCTGCACGGCGTATTCGAACTGCCCGGTCTGCGGATTGTGAACCGGATCGGCGGCGTACTGTTCGGACTTTTGTTTTCGCTGGTCTTTACCTGGATCGCCGTCAAGGTGCTCACATGGGGCTTCTCGCTCTTTTCCGAAAGTGATGTGGCCTTGCTGCGCGGATTCGATATCGAACAGAGTTTTATTGCGAAATATTTCTATCATTTTAACCCGCTTGATACACTGCTGTCAATCAAATAACCCCTCTCGAAAAGGAACTGTCAAATGGAAATGCAAATGTGTGCGCGGTGTCATAAACGCATAGCGGTTGTGTTTATTACCCGCATCGATCATAATGAAACCATACAGGAAGGCTTGTGTCTGAAATGTGCTCAGGAGCTGGGCATCAAGCCGGTCAACGATATGCTGAGCAAAATGGGCATTACGGAGGAAGATATAAACAATCTTTCCGCCGAAATGCAGAACGCAATGGGAGACGAAAATCTGCCCGATGTGCCGCCCGACGACGGTGAGGACGGAGGCGCGCCTGCCATTGAGTTGCCGAAGATCTTTCAGAACCTGGGCGCCGCCATGCAGAACATGCAGGGACGCAAGAACGGCAAGAAACGTCCGGACGGAAAAGAGCAGAAAGACAACCGCAAATATCTGAACACCTACTGTCAGAACCTTACAAAAAAGGCGGCAGAAGGTAAAATTGACCGGATTATCGGCCGTGACAAGGAACTGGAACGGGTGACGCAGATTCTGTGTCGCCGCCAGAAAAACAATCCGTGTCTGATCGGAGAACCGGGCGTCGGAAAGACCGCCATCGCAGAAGCGCTTGCACTGCGGATCGCGGACGGCCAGGTTCCTTTCAAGTTGCAGAACCGCGAGGTCTGGCTGGTCGATCTGACCGCCCTTGTGGCCGGCACGCAGTTCCGCGGGCAGTTTGAGTCGCGTATCCTTGGGCTAATCAATGAGGTCAAGGCGTCCGGGAATGTCATTCTGGTCATTGACGAGGTGCATAACATTGTGGGTGCCGGAGACGCTGACGGCAGTATGAATGCCGCCAACATTCTAAAGCCCGCCCTTTCGCGCGGTGAGATTCAGGTGATCGGTGCGACCACACTGAAAGAATACCGCAAATATATTGAAAAGGACAGCGCGCTTGAGCGCAGATTCCAGCCGGTGCTGGTCAATGAGCCCTCTGTGGAAGACACAGTCCGCATGCTGGGTGCAATCAAACAGTTTTACGAAAAGTTTCACGGACTTTCCATTCCGGACGCAACCGTCAAGGCGGCCGCCGTACTTTCCGAACGGTATATTACAGACCGTTTTCTGCCGGATAAGGCGATTGACCTGCTGGATGAGGCGGCCGCGCATGTGGCTTTGCATAATCCGGTTCTCAACCGCAAGTTGCAGTTGGAGCAGGAGATGAAAAACCTGCTGGACGAGAAGACGAAGACTGAAAGCGAAGCGGAAAAACTGGAAGGCGATGCTGCCACACCCTATTATGAAAAACTGGCAGCTTTGAAAACCAAGGAAGCCAACCTGGTCGACGAAAGCGCAAAGGTGGAGCAGGAGTGTGCCTCGGTAGAGGTCACCGTTTCCGATCTGGCTGATGTGATTGAGATCTGGACCGGCATTCCTGCATCCGATGTTTCGCAGTCCGAGTTTGAGCGGCTGGACAATCTTGGCGACCGGATCCGCAAGCGGATCGTCGGTCAGGATGAAGCGGTGGATGCGGTGGTACGCGCTGTCAAACGCAAGCGTGCCGGTGTCTCACAGCGTACCAGTCCGGTTTCCATGATCTTTGCCGGTCCGACCGGCGTCGGAAAAACGGAACTGGTCAAAGTGCTTGCAGACGATCTGTTCAAGCAGCCTGATACGCTGATCCGGCTTGACATGTCCGAATATATGGAAAAGCACTCGGTCTCGCGTATTATCGGCGCCCCTCCCGGCTATGTGGGATACGACGAAGCGGGACAGTTGACGGAACAGATCAGACGCAGACCGTACTCGGTGATCCTGTTCGACGAGATTGAAAAAGCACACCCTGATGTGCTTAATATCCTGCTGCAGATTCTGGATGACGGTCATATCACCGACGCCTCCGGACGCAAGGTCAATTTTGAAAATACCATCATTATCATGACCACCAATGCGGGGAGCGACCGCTCCTCGGCAGTCTCCGGCTTCGCAGCCAGTGCTGCCGCGCAGGACAAGGCACAGACGGAGCGCGCCCTGCTTTCTTTCCTGCGTCCCGAATTCCTGAACCGGATTGACGAGGTCATCACATTCCGTCATCTGACTCCTGAGGATTTCCGCGCACTTGCAGCCATGATGCTCGGGCAGTTGCGGGATCACCTGAAGGAGAAGGGGATCGCCCTGTCATACGATGACGCCGCTGTACAGAAGATTGCCACAGACTCTTATTCGGAAAAGTTCGGAGCGAGAAACATGCGGCGTTATATCGAGATCCATGTGGAAGACCAGCTCGCACAGGCGGTCATTTCCGCTCCGGGCGGCTCTCTAACCGGTGCGCATCTTTCAGTGAAAGATGATCAGATTTCTTTGGAATGTTTATAAATCAAGGAGATAAAAAATGGCAGAAGAATGTAATCATCAGTGCAGCACCTGCTCTGTAAACTGTTCTTCACGCGAGCGGGAATCACTGACCGAAAAGCAGAATGACGCAAGCGATGTCAAGCACGTCATCGGCATTGTCAGCGGCAAGGGAGGCGTCGGAAAATCTCTTGTGACTTCCATGCTTGCCGTTCTGATGCAGCGCCGCGGTTACAGAACCGCGATTCTGGATGCCGATATTACGGGGCCCTCCATTCCCAAATCATTCGGTATCGGGACCGGATCTGTAAACGGGTCCGAGCTCGGAATGATTCCTCCCCGTACCAAAACCGGTATTGAAGTCATGTCTCTGAATCTGCTGATCGACGATGAGGCGAAGCCGGTAGTCTGGCGCGGTCCGATCATTGCCGGAACTGTCAAGCAGTTCTGGACCGATGTGGCCTGGAATGATGTAGACTATATGTTTGTGGATATGCCTCCCGGAACAGGAGATGTGCCGCTGACCGTTTTCCAGAGTCTTCCGGTGGATGGTATCATTGTGGTATCGAGTCCTCAGGAGCTGGTCAGCCTGATTGTTGAGAAAGCAGTGAATATGGCCTCTCTCATGAATATTCCGGTGCTCGGGCTGATCGAAAATTACAGTTATTTCAAATGCCCTAACTGCAATACAGAACACAAGATTTTCGGTGAAAGCAATATTGAAAAACTGGCAGAAGCTCATCATCTGAAGGTCCTTGCGAAAATTCCGATCGATCCCGCTCTTGCAAAACTCTGCGACAAGGGTATCATCGAACTGATGGATTGCAATGCACTGGATGCCGCGGCTGATCTGCTGGAGAAACTACCCGCCTCCGAAAAGAAATAATGAAATAACTTTGCCGTGTTGCCGTGTGTGCAACACGCAGAAAACAGGCAATTCCGTATATTCTGAGTGAAATGCGGTTTTGCCTGTTTTTTCATTGTGTAATCCGTGCTCGTGGCGCAACACTAATCACAGATAAGCGGAGGTAAATATGAAACAAATTATTGCATGGATTGCCGCTGTGACCCTGCTGACTGCTGCTGCGCCGGGAGGCGAAGTCTGTCACTGGTATATGAAACGGAACCGGGAGCACAGACAGCCGGTTGCCGAGTCACAGATGGCATTTGTTGATCAGTATGGCGGCGTTTATGTTGACAAGGCGGTGCAGGAATCGGGAGAAAAGGTGCTGTACCTGACATTTGACGCAGGATATGAAAACGGCAATATTGCCCGTATTCTTGACATTCTGAAAGAAAAGCTGGTTCCGGCTGCGTTTTTTGTGTTGGGGCACCTGGTGAGTGCGGAAACGCCTCTGGTCATGCGTATGGCGCAGGAAGGACATCTGGTGTGCAATCATACCTTTTCACACCGGAATATGGCGAAAGCTACCCCCGAAGAGTTCCGTGCAGAGCTTGTGCGGCTGGAGCAGTGCTACCGGGAGGCGACCGGACTGGAACTGGCAAAGTTTTACCGCCCGCCGGAAGGAACTTTCAGTAAGTGCAACCTTGAAACAGCACAGCAGATGGGATACAGTACGGTTTTCTGGAGTTTTGCATATGCGGACTGGGATAACAACAAACAGCCGAGCCGTGCGGATGCCATCGAAAAAATGAAAACCTACACGCACAACGGTGCCGTCCTGCTGCTTCATCCTACTTCGAAGACCAACGCCGATGTATTGGGTGAGATGATCGATTACTGGCGGAGTGAAGGATATACTTTCGGAACGCTTCAGACTCTGTGTGAGAGGAATAAGGCCGAGCCATGAAGCAGATTCTTGGGAAATGGCTGACCGCCTGTCTGGCGCTCGGGATCGGCGTGCATTTCTGCACCATGCCCCTTTATGCACGCGATATTCTCTATGCAGGCAAACGGGACGAAAAAAGAATTGCCATCACATTTGACGACGGACCGCATCCGGGACAGACCGGCCGTATTCTCAAGGTATTGGAAGAGTACGGAATTCAGGCAACTTTCTTCGTGATCGGTCAGAATGTACGGAATTATCCGCAGGTACTTTCGCAGGTTGCGGCCGCGGGACATGAAATCGGTAATCACACATACCACCATCTCGATGTGAGCAAACTGGATTCCGATTCTCTCCGGCGTGAACTTCAGCTGACCGCGGCAGCAGTCCGTTCGCTGACCGGCGCGGAGTGCAGACTGTTCCGGCCGCCTACGGGTGCGATCCGTCCTGACCAGGAAGAGCAGGTGCGGTCGATGGGATATCGTACGGTCTGCTGGTCCATCGATACGGAGGACTGGCGCGGCATGTCGGCCGACACCATTGCATCTACCGTGCTCGGGCGTGTCAGGGGAGGAGATATCATTCTGTTTCATGATTATATTTCACCGCGCAGTCATACGCCCGAAGCGTTGCGTCAGATTATCCCGGTCCTTTTGCAGCGCGGATACAGTTTTGTCACGGTAAGCGAATTAATGAATGCAGGAGAATAAATAAAGGCAGAAAGAGGGGCTGTCCACAGGGACGACCCCTCTTATGAAAGAAAGTCCATAACCGTCAGGTCAAAACCCGTACCTCTCGCAGAGATCAGGCGCGCATAAATTTGTCAAGCCTGTGAATCTTCTGCAGGAGCATCCTGTACTTGCTCTTCGGCGAGCAGCGGATCAATCATGATTTCCTTGATCTTAAAATATGCGGCATAGGTGGCCATAAAGGCACTGTGTGAGAAGAGAATCATAAACGGGAATGCGATTCCGATCGGCAGAAGGATACCGCCGAATCCGAAAATGCACAGCACATTGATCAGTACCAGTGCCAGGATTCCGAGCAGGGCCATCAGGTTCCGCTTGAGTCCCAGCATGGAAAAAATCAGCGAATTTTTCAGGATCTTGAATACCGAAAGATCAAAAGTCACCATTTGCAGGTAGATATAGAACCGCATGATGAAGTACAATACACCGAAAATAATATTGCACCAGAAAAGGAATCCGAACAGGAACGAAGTTCCGGAGGTCAGCAGAATGAAGACATTGGCCGGAATCAGAATCAGTAGGAGCAGGTCCAGCATGCCGAAGGGCAGTGCCTGTTTCCAGTTGCGGCGGATTGCATAGAAGAAATCCGAAACCATGAACACCGGCTGACGGGAAACCATCTGCCGCAGCACATACGCCGATCCAACATTCACCAAGCCGAATGTCAGAAAGGTCAGCAGGGAAGTTCCGTAAAACACATAAGTCCAGGTGCTGGGAGCGTGCAGAGTCAGCTGAATGCCCTCTGTACCGATCAGTGCCAGATCAGCGGCTGAAAAGGTATCCAATCCCACCAGGGTGCTGTGAATCACGCTGTAAAAATCTGAATTGGGGGCAGTATACTCGATCATCATCAGATCCGATGCCGCAAGAATGGCAAGAAGCACCGGCAGGCATCCGATAACCATCATGATGTTGACAGTCAGAAGACGGCTGATACTGTCTTTGTACAGTTTGAAAAAACCTTTGAGATTTGGTTTTTCGTTCAGGACCTCGTCTTTGGAAACACCTTTTCCGTCTTTCTGAAAATTAAAGATACGGAATCGTGACGGTTTTCGGTTGCGGTCATTCATGATTCTGCGTACCTGCTTCCTCAAGCGATGCGCGCAGTGCGGCGCCCAACTCTTCCGCACGCCTGGTGCAGGCGATCATGCCCGCGGCAACCGTGCCGTCGAGGTCGCGCTCCCGGAAAGCAAGCAGCGCCTGTTCCGTGGTTCCCTTATAGGAGGTCACCATGTCAATCAGTTTGTCAAGTGACAGCTGCGGATTCTCAAGTACCATTTTTGCGGCGCCGATGGCGGTATGGGCCACTGCATCACGCAGCTGCTCTTCTTCCAGTCCGATCTGACGGGCGCCGCGCAGTACGGCGCGCATGAATTCGTAGTAGTAGGCAACCGCGCTGGAGGTCACGGCAATGATGGCATTCATCTCACTTTCCGGAAGGACCAGCACGGCGCCGGCCGCGGAGAACATGCCGCTGACCGTGGCGAAAGCGGCATCGGTCACGGCATCGTTCCTGCACAGGGCCGTGACGCCCGCTCCCACCAGCAGAGGCGTGTTGGGCATGGTGCGCACCACTGCAGCCTTGCACCCCAGTCCTGCAGAGACCGCGTCTGTGTCAACGCCGGCAGCCAGGGAAACAAAGGTCTTACCCGAGAGGGAGATCCCCGATTGGCGGATGTCAGCCAGCACCTGAGCATATTGCTGCGGCTTCACCGCAAGAACAATCAGGTCCGAGGAGGCAACGACCTCCGGAATACCGGAGCAGGCATGTGCGCCTTCTTTCGAGAATCGGTCGGTTTTCTCTGTCAGCGGATCGTACAGGAACAGATCCCGGAAGGGAACAACCGGATTACGCTGTGGAGAGGTTATGGCGCGTATGATTGCGCTCGCCATATTGCCCACTCCGATAAAACCGTACCTGATAACTGTTTCTGCCATTTCAAAGCGCTCCTTGCCGCATATTTTTTCCTTACTTTCATATTCTATCATACGGATCGGAAAAAAGCAATAACCAAAGTATGAATTGCAGGCACCCCAGTCGACAGAAATGCTTTTCTCATGCTCCCGCACTTGAAACGGGCGACGGTTTTTGCTATAATTGAACAAAAGAAAATATAACAAACCGAACCCCGGAAAGAGGGATCGCCATGAGACGAAAACACGAAGAGAGCATTCAGAAAACCATTCCGATGAGGCCACTGTTTACCGAACGGCTTGTTCTGCGCAAACTCCGGACCGATGACGCCGATGAAGTGTTTGAATATGCCAGAAGACCGGATGTGACTGCCCGCCTGCTCTGGGACCCGCACCCGAGCCTGGGATATACGCGGAACTATCTGGCGTATCTGGTGCGGCTTTACCGGGAGGGGAAATACTTTGACTGGGCAGTAACATTACGCGACACCGGACGACTGATCGGAACCGCAGGCTTCAGTGCTTTTTTCCCGGATCATGCCGCAGCGGAAATCGGCTATGTCATCAATCCGCACTTTTCCGGTATGGGATATGCAACCGAGGCGGTAAGGGAACTGCTGCGGTTCGGTTTTTACGATCTTGGATTGCACCGGATTCAGGCACGCTGCTTTTCCGATCATGCAGCAAGCCTTTCCGTCATGAAAAAGAACCGTATGAAACCCGAGGGTACCGCGAAAGACGCCCTGTATGTCAAAGGTGCGTACCGTGACATTACCACCTGCGCCATTGTTGCGGACGACTTTTTTCTGTAGGTCATATTTTTCAGGCACAATGCATACCGTGTAACAAAAAGGAGTGTTGTGCCATGAAAAAAGTAATCTGCCTTATTTTAAGTTTCATGATTGCCTTTGGTTTTACACTGAATGTCTCAGCCCTGAATACGGAGGTGACGGATGGGACGGAACAGACGGAGCAGTTGCCGTTTGATGTCGATGCAAAATCCGCCCTTCTGATGGAAGCGTCCAGCGGGAAAATACTTTACAGCAAGAACAGCGACCAGGCGCTTCCTCCTGCCTCCGTCACAAAAATCATGACCTTGCTGCTTGTGATGGAAGCAATTGAACAGGGAAGTATTCACCTGGAAGACCGGGTGTCGATCAGTGAATACGCCACTTCCATGGGGGGCTCTCAGGTGTTCCTGGAGGCCGGTGAAACCATGACGGTGGATGAACTGATCAAATGCACCGTCATCGCAAGCGCGAACGACGCATCGGTTGCCCTGGCGGAACATGTGAGCGGCAGTGAAGAAGCGTTTGTTGCTCTGATGAACAAACGGGCTTCCGAGCTGGGAGCAAAAACCGCCGTATTTGAAAATGTGACCGGGCTTGACGACGATACGGTCAATCATGTAATGTCCGCTATGGACATTGCGCTGATTTCACAGGCGCTGATCCGGTATCCGAAAATTCTGGAATACAGCTCGATCTGGATGGACACCATCCGCGACGGCGCGTTCACCCTTTCCAATACCAACCGTCTGATCCGGTTCTACCAGGGAGCGACCGGACTGAAAACCGGTTCCACCGAGAAGGCAAAGTTCTGTATTACCGCGACCGCAACCCGGGACGGCATGACACTGATCGCGGTGATTATGGGGTCGCCCAGTCGCGATATCCGCAACGAAGCGGCGAAGAAACTGCTGGACTTCGGTTTTGCCAACTACGGAGTCTATACCAAGGACAGTCAGTCACTGGGAAAACTTCCGGTTACCGGAAGTGCACAGACTGAGGTGGAGATCTGTTCCGATCCGTTTCAGATCACTCTGGACAAAGCCACGCTGCGCCAGGTGAGTGAGAGCCGGGAGTATCCCGACACACTGGCCGCACCTCTCAAAGCGGGTGATACAGTGGGAAAAGTCATTTACAAAGTGGGGGATGAGGTCATCGGGGAAGTGCCGATCCGCGCAGCAACCGATGTCGACAAAATCTCCTTCGGCGAGTTGTTCGCGAAGATCTGCAACTATTTCATCTTTTCAGCAAAACCATAAACCGCCTCTTGAAATATCGGGCCGGATGGAGTATAATAGAGACAGATCATGATTATCAAAATCCGGAGGTTTTATATGTCTGTTACTTTGAATACAAAATTCACAGCCGGCTTTATTGCAGACCACGAATTCACATCGATTGAACCGGAAGCAGCGCGCGCCTTTCGCCTGCTGAAATCGCACACGGGCCCCGGTTCTGATTTTCTCGGCTGGATGGACCTGCCTGTCGCATACGATAAAGAGGAATTCGCCCGGATCAAAGTGGCAGCTGCCCGGATTCAGAAGTCCTGCGACATTCTGGTCGTGCTGGGGATCGGGGGGTCCTATCTCGGCGCCAGAGCAGCCATTGAGTTCATCAAATCTCCGCTTTACAATAATCTGAAAAAGGATACGCCGGACATCTACTTTGCCGGTAACAACATCAGCACCACTGCGCTTAACGAATTGCTTTCCATCTGCGAGGGCAAGGACCTGTGCGTCAATGTCATCAGTAAATCGGGCACCACTACCGAAACCGCGATTGCATTCCGCGTTTTTCAGTCTCTGCTGATTTCAAAATACGGGGAAAAGGAAGCTGCCAAGCGTATATTTGCAACGACTGACCGCCGAAAGGGTACCCTGAAAGAACTTTCTGACCGGTGCGGATATGAAACCTTTACGGTTCCCGATGATGTGGGAGGACGCTTCTCGGTGCTGACTGCGGTAGGACTGCTTCCGATTGCAACAGCCGGAATCGACATCGATGCCATGATGCAGGGAGCAGCAGACGCCCGCGCGCAGCTTTCCGACGAAAGCCTGTTCTCCAACGATGCACTACGGTACGCCGCCGCACGCAATATCCTGATGCGTAAGGGCAAGAAGGTTGAGATCCTGGTAGGATACGAACCTTACATGCTGATGCTCAACGAATGGTGGAAACAGCTCTTCGGCGAAAGCGAAGGAAAAGATCAGAAGGGAATACTGCCCGATTCGGTTGTCTTTTCAACCGATCTGCATTCGCTGGGACAATTCATCCAGGACGGCAGCCGGATCCTGTTTGAAACAGTGGTCAACATTCAGAATCCCGGCAGCACCTTTGAAATTCCCTCCGATCCGGAAAACGCAGACGGACTCAATTTTCTTGCCGGGAAGACGCTTGATGAAGTCAATAAGACCGCGATGCTGGGAACCTTGTTTGCACATACCGACGGCGGTGTGCCCAACATGATTCTGGAAGTTTCCGACCGCACGGCCTATTCCTTCGGATATATGGTGTATTTCTTTGAGCTTGCCTGCGCGGTTTCCGGATATATGCTCGGAGTCAACCCCTTTGATCAACCTGGTGTGGAGTCCTACAAGAAGAACATGTTCGCCCTGCTCGGGAAAGCAGGATACGAGCATGAAAGAGAACAATTAGCACAAAGAATGAAATAAATTTACAATTAATTTGTAAATACTATTGAAATTGTGCTCGTTTTGTTGTATGATAAATACAGGAACCAAATTTTAATCAAGGGGGACATACACACATGGTGAAACTTCTGGTAGGCGTCAGAGGATCGGGAAAAACCAAGAGTCTGATCGAACTGGTCAACAACGCCGCACATGAAACCCGAGGATCCGTTGTCTGCATTGAGGAAGGGAATAAACTTCACTTTGATGTCACATATAAAGCACGCTTGATTAACACAGAAGAGTATGCGGTCTCCGATGCGAAGTCTCTTTATGGATTTATTGCAGGAATTGCCGCTTCCAATAACGATATCACCGATATTTTTGTGGACAGTGCGCTGAAGATCTGCGGAAATGACATGACTGCTTTTGAAGAATTCATTTTCCGTATTGAGAAACTGGCGGAGCAGGCGGGCTTCCATTTTACCGCCACGGTTTCCACGCCGGTAGAGACATTCCCTGAATCCATGAAGAAATTCTGCTGATTCACAGAAAACAGCCATACACATATCCTATTATCGAGGTCATCCTGGCCTCGATAATCTTTTTTGAGGAGTATGGGTGTAATGACAGACAACAGAAATTCCTGTGGTTCCGCAAGTTCCGGCTGCGGCACTTCCGGCAGGGATGTCGTGTGTATTGACACATACCGCGTGCTGGATTCCTGCCGCGACCGTGACTGCTACGAGGATGTACGGGTATATCTGAACGGCACCGGCCAGGAAATCATTGACAAAGCATGCAGTGTGCGTTCCAAATACGCCGAGATCGCCTGCGCATATGTCGGTGTGGAAGAAGTGCCGTTCAACAGAGGTTTCTACCAGCTGACAGTCAAATACTACATCAGACTTTGCTTTGAAGCATGTGTAGGGACGGGAAGAGGACAGGAGTTCGAAGGCGTAGCCGTCATTGAGAAAAAGGCGATCCTGTACGGCGGGGAAGGCAATGTCAGCATCTTCCGCAGCACGGAAAGCGCCGGCTTCTGCGACGGCTGTGACACGACACTGCACAGCACCAACATGCCGGTAGGCGTGGTGGAGGCGGTGGCGCCGATCGTTCTTTCTGCGAAGATCGTCGATGCTTCCTGCCAGTGCGGCTGTTGCTGCTGCTCGTGTGATGAAGTGCCGGACTGTGTGGCGGACGATATTCCCGGCGGGCTGATTGATCCCGATGACGGAAACAGACTCTACATTTCCATCGGAATCTTCTCGGTCATTCGTATCGAGCGCCCCGCACAGCTTCTGATCACCGCGACCGACTACAGTGTTCCGGACAAGGAATGCGTCACAGCTGAAGAGGACGATCCGTGCAAATTGTTCAGAAGCATGGCATTCCCCACCAATGAATTCTCCGGCACAACCTGCGCACATCACAAGGAAGAGGGTAGCTCCGGCCGCGGCGGCTGCGGTTGCAAGTAATCATCCCCGATAAGAGAAAGCGCCGGAAACGGCGCTTTCTTCTTCTGCAGCAAAGTACGGGGATGTTGTAGGTGGCGCTCAGAAACGCATGGATGCCGCCTGTAACTGCTTTTTCTGCATTTTCTGCTCCTTCCGTGCAAAATCTATGATATTTTTTGAAAATTGGTATTGATTTTTTCGTGAGAGTGTGATATAATACATAAGTCACTCGGAGAGATGGCTGAGCTGGTCTAAGGCGCACGACTGGAAATCGTGTGAACGCTAATACCGTTCCGAGAGTTCGAATCTCTCTCTCTCCGCCATAAGAGCACCGATTTTCGGTGCTCTTTTATCATCATCACTCAGGAGCCAATTTATAATTTCTGTTTGAGGAGAATTGAACCGTGAACCTGAAAGTTCTGAAATTCGGCGGAAGTTCTTTGGCAGACGCTGCCCAGTTTCAAAAAGTAAAGGCCATTGTCGAAGCGGAGCCCTCTCGGCGTTATGTTATTCCGTCTGCTCCCGGCAAGCGTTTTTCCGGAGACGCGAAAGTCACCGATCTGCTGTACAGCTGCTTTGATCAGGCACAGCTCGATCAGGATATCGACGAGAGTTTCGACCGGATTGTCAAGCGATACGAAGAAATCATCTCTGAATTGGGTCTGACGCTTGATCTGCAGCGTGAATTTGAGATTATCAAAACATCTATTCTGCACAACGCCGGCCGCGATTATGTTGCCAGTCGCGGCGAATACCTCAACGGACTCATTCTTGCCAATTATCTCGGCTTTGATTTCATTGATCCTCAGAAATATATTTTCTTCAAAGAAAACGGCAGCTTTGACTCCGAACGGACCAATGTCATTCTATCAGCGGTTCTGAAGGGACATCAGCATGCGGTGATTCCGGGCTTTTACGGCTCTATGCCCAACGGCACCATCAAGACCTTTTCCCGTGGCGGATCGGATATTACCGGTTCGATTGTCGCGCGCGCCGTCGGTGCGGATCTGTACGAGAACTGGACCGATGTTTCGGGCTTTCTGATGGCGGATCCGCGCATCATTGACAACCCTAAGGTGATTGATGTGATCACCTACAAGGAGTTGCGCGAGTTGTCTTATATGGGGGCAACCGTTCTGCATGAGGACGCCATCTTTCCGGTCCGGTATGCCGGCATTCCGATCAATATCCGCAACACCAACTGTCCGCAGGACAGCGGGACCATGATCGTTTCAGATGCTTCCTCCTACAATTCGGACAACATCATTACGGGAATCGCAGGCAAGGTCGGTTTTTCGTCCATTGCGGTGGAGAAGGATATGATGAACTCCGAGATCGGATTCGGTAAACGGGTTCTGGAAGCGCTTGAAAAATCGGAAATCTGCTTTGAGCATCTGCCCAGCGGTATTGATACCATGTCTGTGATCATCAATACGAAGGAACTGGAAGGAAAGCGTGATTTCATCCTTTCCGAAATCTGCCGGCTGACTGTCCCGGATTCCATTGAAATTGAAGATAACCTTGCGCTCATCGCGGTGGTGGGACGCGGCATGGTTAAGGCAAAAGGAACTGCGGCCCGTATTTTCAGCGCACTGGCCGATGCCTCCATCAACATCAAGATGATCGATCAGGGGTCCAGTGAACTCAATATCATCATTGGTGTGGAAGACAAGGATTACATCGCCGCACTGCAGGCAATCTACGCGGAATTCATCGGTTGATCCGCTATATCCGTATACACCGGCCCCCGATCCGTTGATCGGGGGCTTTTTGTGGCGTCTGCGCTTGACAAACGGCTCAGAGTATGATATCCTGTTGCTGCAGAACAACAGGAGGCGAGACAATGCTACAGTATATCGATTTATATGCACGACATACACCGCTGCCCGCGGAGGCTGCATTGGCCTTACGAGAAGCTATGAAGACAGCCGGCGAGGAATTCGGTACATTCCTTGCGGAACAGACCGAGCGCTTCTATACAGAGAAAGAGCATTTCCAGGACCGCTTGCAAGAGGTGGAGGCGGCAGCGCCGCGCTTCGGAATTCATCCGTACACCGCCGATGCATTGCTGATTCTGTGCTGCTTCCGGCGCATGCGGCAGGCGTACACCAAGGCAGGCTACAGCGAAGGCGTGTACTGGGATACTGCAGCAGATCTTTGTTGGAAGCTGATGGAATGCAGAAATGTTTACGGTGTGTGGGGGACTTTCGTGGGAGGCTGGTATCCCGGCTTCTTCCTGCTGAAACGCTTTACGCTCGGACGGCTACAGTTTGAGCAGATCTCTTATGATGAGTGTGACTGTGTATTGCACGGGGTCAGACTCCGGGAAGGAAGCACGGTCATCAACATGCATATCCCGTCGAGCGGCCCACTGCGTCGGCAGGAGGTTATTTCTTCGCTACAGCAAGCCTACAGTTTTTTTGGCTGTACCGGTACCGCGGTCATGGTCTGCTCCTCCTGGCTGCTGTATCCTGCATACATGGATGTCTATCCGGAAGGATCCAGGCTGATGCAGTTCTTCCGCATGTTTGAAATTGTTCATTCCGATACGGAAGAAGAAGGGCATTTTTCGGACGCCTGGCGCGTATTCAATCGGTTATGGGACGGTGATCCGACCTCTTTGCCGGACGGTACCACACTGCAGAAGAACATGAAAAAGCATCTTGCCGAAGGTGGTAAGTGCGGTTACGGTTTCGGTGTGATTCTGTTCGACGGCGAAAAACCGATATAAAAAACGCTGCGGCAGCACATGCTGCCGCAGTCGATATGTACGGGACGGAGAACATCCGGGGAAATCGGACTCAGGCCAGGGAAGCAAGCACCTCTTCGGTCCAGGCTTCGACTTTTGCCTTCTCTTCGTCGGTATATTTCTTCAGAAATTTGAAGGGAAGACCTCCGTTGAGATACAGGACATTTTCATGGACATGCGTGCCTGCATTCTTGGCGGACTCCAGAATCTTTGCGGCGTTTTCGGGTGTGCCGTCCACAATGAAGGCAACATTCTGTGTGCGGTCACGGCTCAGGTCTGCAACAAAAATGTTGAAGGAACTCTCCATAACCGCCTTCGCGGTAACAACGATTACCACCAGACGCTCACGCTCGCAGGAATAAGCAGGCGGAATAACATCGACCGCCTTGTAGGAGTCGGCTTTTTTCGCTACTACATTGGCGAGAGCGATCAGCTTTCCTTTTTTGGTTGCGGTCAGGACGCGCATTTTCATAGACATGGTTTCAATCCTCCGTTTGTTTCATGATTCGGGCAGGGAAGCCGCGCCGGGGAATCAATCTGAACACTTACAATTTTACCGCTATCTATTATATCATGAAAATGCGCGTTTGCATAGGGTTTTTTCAATTTTTACACTTTGTTTATTTTCGCTAATGCCGGACAGAAGGAACAGGGTACAGATGCTGCACCATGCGGGAACCGGCAACCACTCCGGATGGGTGGGGAACTTAACCCCAAATATACTTACGAGGACGAAGCCGTGTCTTTTCCACGAAAAAGTTTCTTTTCATAATTAGTTATAAGTTCGGAATTCCAGGACCGCCTGAAAGGATGTATGATCAATCTCCAAACCATCCCATTGAATTGAATCCGCTTAAACCATCTTTTGCGGTTCAAGTGTGAAGCCGTCAATCACGGCAATTCCGTGCACAGGTCGATGTTGTTACGCGGACGGTATTTTAAC
>CASFDI010000012.1 GCA_949293405.1 uncultured bacterium | reverse complement strand
AAAAAAGGTCGTCCGGACTTCGGACGCTGAAATGCACACTGCTTTTACTGTTGCATCTGCACGCAAGTGCGCTCCGCTTTGCAGTTATTTCATGTACAATAACTGAAAATGAAAACAGTTATTTGCGTATTTTCGGGTGATACAGGCTATGAAGGCGGAACCCGCTCCGGGTGTCGCTCCGGTTTGTATACAACACACAACGCCTGCGCAGAACAACCGGACGGCTGTTGCACACAGGCGTAATGTTTTATTTATATTTTTGCTTTTCAAAAGGCACTTTATGACGGAAACTGCAGAATGTTACTTCTCGGTTCTCGACAGGTTGGTCCGCATTTTTGCAATGGTATTGAGAAACTGTTCCATCTCCTCCGGCGTGATTCCCTCCGTCAGCAGATGATTCCATTCGCGCATGGCGCCCGCAAGTGCACTGCGGCAGGAATGAGCGGCTTCCGTCGGGACCAACTGTTTGTACCGTGCATCGGTACCGCCGGTCTCACGACGCAGATAACCTTTCCGTTCCAGCTGTGCGATCAGGACACTTGCTGTGGAGGCACGCATGGAAAATTCCCGCTCGATCTGTTTCTGATAAACGGCTCCTTTTGCCTGTGCACGCAGGATGAACAGCAGAATTCTGCTCTGGGTATGAGTCAGGTCGCGTGCAACCGGAACGGTTGTCTCGTGACGACGCATCTGATTGGCCAGTCTGGAAAGTTCTCTGGTTACTCTGCGGTACAGGCGCTGTTCCGCTTTCTTTTCAACCGGTTCCACCAGGTATCACCTGCCGCTCAGTGCCCTTCTTCAAAGAAAATAGGGTATCCCGCTGCCGCGTGTGCGTCACGCAGCTCGTCGCACATATGTACAATCTCGTCGGTGGACAACTGCGCTCCGGTGTGCGGATCCATCATTGCCGCCTGATAAACATGCTCCATCTTCCCGGTGACAAACGCTTCAATGGTCAGCAACTGAACATTGATGTTACTCATGTTCATAGCAGCCAGCTGAACCGGAAGTCTGCCGACATGGGTGGGATGAATGCCCCGGTTGTTGACAAGGCAGGGGACTTCCACACATGCCTCGTACGGCAGGTTTTCGATACAGCCGCGGTTGAGAACATTGCCGCCGATCTGATAGGGGTTTCCGGTTACAATTGCTTCCATAATATGGGAGGCATACTCGCGCGAACGCGTGTGCGTCACTTTACCGCCGCTGAGCAACTCTTCCTTCTGCTTCTGCCAGCCTGCGATCTGATTGACGCAACGGCGCGGATATTCGTCCAGGGGGATATTGAACTGTTCGATCAGTTCGGGACGGTTCGGTTTGATGTAGAAGGGGTTGTATTCTGCATTATGTTCGCTGGATTCGGTGCAGTAGTAGCCCAGTTTGTCAATATAGTCGAAGCGCACCATGTCATTGTGCTTACCGGATGCATTTTTCTCTGCTGCGCGGCGCTTGATTTCAGGGTAGAGATCGTTGCCGTCCCGGTCGTGGATATCCAGCAGCCATGCCATGTGGTTGATTCCGGCGATGCGTTCCACGCGTCCTTCCAGACGGTCTTCCATGCCCAGCGCGCGCAGCAGCCCGTCAGAACATACCTGCACGGAATGGCAGAGTCCCACCGTCTTGACACCCGTGTAGCGCTGCATATATCCTGAAAGCATGGCCATCGGGTTGGTGTAATTGAGGAACCATGCGTCAGGGCAGACTTCCTCCATATCCCGGGCGAAACTTTTGAGCACTACCATGGTGCGCAGGGCACGGAAAATGCCTCCGATTCCCAGCGTGTCTCCGATGGTCTGACGCAGACCGTATTTTTTCGGGATTTCAAAGTCGATCACCGTGCACGGCTCGTATCCGCCGACCTGAATGGCATCCACAACGAAATCCGCACCCCGCAGCGCCTCCTTGCGGTTGGGAATCCCGAGATAGGTTCTGATGGTGGCACGGCCCTGATTGACCGTTTTGTTCAGGGCGCTGATCAGCGCGTTCGATTCTTCCAGACGGTCGGCGTCGATATCGTACAGGGCAATCTCAGAGTCGCACAGCGCGTCGCACATCATCGAGTCGCCCAGCACATTCTTCGCGAAGACTGTGCTGCCGGCGCCCATAAAGGTGATCTTTTTCATATTGGCTTCCTTTCGGTTCTGTATTTGTTTACCGGATTCATTATACCACACAAATTGCACTGCCGCTATTGCCACAGGTGCTGAAAATATGGTATAATGTAACTATTGTCGGAGGTGAGGGACATGCGTCAGTTGAATATTCCTTTCGCAGACCAGCATTATCTGGATCTCAATCCGCTCTTCTGCGGGTACCATGATTGTGAGAGCGGACACGCTTTCGGACCGTTTGTCCGTGACTATTACCTGATTCATTATGTGCGTGCGGGGTGCGGCATTTTCCGGCGCGGCGGGATCACCTATCCGGTGCATGCCGGCCAGATTTTCATCATTCTGCCGAAGGAAGAAACCTTCTATCAGGCGGATCAGCGGAATCCGTGGCATTATTGCTGGATCGGCTTCGGCGGGCGGCTCGGAGCACGCTTCGGCGAACTGGAAAGTCCTGTGCTGGATGTGGACGGTACCCCTTTCGAGGAGATGATGCAGCTCATGAACGACCGGGGCAATGTCGCTTATGTCGCCGCCATTCTTCACCGCCTTTATGCCGAGGTGTTTTCTCCCCGGGAGAGGGAGCCCGACCACGCGCGCCGCGCCGCCAGTTTTCTGCGTTCCCTCTATATGAATCCCATAACGGTGGAACAGACCGCCGCGGCAGTAGGGCTGGATCGCCGGTATCTCTCCCGCCTTTTCCGCGCACGGTACGGGGTCAGCATGCAGCAATATCTGCTGCATATCCGGCTGGAAAAATCCAAGGAACTATTGCAGAGCGGTTATCCGGTTGCCCTTGCAGCAGCCATGGTGGGGTACGATGATTACACCGGATACTCCAAACTGTTCCGCAAACATGTCGGCATAAGCCCGAAACAGTATGCAAAACAGACAAGCACCGAAATGTAAATATTTTGTGAACGCCGCCGGCACGCACTTCGGGCGTACCGGCGGCATTTTTGTGTCCCGGAGACACCGGCAGAGGGATCTGCAACCCCCGGAAAAGTTTTTTTGCCCCGAAAACAGAAAAAGTACTTGACAGAGCAGGGAAGCTTTGCTATAATATACAATTGCATTATAATTGCTTGCCCTTTGGTGAAAGGGAGTTTTACCATATGTAAAATGTTTGTAACTTTTACATGAACAGATGTAAATTTTGCAGGCTTATATAATTATGGTAAGACAACCCGGCCGGGGAAGGTCGGCATTGTGGATGGTAAAATTTGAAGAATTGGAGTGGTTCAATTTATGGAGTTGAAGCCCCAGCGACTTGGCAAAGTAGAACGCATGAGTTTTTCCAAAATCCGGGAAACCGTGCAGATGCCAAACCTGATTGAGGTGCAGCGGAAGTCCTATGACTGGTTCCTCAGCGAGGGCCTGCGGCAGGCGTTGCGCGATGTGTCTCCGGTCGAGGATTATGTCGGTAAATACACGGTGGAGTTTGTGGATTACCGGCTGGTTTACGACAAACTCAAGTACACCATCAAGGAGTGTAAAGACCGGGACGCCACCTATGATGTTCCGCTCCAGGTCAGCGTCCGTCTGACCAACCGGCAGACCGGTGAGGTCAAGCAGTCGGATGTGTATATGGGCAACCTGCCGCTGATGACCGAAAACGGTACTTTTGTCATCAACGGCGCTGAGCGTGTCATTGTTTCCCAGTTGGTGCGTTCGCCCGGTATGTACTATGCGAGCGCCATTGATTCCAAGACGGGCAAGCAGAGTTATTCCGCAACTGTCATCCCCTACAGAGGTGCGTGGCTGGAGTATGAGACCGATGCGCTGGATGTGTTTTATGTCAAGATTGACAAGAACCGCAAACTGCCGGTTACGGTGCTGATCCGCGCGCTGGGTGAGGAGAGCGACGAAGATATTCTCCGCATGTTCGGGGAAGAGGAGATGCTGACCGCTACCTTTACCAAGGACGAATGTGCGCGTCAGGCTCTGGATAACAACACGACCAACGGGGAAGAAGCCCTCAAGGAAATTTACAAGAAACTGCGTCCGGGTGAGCCCCCTGCTGTGGAGCCTGCCCAGATGCTGGTCAACAATACCTTTTTTGACCCCAAACGGTACGATCTCGCACCGGTGGGACGGTACAAATTTGACAAGAAACTCGCATTGCCCGGCCGTATTACCGGGTTCACGCTTGCCGATCCGGTTTTCAGCGTGATTACCGGTGAGATGCTTGCTGATGCAGGCGTGCGGGTGACGCGTGAGTTGGCACAGAAGATCGAAGACAATGCAGTCAACGAAGTGACCGTGCTGACCGAAACAGGTGCACGGGTCAAGGTGTTCTCCAACGGCACCGTGTTCCCGGCGGCTGTACTCGGCTATGATCTGACCGACTGTGGCATCAAGGAGAAGGTCCGCTATTCCGTTCTGTGTGAGATCATGGACGAATGCGGCACGAACCGCGATCTTTTGTGCGCGGCGGTGAAGGAGCGGATTGACGAGCTTTGCCCCAAGCACATTACCAAGGACGATATTTTTGCATCCATCAACTACCTGCTTGCTCTGTCTCACGGGGTGGGCCAGGTAGACGATATTGACCATCTGGGCAACCGCCGTCTGCGCTGTGTAGGGGAACTGCTGCAGAACCAGTTCCGCATCGGCATGGCCCGTATGGACAAGAACATCAAGGAGCGCATGTCGGTCAACGACGGCGAGGATATCACCCCGCAGTCCCTGATCAACACCCGTCCCGTGCAGACTGCCATCCGGGAATTTTTCGGTTCCTCTCCGCTGTCCCAGTTTATGGACCAGAACAATCCGCTTGCAGAACTGACGCACAAGCGGCGTCTGTCGGCTCTCGGTCCCGGCGGTCTTTCGCGCGACCGTGCTTCCTTTGAAGTGCGTGACGTGCACTATACCCATTATGGCAGAATGTGCCCTATCGAGACTCCTGAAGGACCGAACATCGGTCTGATCTCCTACCTTGCCACTTATGCGCGCGTGAGTGATTACGGTTTCCTCGAAGCTCCGTACCGCAAGGTGGATAAAGCAACCGGCCGGGTCACCGATGAGGTGGAATATATGACCGCCGATGTTGAGGACCAGTATATCATCGCACAGGCAAACGAGCCGCTGGATGATGAGGGTTATTTTATCAACCGGCGTGTGATTGCACGCGATAAGGCCGAGATCATCGAGGTGGAGCGCGAGCGCATTGACTATATGGACGCATCGCCCAAGATGGTGGTTTCGGTCGCGACAGCAATGATTCCGTTCCTGGAGAATGACGACAACACCCGTGCTCTGATGGGCTCCAACATGCAGAAGCAGGCAGTACCGCTGATGGTGACCGATGCGCCAATCGTGGCAACCGGTATGGAATACAAGGCGGCGCTGGACTCGGGAGTGGTGGTGACTGCAGGCGAAGGCGGTATCGTGGAGCGGGTGAGCGCCGACGAAATAACGGTGCACACCGACAGCGGACGCAAGGACACCTATCATCTGATTAAGTTCATGCGTTCCAACCAGGGAACCAGTGTCAACCAGCGTCCCATTGTTTCGGTGGGCGACCGTGTGGAGGCGGGGCAGGTGATTGCCGACGGCCCTGCAACCTCCAACGGAGAAATTGCGCTCGGGAAGAACGCCCTGATCGGCTTCATGACCTGGGAAGGGTACAACTATGAGGACGCGGTCCTGCTCAATGAGCGGCTGGTGCGCGATGATGTGTATACCTCCATTCATATTGAAGAATATTCCATGGAAGCGCGCGATACCAAACTGGGCGCCCAGGAAATCACCCGTGAAATCCCCAATGTGGGCGACGATGCACTGAAGGATCTGGATGCCGACGGTATCGTACGCGTGGGCACCGAAGTGCGCGCGGGCGATATCCTGGTCGGTAAGGTGTCTCCGAAAGGGGATACCGACCTGACCCCTGAGGAGCGTCTGCTGCGTGCCATCTTCGGAGACAAGGCGCGCGAAGTCCGCGATTCCTCCCTGCGGCTGCCGCACGGAGAATCCGGGGTGGTTGTGGATGTCAAAGTGTTTGATTCCTCCAACTCGGATGATCTGGCGCCCGGCGTCAACAAAGTGGTGCGCGTGTATATTGCCCAGAAGCGTAAGATTTCGGTGGGTGACAAGATGGCGGGCCGTCACGGAAACAAGGGTGTCGTGTCGCGCATCCTTCCGCCGGAAGACATGCCGTTCCTTGCCGACGGTACTCCGCTTGACATTGTGCTGAACCCGCTGGGCGTGCCTTCCCGTATGAACATCGGACAGGTGCTGGAAGTTCATCTGGGCATTGCGGCAAAGCGCTTGGGATACAAAGTGATGACCCCTGTATTTGACGGTGCAAGCGAGTCGGATATTATCGAGTGCCTGCGCCTTGCAAACTACAGCCGTGAGATCCGTCCGGGCGAGAGCGTCAAGGGAAAAGCGGTCTTTATCGAGGTGACCGATGAAAACGGCAAGCCCGACCTGCAGCGCGTGCCGCAGGAGATTGCGGACGACCGTGAGAAACTGACGGAACTGATGAAGACCGAGCGGGTGCGTGTTATCGACGGCAAGCAGACCTTGTATGACGGACGCACCGGGGAGCCGTTTGACAACCCGGTAACGGTCGGTATCATGTATTACCTGAAACTGCATCACCTGGTGGATGATAAGATCCATGCGCGTTCCAACGGTCCGTACTCGCTGGTGACCCAGCAGCCTCTGGGCGGTAAAGCGCAGTTCGGCGGACAGCGGTTCGGCGAGATGGAGGTCTGGGCGCTGGAAGCGTACGGTGCCGCCTATACCCTGCAGGAAATCCTGACGGTCAAGAGTGACGATGTCAACGGCAGGACCAAGACCTACGAAGCGATTGTCAAAGGGCAGAACATTCCTACCCCCGGCATTCCCGAATCCTTCAAGGTGCTGGTCAAGGAGTTGCAGTCGCTGGCGCTGGATGTGCGGGTGCTGGACAAGAAGGGTAAGGAAATTGAGCTCTCCCAGGTAGTGGAAGACGATACGCCCGTGCGTGTGATGAACGAGCCGATGGAAGAAAGTCTGGTCATGGATATGAGCGACGACGAACTGGCGGATGAGGGCTTCAGCGAAGACGGGTATTATGATGACGAATATGACGAGAACGGGGAGGAGTCCGACGAGGTCTACGATGATGAAGACAGCGGAGACGACGCCGACGATTCCTTCGATATCTGATGGGGCTAAAATATACTGAGAGAGGGGAGACGGTTCCCGCAGGAACCGTTGCATTGCAATAATATATGGAAAGAAATGTATTTGATTCCATTCAGATCGGTCTCGCATCGCCCGAGATGATCCGCTCCTGGTCTCACGGAGAGGTCACCAAGGCGGAAACCATCAATTACCGCTCTCTGAAGCCGGAACGGGACGGTCTGTTCTGTGAGCGCATTTTCGGGCCTACGAAGGACTGGGAATGCGCCTGCGGAAAGTACAAACGCGTGCGCGCAAACGGCAAGATCTGTGAAAAGTGCGGCGTGGAAGTCACCACCAAGAAGGTGCGCCGTGAGCGGATGGGGCACATTGAACTGGCGGCGCCGGTTTCGCACATCTGGTATTTCAAGGCGGTGCCCTCGCGCATGGGTCTGCTGCTGGATATTTCTCCGCGTGCTCTGGAAAAGGTGCTGTATTTTGCCCGGTACATCGTGATTGATCAGGGCAACACGCCGCTTGAGAAAAAACAGTTGCTCACCGATGTCGAGTATCAGCACGCATATGAGAAATACGGAAACGACTTCCGTGCCGGTATGGGAGCGGAAGCAGTCAAGGAACTGCTTCAGGAAATCGATGTGGAAGAACTCTCCAAGCAGCTCAAGGAAGAGCTGCTGATTGCCAGCGGTCAGAAAAAGATCCGCCTGATCAAGCGTTTGGAAGTGGTGGAAGCATTCCGCAAATCGCACAACCGCCCCGAGTGGATGATCCTGGAGACCATCCCGGTGATTCCGCCGGACATCCGCCCGATGGTTCAGCTGGACGGGGGACGGTTCGCCACCTCGGACCTGAACGAACTGTACCGCCGCGTCATCAACCGGAACAACCGGCTCAAGAAGATGCTGGAGATGCAGGCTCCCGAGATCATCATCCGCAACGAAAAGCGCATGCTGCAGGAATTTGTGGACGCACTGATCGATAACGGAAAACGCGGAAAACCGGTGACCGGGGCATCCAACCGTGCCCTCAAGTCGCTCTCCGAAATGCTGCGCGGCAAGCAGGGACGCTTCCGTCAGAACCTTTTGGGTAAGCGTGTGGACTATTCCGGCCGTTCGGTTATCGTGGTCGGTCCGGAACTGAAAATTTATCAGTGCGGTCTGCCCAAGGAAATGGCGCTGGAACTGTTCCGTCCGTTCGTGATGAAGCGGCTGATTGAAACCGGCAAGGCGATCAGCATCAAGGACGCCAAGAAGAAAGTGGACAAAGTGCTGCCCGAGGTCTGGGACGCGCTGGAATTCGTCATCAAGGAACACCCGGTGCTGCTCAACCGTGCACCTACGCTGCACCGCCTGTCCATTCAGGCGTTTGAGCCGGTGCTGGTGGAAGGGCGCGCGATCAAGCTGCATCCGCTGGTCTGCTCGGCATTCAACGCCGACTTTGACGGTGACCAGATGCCGGTACACCTGCCGCTGTCTGCCGAGGCGCAGGCAGAAGCACGCTTCCTGATGCTTTCCGCGAACAACCTGCTCAAGCCGCTGAACGGACACGCGGTTGCGGTTCCGTCTCAGGATATGGTGCTGGGGTCCTATTACCTGACCATTGATGTGCCGGGTGAGATGGGCGAAGGCAGATATTTCCGCGATTTCAATGAAGCAATGATGGCATATCAGAACGGACAGATCGGTCTGCATGCCGCCATCAAGGTCAAGGTCAAGCGTGAAATTGACGGAGTAGTACAGTCGAAACTCATTGAGACCACCCTGGGCCGCCTGATTTTCAACCAGAATATCCCGCAGGATCTGGGATATGTGGACCGGAGCGATCCCGAGCATGCCTTTGATCTGGAGATCAGCTTCACCACCACATCCGGGAAGTTGAAGGACATCGTGGACCGCACCATCAAGTACCACGGTTTCCCGGTTGCGGCAGGGGTTCTTGACAATATCAAGTCCATGGGATATAAATATTCCACCAAATCCTCGATTTCCATTTCGGTTTACGATATGACTATCCCGCCGGAGAAGAAGGATCTGCTGCGTGCTGCCGAGCAGAAAGTGGAGCAGATCAACGAGCTGTTCCTCTACGGTGAACTGTCGGATGAAGAGCGGTATCAGCGCACCATCAAGGTCTGGGACGATACCACCAACGCAGTGACTGAAAAATTGATTTCGGGACTGGATAAATACAATGCCATCAACATGATCTGTACTTCGGGCGCGCGCGGATCCATGAAGCAGACCCGTCAGCTGGCGGGCATGCGCGGACTGATGTTTGCGACCAACGGTAAGACCATGGAGATCCCGATCAAGTCGAACTTCCGTGAAGGGTTGACCATGCTGGAATACTTCATGGGAGCGAAAGGATCGCGTAAATCCCTGTCGGATACCGCGCTGCGTACTGCCGACTCGGGTTACCTGACCCGACGGCTGGTGGATGTTTCACAGGATGTAATTATCCGCGAGGAGGACTGTGGGGCTACCGAAGGAATTGTTGTCAGTGCTATCCGCAGCGGCAACAATGTGGTGGAAAAACTGGAAGACCGTCTGATCGGCCGGTTCACGGTCAACGATGTGGTGCATCCCGAGACGGGCGAGCTGCTGGTTGCTGCGGGCGTGATGATGAATGAAGAACAGGCAAAGGCGATTGTGGACGCGGGCATCACCGAGGTCGAGATCCGCACGATCCTGCGTTGCCGTGCGAAGCGCGGTGTCTGCACCCGTTGCTACGGGGCCGACCTTGCATCCGGGAAACTGGTCAGCGTCGGGGAAGCGGTGGGCGTGATTGCGGCCCAGTCGATCGGCGAACCGGGTACTCAGCTGACCATGCGTACCTTCCATACGGGAGGCGTCGCAGGATCGGATATTACCCAGGGTCTGCCGCGTATTGAGGAACTGTTCGAAGCGCGCAAACCGAAGAAGCCTGCAATTGTGACCGAACTGACCGGAACCGCACACATCCAGGCGGAAAAGAAGATTTCCAAGATTACCGTGCATGCGGATGACGGAAGCGAACAGAGCGCAGTGTATGAGATCCCGTTCGGAATGACCATTGCGGTCAACGACGGCGATTATGTGGTGCGCGGTCAGGCGCTGACCGAAGGATATCTCAGCCCGGCCGATGTGTTGCGGCTGTCGGGTATCGATGCTGTATACGACTATATCATCCGCGAAGTGCAGAAGGTATACCGCGGTGAGGATGTGGAAGTCAATGACAAGCATGTCGAAGTCATTGCCAGACAGATGACCCGTAAGGTACGCGTGGAAAGCGCCGGAGACACCGACCTGCTGGAAGGCTCCACGGTGGATGTGCTTGAATTCCGCAACGAGAGCGAAGCGATTGACGCACGGATTGCGGCAGGGGAAGTGGGGCTGCGGCAGCCGGTGGGAGCGCCGGTCCTGCTCGGAATCACCAAGGCGTCCCTGATGACCGAGTCGTTCCTGTCTGCGGCATCGTTCCAGGAGACCACCAAGGTGCTGACCGAGGCGGCAATCCGCGGCAAAGTGGACCACCTGCTCGGCCTGAAGGAAAATGTTATCATCGGTAAACTGATTCCCGCCGGCACCGGTCTTGACTGCTACCGCGATGTGGATATCGAGATCAATCCGGAAGTACCGGACATTGAGGATGAAGAAGAGCCGGAAGGTGATGTGCCGGAGGATGAAACGGTTTCCGTGGGTGTGGAATGACCGAATATTCGCAAAAGTAAAAAAATACACTTGACAAAACCGTCCATTCAATGGTAAAATGATATGTATCATGCGCAATAAGCCAAAATCGTTGCTGTTTTTGGCTTATTCGTGATACCCGCACGGTATATGCGGACGGACAGGCCAATGTCTGCCGCCCGGTATATATAAACATTAATGATCAGAAAAGGAGGAGAGACATGCCTACGTTTAACCAACTGGTGAAAAACGGCCGTTCCAAGTCTGTTTACAAGTCCAAGGCACCTGTGCTTCAGAAGGGTGTAAACACGCTCAAGAATGTAACCGTAGACCAGAGCGCGCCGCAGAAGAGAGGCGTCTGCACCAAGGTGACAACCACCAGCCCGAAGAAGCCGAACTCCGCGCTTCGTAAGATCGCGAGAGTCCGTCTGACCAACGGAATGGAGGCCACCACCTATATTCCGGGCATCGGACACAACCTGCAGGAGCACTCGGTGGTGCTGATCCGCGGCGGACGTGTACGGGACCTTCCGGGTTGCCGTTACCACATTATCCGCGGTACACTGGACGCTCAGGGCGTCGCAAACCGTAAGCAGGGCCGTTCCAAATACGGAGCGAAGAGACCCAAGAAGTAATCTCGCGAGAGATTCGACCGTGCCGTCAGAGCAACTGATCATATAATGTTTATTTATATACCCAGGGGATGACGCGCACTAACGGAAATTGTTTTTTCGAGTACCTGTGAGAACACATTTTAGTGAAGGAGGGAAGTACAGTGCCGAGAAGAGGTCAAGTTTCCAAAAGAGATGTATTGCCGGATCCTATGTACAATTCCAAACTTGTCACCAAACTGATCAACAATATCATGTATGACGGCAAGAAGGGTGTTGCACAGAAGATCGTATATGATGCTTTCGCGATCATCGAAGCGAAGCAGGGTGTCAGCGCGCTGGAGGTGTTTACCGCAGCGCTTGAGAATGTGATGCCCGTCCTGGAAGTCAAAGCCCGCCGTGTCGGCGGTTCGAACTATCAGGTTCCGATGGAGGTTCGGGCGGAGCGCCGTCAGACCCTCGGTCTGCGTTGGATCACCGCATATGCAAGAAGCCGCGGTGAGAAGACCATGGCCGAAAGACTTGCAAACGAGATCATGGAAGCCAAAGCCGGCATGGGCGGTGCCTTCAAGAAGAAGGAAGACACCCACCGTATGGCAGAAGCAAACAAGGCGTTTGCGCACTACAGATTCTGAGGGATAAAACAAGAAGGAGAAGTATATGCCAAGAGAATATTCACTTGAGCACACCCGGAATATCGGCATCATGGCTCATATCGATGCCGGTAAGACCACCACTACCGAACGCATCTTGTTTTATACCGGAAAGACGCACCGCATCGGTGAGACGCACGACGGTGCGGCAACCATGGACTGGATGGTACAGGAACAGGAGAGAGGTATTACGATCACATCGGCTGCCACGACCTGCTTCTGGGCTCCTTCCGAGTTCCACAACGATCCCGCAAAAGCGAAGGAAAACACTTACCGGATCAACATCATCGACACGCCCGGGCATGTGGACTTCACGGTTGAGGTGGAGCGTTCTCTGCGTGTGCTGGACGGTTCGGTGACCGTATTCTGCGCCAAGGGCGGTGTGGAACCGCAGTCCGAGACGGTCTGGCGCCAGGCGGACAAATATGGCGTGCCGCGCATGGCCTATGTCAACAAGATGGACATCACGGGAGCAAACTTCTTCCGCGTGGTCGACATGATGAAAGAGCGTCTGCATGCCAATGCGGTGCCGATTCAGCTGCCGATCGGCAAGGAGTCGGATTTCCGCGGTATGGTCGATCTGATGACCATGGAAGCCGATATTTATTATGATGACCTGGGTAAGGATGTGCGCGTGGAACCGATTCCGGAAGACATGCGCGAGATGGCGGAAGAGTATCACGCCAACATGGTGGAATCCATTGCAGAGACGGACGAGGCGCTGTTTGAAAAGTACTGCAACGGAGAAGAAATCTCTGTTGCGGAACTGAAGAAGGCGCTGCGTGCAGCTACCATTGCCAATCAGATCGTGCCGGTTATTTGCGGAACATCTTACCGTAACAAGGGCGTTCAGAAACTTCTGGACGCGGTGATCGACTATATGCCTGCGCCGATAGACATTCCCGCTATCAAGGGTATCAACCCCAAGACGGGCGAGGAAGACTGCCGTCATGCGAGCGATGAGGAGCCGTTCTCGGCACTGGCATTCAAGATTGCGACCGACCCGTTCGTTGGGAAACTGTGCTTCTTCCGTGTGTACTCCGGTACGCTGGAGAAGGGAAGCGCGGTTTACAACTCCACCAAGGATAAGGATGAGCGGCTGGGCCGTCTGCTTCAGATGCATGCCAACGACAGAAAGGATATTGATGTCGTTTACTCCGGCGATATTGCCGCTGCAATCGGTGTGCGCAATACTACAACAGGCGATACCTTCTGCGACGAAAAGGCGCCGATCATTCTGGAGTCGATGGAGTTCCCGGATCCGGTTATCCGCGTCGCCATCGAACCGAAGACCAAAGCGGGGCAGGAGAAGATGGGTATCGCGCTTGCCAAACTGGCAGAGGAAGACCCCACATTCCGCACCTACACAGATGAGGAGACCGGTCAGACTATCATTGCCGGTATGGGCGAGTTGCATCTGGAGATCATCGTGGACCGTCTGCTCCGTGAATTTAAGGTGGAAGCCAATGTCGGCAACCCGCAGGTTGCATACAAGGAAACCATCAAGAAGGCGGTGGAGCAGGAAACCAAATATGCCCGTCAGTCGGGTGGTAAAGGCCAGTACGGACATGTCAAGATCCGTCTGGAGCCTAACGAAGCCGGGAAAGGCTACGAATTTGTCAACGCTATTACGGGCGGCGTGATCCCGAAGGAATATATTCCTGCTGTCGACGCCGGTATCCAGGGGGCGATGCAGTCGGGTGTTCTGGCGGGATACAATGTAGTAGATGTGAAGGTGACCCTGTACGACGGTTCGTACCATGAAGTCGACTCTTCCGAAATGGCGTTCAAGATTGCCGGTTCGATGGCATTCAAGGAGGCCATGCGGAAGGCCAATCCGGTTCTGACCGAGCCTGTGATGAAGGTTGTGGTCATTATCCCGGACGATTATATGGGCGATGTCATCGGTGACCTGAACTCGCGGCGCGGCGCCATCGAATCGATGGAACCCGTGTCGGGCGGTCAGCAGATTACCGCCAATGTACCGCTGTCCGAGATGTTCGGATATGCGACCGCTCTGCGTTCGAGAACTCAGGGACGCGGCGTGTACTCGATGGAACCCAGCCACTTCGCTGAAGTGCCGCGTTCCATTCAGGACGAAATCGTCAAAATGCGTACCGCAAAGGCGTAACACCTCACCACTAACAAACATTTATAATTATTTTAGGAGGAATTTAAAATGGCAAAGGCTAAATTCGAAAGAACCAAACCCCATGTCAATATCGGTACCATCGGTCATGTCGACCACGGTAAGACCACTCTGACCGCTGCCATCACCAAGACTCTGTCGCTTAAGAACGGCGCTGTTCAGGCTATGGCATACGACCAGATCGATAACGCGCCCGAAGAGAAGGCAAGAGGTATCACAATCAACACCCGTCATGTTGAGTACGAGACCGACAAGCGTCACTATGCGCATGTCGACTGCCCCGGCCACGCTGACTATGTGAAGAACATGATCACCGGTGCCGCTCAGATGGACGGTGCCATTCTGGTTGTTGCAGGTACCGACGGTCCTCTGCAGCAGACCCGTGAGCATGTGCTGCTTGCCCGTCAGGTCGGCGTTCCCGCAATCGTTGTCTTTATGAATAAGACCGATATCGTTGACGATGCTGAACTGCTCGACCTGGTTGAGATGGAAGTGCGCGACCTGCTGTCCGAGTACAACTTCCCGGGCGATGAGATTCCGATCATCCGCGGTTCTGCCCGTGTTGCTCTGGAGAGCACTTCGACCGATCCCGATTCTCCCGACTATGCTTGCATCTGGGAGCTGATGAATGCGGTTGACGACTATATCCCGACTCCTGACAGAAAGTCCGATCTGCCTTTCCTGATGCCTGTCGAGGATGTGTTCTCGATCTCCGGCCGCGGAACAGTTGCTACCGGTCGTGTTGAGAGAGGATCTGTCAAGATGGCGGACACCATCGAGATCGTCGGTCTTTCCGATGAGAAGAAGTCCACGGTTGTCACCGGTATCGAAATGTTCCACAAGATGATGGATTACGCAGAAGCAGGCGACAATGTCGGTATCCTGCTGCGCGGTATTCAGAAGAACGAGATCGAAAGAGGTCAGGTTCTCTGCAAGCCGGGCTCCATTCATCCGTACACCAAGTTTGTCGGACAGGTTTATGTTCTGACTGAAAAGGAAGGCGGCCGTCAGAAGCCCTTCTTCTCGGGTTACAGACCGCAGTTCTACTTCAGAACCACCGATGTGACCGGTGTGATCAAGCTGCCGGACGATGTTGAAATGTGCCGTCCCGGCGACAACGTCAACATGACCGTTGAGCTGATTACTCCTATCGCTATTGAAAAGGGTCTGCGTTTCGCTATCCGTGAGGGTGGCAGAACGGTTGGTTCCGGCGTCGTTGCCGAGATCATCGACTGATTTCACTTTTTCTGACCGGGGGACGCGCGGCGTCCCCCCCGGTCCTTATGTATGCATTCTTTGGGGATTGGTCAGGAGGGAAACCTCCGATTCCATACCGGCAGTGATACCGCAAGGTGAGTCTGCGAACACGAAAGTGCCGAACGGGTGTGAATCCCGTACCGACGGTGTAGTCCGGATGTGAAAAGAGAGCATCATATCTGCAACACGGCATCTGTATGCCGTCTTTTTGCACGCATATGCTGATCCCGTCCCCGTGGAAATTTTTCCGCGGGCTTTTTTGTGCCCACGGCGCACGCACGGCGTGCAGAAAGGGTATTGCTTTATGCAAACAGTCCAGAAAAGACAAAATACGGTACGCTATATGGTTTCGGTAGCGTTGTTTGCCGCACTCGCTTTCGCCAGTACTTATACCATTCATATTCCGGTTTCTTTTTTGACTTTTGATATCAAAGACCTGTTTATTGCCATCTGCGGGATGACTTTCGGTCCGGTTTCCGCTCTGGTGGTTACCCTGATTTCCGCACTGCTTGAAAATGTCACCATCGGCGATACCGGTTATTGGGGCTTGCTGATGGACATCCTTTCCAGCGGCGGATTTGCAATCACCGCATCACTGATCTATAAGTTCCGGCGCACCTTTGCCGGCGCGGTGCTGGCACTTGTCAGCGGTGTTCTTGCCATGACCGCAGCCATGATGGCATTCAATCTGCTGATTACCCCCATCTATATGGGCGTTGATCGCGCCACTGTGGCATCCATGCTGCCCACCTTCTTTCTACCGTTCAATCTGACCAAGGGCACGCTCAATGCCGCGCTGGTCATGCTGCTGTATAAACCGCTGGGGAAAGCCCTTCACCGTTTCGGTCTGAAACTGTCCGACAGAAGCGCGTCCGCACCCGCGGGGGCAGGCGTCCAGAACGCCGGTGCAGCGGGGGATGCCGCAGTCACAGCAGGCAAACGCAATTCCACCTGGATTTCCTACCTGATTGCCGCTGCGGTTGCAGTCTCGTGTGTGCTGATCCTCATCCTGGTCCTGGGCGGAAAGATTACCTGGGGGAAATAACATCAGGATGTGTGCAGTGCCCCGAAAGGGAAGCCACGGAAACGAAAGCCCATCCTGATTACCGTAATGCGTTCCGAAGCCGCGTATACGGTACAGGGTGATGCATCGGATATTCCGACCCGGGGCAGTACCAACCTGTTTATAAAAAATGAGCGGAGCATCCCCATATGGGGACGCTCCGCTTTTTGCCGGGGAAAATCAGCCGTTGGTCTTGATGTCGTTTTCGTACTTCTCGATCATCTTCTTGACCATCTGTCCGCCCACGGAACCAGCCTGGCGGGAGGTCAGATCGCCGTTGTAACCCTGCTTCAGGTTCACGCCGACTTCGCTGGCAGCCTCCATCTTGAATTTGTCGAGAGCCGCCTGTGCTTCGGGAACAACTACCTTGTTCTTAGACATTGTGTTTCTCCTGTTTTGAATTTGATCTATATCCTCGAGAGCGCCGCCG
>CASFDI010000011.1 GCA_949293405.1 uncultured bacterium | reverse complement strand
CGGGATCTCTGGTACTCTCCGCTCGGGCCGCTGACTCTGTATCAGACGGGAGAAGTATTGACCGCTCTGCATTTCGGCGATACGGGTGGGGAAGAAGAACTTCTCGAGACTCCGCTTTCCCGTTGTGCAAAGGAAGAACTGTCCGCGTACTTTGAAGGACGGCTGCGTGTCTTTTCAGTGCCGCTGTCCATCACGGGAAGCACATTTTCCCGGCGTATACTTGGTGCGCTCGCTGAAATCCCGTACGGCACCGTGATCACATACGGGGAACTTGCACGCCGCGCCGGCAGTCAGGGCGCCGCCCGTGCAACGGGCAGCGCCCTGCACCGTAATCCGCTGCCGCTGTTTCTGCCCTGTCATCGGGTGGTCGCGCAGGGGGGCATCGGGGGCTTCGGTCCGGGCCTTGAGGCCAAGCGCTTTCTGCTATGTCTGGAAGGCGTTCTGCCTACTTGACAAACCGGGACGGCGGGGTTATACTATCATTTGAAATTATTTTGTAAGGAAGTGCGCATATGACAAAAATCGATGTGTTTTCCGGCTTTCTGGGCGCCGGGAAAACAACTCTGATCAAAAAACTGATCAAAGAAGCCTATCAGGGCGAAAAACTGGTGCTGATCGAAAACGAATTCGGGGAAGTCGGTGTGGACGGCGGTTTCCTTACCGATGCGGGGATTGAAATCACTGAAATGAATTCCGGATGTATCTGCTGCTCGCTGGTCGGAGATTTCGGCCGTGCCATGAAGCGGGTGCTCGCGGAACTGACGCCCGACCGGATCCTGATCGAGCCTTCCGGCGTCGGAAAACTGTCGGATGTGCTGCGTGCGGTGGCGGGAGTGACCGGCCCGGATGTGGTATGCAATGGCGTGGTGACCGTCGCGGATGTCAACAAGTGTAAAATGTACCTGAAGAATTTCGGCGAGTTTTACGAAGATCAGATTGAAAATGCAGGCGCTGTGGTGCTCTCTCACACCGGGAAAACCACACCTGCCAAGCTGGAAGAAACGGTCTCACTGATCCGTCAGCACAATCCCCATGCGGTGTTGCTGACGACCGACTGGTCCCAGCTTGACGGCGCATCCATTCTGCGCGCCATGGAAGGTGCGGACACACTGGAAGCCGAAATGGAACGCCTGCAGCAGGATGTTATGGCCGGTCATGACCACAAAGAGCATGAGCATAGTTGTTGCGGCCATCATGATCACGACCATGAAGAGCACGGGCATGGTTGTTGCGGCCATCACGATCACGACCATGAAGAGCATGAGCATGGTTGTTGCGGCCATCACGATCACGACCATGAAGAGCATGAGCATGGTTGCTGCGGTCATCACGATCACGACCATGAAGAACATGAGCATGGTTGCTGCGGTCATCACGATCATGACCACGCAGATCATGAGCACGGAGAGGCCTGCAGTTGCGGTCATGATCACCACCATCATCATGCGGATGAGGTCTTTACCTCCTTCGGCGTTGAGACACCTCGTTCGTTTACTGCTGAACAGATCCGGCAGGCGCTGGAAGCACTGGATGAGGATTCGGTGGCATACGGGATGGTACTGCGTGCTAAGGGCATTGTAGCCGGAGCAGACGGCACCTGGATTCATTTTGACTATGTGCCGGGAGATATTGATATCCGCACGGGCACACCGGGGGTCACCGGTCGTCTGTGCGTGATCGGCTCCGATCTGAAAAAAGATGCCATTGCCGCGCTCTTCGGACTCGGGGAGGCCCTGTGATGCAGATCCCGGTCTATTTGTTTACCGGTTTTCTGGAAGCGGGAAAAACCAGTTTCATTTCCGAGACGCTGACCGATTCCCAGTTCAACGACGGAGATCCCATCCTGGTGATCCTGTGTGAAGAGGGGGAGACAGAATATGATCTGTCGGCCTACCCGCACGATGCGCGCAATCTGACATTTGCCCGCTTTGACGAAGCGGAGCGGCTGACGCCCGACCGGCTGGCCGCTCTGGCAAAACGCAGCAAAGCCAAGCGCGTCATGGTGGAATATAATGGGATGTGGATGCTGGACTCCTTCTATAACGCACTGCCGGAAGAGTGGTTCGTTGTGCAGGAAGTGCTGATTGCAGATGCGCAGACCTTTGCGGTTTACAATGCGAATATGCGGCAGCTGGTATATGACAAGCTGCAGAGCGCCGAGACCGTGGTGTTCAACCGGGTGGACAGCTCGACCGACCGGGAAGCACTGCACAAAGCGGTGCGCGGCGCGTCGCGCAATGCGGCAATCCTGTTTGAGGATACCGAGGGCAACCTGACACCTGATACCATAGAAGACCCGCTTCCGTATGATCTGCAGGCACCCGTGGTTGAAATTGCGGATACCGATTATGCGATTTTCTATCGGGATATCGCAGAAGACACCGAACGGTATATCGGCAAGACGGTGCACTTTCGCGGTATTGTGGCGCGGGATGAAAAAATGCCGGCCGGCACGCTGGCAGTAGGGCGTCATGTGATGACCTGCTGCGCGGAAGATATCTCTTACCGCGCTTTCTGTGCCAAAACCGCAAAAGCAAAACAGTTCCGGACCCGTGACTGGGTGCTGGTGACCGGCACCGTTGTACTGGAATACACTCCTCTTTACGGAGACAAGGGACCGGTGCTTGCGGTGACCGAAATTGAGAAAACAACACCGCCGGAGCAGGAGCTTGCTACCTTCTGATCCGGCCGAGAACAGGAGTGTCCGATGCAGGAAGAACTGATCCGGCGGGTTTCCGCCTACCTGGAAGAACACCGCGAGGAGATGATCGCAGACCTGACCCGGTTGTGCCGGATTCCGTCCGTGCGTGCTGAGGCACAGCCGGGGGCGCCGTTCGGCCGGGCATGCCGCGCGTGTCTTGATGAGGCAGTGCGTCTGTTCCGTTCATACGGCTTTGAGGCAGAAGTGAGCGCGGACGGCAAGTACGCTGTGGGACGGTGGGGCGGTCCCGGACCGGTGGTAGGCATTTTCGGGCATACCGATGTGGTGCCGGTGTCTGACGGCTGGAGGCTGACACAGCCGTTTGAACCGGTGGTGTGCGACGGCTGTCTGGTTGCGCGGGGCGCGGAAGACGACAAGTCGGGCGTGATCACCGCGCTCTATGTGATGCGGTGTATCCGGGATCTGCAGCTTCCCATGAAGGGAAGCGTGCTTGCGTTTATCGGAAGCAACGAGGAGACCGACATGGAAGACATTGACGCCTTCGTGGCACAGATGCCCATGCCGGATGTCTCGATTGTACCGGACAATGCCTATCCGGTATGCTTGGGTGAAAAGGGCATTTGTCAGCTGATTGCGCGTTCCCGTATGCCGCTGCTTTCGTTGCGCCGTTTTGCGGGTGGGCTGGCGTGCAATGTGGTCCTGGATCATGTGGAAGCAGAAGCAGCCCGTCCCGAACTGGAACAGCAGTTTGAGTCGGCTGCTGTCGGACGGGAGGGCGTGCGCACAGAGCACAAAGACGGCAGGACGCTTCTGGTCGCCGACGGACTCAGCCAGCATGCTTCCACGCCGGAAGGATCGGTCAACGCCGCAAAGCGCGCGGCAGAAGCGCTGTGTGCGTGTTCTGCACTGCCCGAACAGGACCGGGAACTGTTCGGAGCGTTCCTGCGCCTGCTGTGCGACGATTACGGTACGGGACTCGGCATCGCGGCGCAGGATGAACGGTTCGGACGGCTGACTGCCACAAACGGAATGGTTGAACTGAGTCCGGAAGGGAATCTGCTCTTTTCGCTGGATATCCGGTATGGGAGCAGTACCGATCCCGACCGGATGCTGCAGACGGTCCGGGAGCACCTCGACCGCGCCGGATTCGAAGCGGTCAGAATCGACAACCGTCCGGGATTTCACATTCCCGCCGACAGCGGTGCGGCCCGTCTGATGTGTGAAATCTACCGTGCAGTGTCGGGCGATGCCACGGCGATGCCGGTCTACAGCGGAGGCGGTACCTATTGCCGGCATCTTGTAAATGCGTTTTCTGTCGGAACCTGGATGCCGGGGGAGTACCGGAAACCCGATTTGCCTGTGGGGCACGGCGGCCCGCATCAGCCCGATGAGTATCTGCCGCTGGAAGGATTTTTCCGATCGGTTCTGGCCATTACCCTGATGACGCTGGCTATGCCGGATGCGCTGTAAAAGAAAAGAAGAGCAGGTCTGCGGAATTCCGCGGACCTGCTTCTTTTCGGTCTGTAGGCAGGGTGTTGCCGTACGGGGAGATTCCCGCACGGCTAATTTTTCGGCATGCGCGTCATCTGGCGCTGTGCCATTACCAGCCCGTAATAGATGCCTTTCTGCTGCATCAGTTCCAGATGTGTACCGCACTCCGCCACCACGCCGTGATCCAGAACGATCAGCCGGGTGGCGTTGCGCAGGGTGGACAGGCGGTGTGCAATGGCAATCGTGGTGCGTCCGCGGGTGAGGTTCGCCAGCGCATCCTGAATCTGCTTCTCGGTTTCGGTATCCAGGGAAGCGGTGGCTTCATCCAGAATCAGGATGCGTGGGTCGTGCAGCAGGGCGCGGGCAATGGCTACGCGCTGCCGCTCTCCGCCCGAGAGTGTGTAGCCGCGTTCACCTACATAGGTGTTGTAGCCGTCGGGCAGTTTCATGATGAAGCCGTGCGCGCCTGCGAGTTTTGCCGCGCGGATGATCTGCTCCCGGGTTGCATCCGGTTTTGCGTAAGCGATGTTGGCAAGGACCGTACCTGAGAACAGGAAGGTCTCCTGCAGCACCACTCCCATATGCGAGCGCAGGGTTTGCTGGGACAGCCGGCGGATATCCACTCCGTCAATGTCGATCTCGCCCTCGTCTACATCATACAGACGCATGAGCAGGTTGATCAGGGTGGATTTGCCTGCGCCCGATTTTCCTACGATGCCGATCATGTCGCCCGGTCTGGCGTCAAAAGAGACATCCCGCAGGACATTGACCGCCTCGTCATAACCGAAACGGACATGGGAGAAGGAAATCTGCCCGGTAATTTCGGTCCGGACCGGCTCTTCTGCATCGCTTACATCCGGTACTTCGTCAATGATTTCAAACACCTTGACCATGCTGGTGGTGACCCGGATCAGCCGGCGCGGCAGACCGGACATCCACTGCAGGGGGCTGTAGATCATGGTGACATAGGCAGAAAACTGCGACATCTCTCCATAGGTCATAGTGCCGTTCAGAATATGATTGCCCACATAGAACAGCAGGAAAAATTCTCCGAAAGTCATCAGGAAGGAGGTGATGGGGGTCAGAAGGGCATAGGAGCGTTCGTTGAAACTCCGGATTTTGCATTCATCGTAAGACACCCGGTCAAACCGCTCGATTTCATCCGCTTCCATGCCGAAGGATTTCACGACGCGGATGCCTGAAAAGATATCGTGCAGAATACTGCTGCAGCGCGATCCGACCACCCACTGCTTGTTGTAGTGCCGGCGCAGGAAGCGCCAGATCAGTCTGTGACTGACCATGACAAAGGGCACCGGCAACAGAATCAGAAGCCCCAGCCTGAAATCGTAAACCAGGATGTAGACCGTCACCGCAATCAGCATCAGCAGCTGTTCGCAGATGTTTCCGAATTCCTGGGTGATGAACTGGCGCAGGGTCTGGGTGTCTTCATTGACCCGGTTGATCAGCTCTCCCGAGGTGCGTTCGGTAATGCGGCGCAGGGAAAGAGACTGGATTTTTGCGAAAACCATATCGCGCAGAATCACGACAATTTTGTTGCCTGAGACTACTGTCAGGACACTGCGCAAAGTGGAAATCAGGCGGGTGAGCAGACGCACCGCGAACAGCATGCCGATGATGAAAATAAACCCGGACAGCGCGACCGGACCGTCCGCCTGGATATAGGAGTCCACCAGGATGCGGCTGAGATAAGGAGATACCAGGCTGAGCACGCTGGTGCAGATAAAGAGAAAAATCGAAAAATAGATGTAGAATCTGTAAGGATATGCAATTTTCCAGAGGCGTTTGAAATACCCGCTTTTTGCAGCACAGCGCGGACAGATATCCGACCCGCTGGGCAGCGGGCGTCCGCACTTCTCACAGATGCGGCGCACGCGCGCGTCATAGTCGGCACGGTAAGCGGCGCCTTCCAGATGGGCATTGAGTCGTTTGACAACTGCGGCAAACAGCAGTTTCAGTTCCATGTCGGCGCGGCAGAGAATGCCTTCTTCACCGTCTTTGCGCACATATTCGAGAAAAACGCATCCTACTCCCTGGGAGAGGCGGAACTGTTCCACTTCGTCAGTCCGGAGTGTAAAGGCAATTCCGGACGCGTCCAGACATTCCAGTGAATGATCAAATACCGCGATGCACCCGTCTATATGACAGGATCCGTCAGGCGGCAGGTTATAGGCAAACAGGTCGATTGCCCCTTCGGCCGGATGACCTGTACGAGTCGCATACAGCGTCTGCAGCTGGGTTCGTGTTTTCACGGCAGGCACCTCACAGATACAACTCAATGCGCCGGAAGTCCCGCCGCGGAAGCGCTTCGGTGTCGGGGATCTCATACCGGTTCCCGTTGACATCGGTGACAAGCAGCCGGGTGTCGCTGATCCGCAGCAGACTGCGATAGGTGTCCTTTAGCGTAAAGGACAGTGGGCCTTCCTCGGTTGAGACCCGCCAGTGTGAAAATCCGAACCGTTCCTTCACCTGATGGATGCGGACAATTTTCGGCGCGTAGTAACGGCGCGCCAGTTCCCGGCGCAGCGCCTGCGCCTGCTCTTCGGGGAAAAGAGAGATCTCCCGGATCATGCCGATCTCTTTCTGCTCCGGATCCAGCACGGAAATGTAAGCCTCGGCAAATTCGAACGGGAAGGAACGGTGCAGCAATACGCGTGGATAGTCCTGCAGAAGCCCCTCCTGCTGCTGTGCGCCATCCGACAGATGCAGGGAGAGAAACCCGTTGCGTTCCGAAAAGGTGGCGCATGCGGGGGTGAGGTAGGGCAGTGCAAGAGAAAAATCATTGGAAGTTTCCATATGTTACCTCCTTCAGGCCTGGATGCCGGCGCTTTTCAGCGCTTCCATCTGGAGCATGTACAGTTTATAGTAGAGACCCTTCTGCCGGATGAGTTCGGCGTGTGTGCCCGATTCGGGCATTTTTCCGTTTTCGATCACGATCAGACGATCGGCGTTGCGCAGGGTGGACAGACGGTGCGCAATGACGATCGTGGTGCGGTTTTCTGTCAGACGCTCAATTGCTGCCTGAATTTTTCGCTCGGTTTCGGTGTCCATGGCGGCGGTTGCTTCGTCGAGAATCAGAATCTGTGGGTCACGCAGCACCGCGCGTGCAATGCTGATGCGCTGCCGCTCCCCGCCCGAGAGATCCTGATGGCCGAAGCCGACCTTCGTGTCATAGCCGTCCGGCATTCTGGATATGAAGTCGTGCGCCCCGGCAATGTGCGCCGCCCGGAGAACTTCCTCGTAGGTGGCATCGGGACGCGCGTAGCGGATATTTTCGAGGACCGTGCCGGAGAACAGATAAGTCTCCTGGGAGACGATCGCAACATGCCGCCGCAGATCCGAAAAGGCAAGGTCTCTGACATCAATTCCGTCAATGCGTATACACCCTTCACCTGCATCATACAGCCGGATCAGAAGATTGGCAAGAGTGGATTTTCCGGCGCCGGTGTGCCCCACAATCCCCAGCATCTGGCCGGGCGCTACCGTGAAGGAAACGCCGTCGATGATTTTCCTGTTTTTTTCGTAGGAAAAACTGACATTTTCAAAACAGACTTCACCCCGGCACTCCGGCAGGGGCGTGGGGGAGTCGCTCTCCTTGACATCGGGGGTCATATCCATCACTTCAAACAGACGCTGCATGGCATTGAGGCAGTCGGTCGCGGTGTAAATCATATCCACAAAGAAGTTGATCGGGCTGTAGATCATCCCCACATAGGAAACAAAGGTCAGAAGCAGACCGTAACTCAGTTGCCCCTGTATGACCATCCAGCCGCCGAATGCCCACACGATCAGGGAGGAAAGCGACAGGATAAAGGAGGCGGCAGGGAATGCAATGTTGTGAAAGAGAGAAGTCTTCTGTTCGATGTCGGCAAGAGCGCGGCTGCGCTGATTGAAACGCTCGGTCTCTGCTTCTTCTTTGGCAAATGCTTTCACCACACGGATGCCGGTCAGGGAATCACTCAGCGTGGCATTCATGGAGCGGCGGCGGGCATAGCGTTTGGCGTGGTATTTGCGCATACGGCGCATCAGCGCCAGGAAAGTCATGGCGACGACCGGGACCACACACATGGAGACTGCAGTCAGGCTGACCTGCATGGTGAACATGATGATCAGAATGGCAATGCACTGCGTCAGGTTGACCAGCAGATAGGGCAGTCCGTCCACAAAGAACCAGTAGATGGAGTTGGCATCTCCGTTGACCTGGGTCATCAGTCCGCCGGTCTGGCGGTTGGTGAAGAAGGAGAGGGAGAGCCTCTGGATGGAACTGAAAATGGTTTTCTTCAGATCGTAGACAATCCGCGCGGACAGCGAGGAGGAAATGACGCCGGTCAGCAGATTGACCAGCAGGGACAGGACCCGCACCGCCGCAATGATACCGATCACCAGCAGCAACTGTCCGTAGAACTCGCCCGCTTCGTCAAGCACCTGGTCATAGTAGAAGCCGGATGAAATGTAGGGAGACAGCACACTCAGTCCGCTGGAGAGAATCAGGGTCAGCAGGGTCAGCAGAACCGCAAACTTGTACCGCATGATGAAGGGCAGCATACGCCGGATCAGTTTTCCTTTCCCGGAGCAGGCAGGACAGACGCGCCGGTGCGGATCGGGATAGGGAGTGCCGCATTTGGGGCAGACCGCCCGGTCACGCTTCTGCAGATGTTCCGGGATCTCTTCGCCGCGCAGTACAAATTCCATACATTTGACCAGTCGGGATGCATTGTTGCGGCAGGAGGCGGTCAGGTAGGAGAGCAGAACATCCTCATTTTCATAAGAGGCGATCAGGCGACTGGTGCCGATCAGGTCTTCCACCGAGAGGCGGGTACAACCCGAAAGAGGATAGCGCCGGTCATTGAGGTGCTGATAGACGACCGTGAGATGCGGGGTTCTGCCCGGCCTGTGACGGCGGGGCCGGATGAGCCGGATCCCGCTGAGCAGAACCATCTCCTCATCTGTGACCAGCAGCCAGTGGTCACACCGCACGGCATCGGCATCCATGTCAAGCCGCATGGCGATACGAATGCGGTCAATCGGAAGACCGGCTTCTTCAAAGACCGGGTACATCTCCCGGGGAATTCTGTTGATTTCCAACATGCCGGATAGTTCGCCTCCTAACTGATTCCCAACTTTTCAAATACACAATTATTCTATCATGACTGAACGGAAAATGCAACAGATTTTACAATGTAACAGCGCTTTTCCTGAAAAAATATTAGTTAGTTTGCTAAACAAAAAAGCGGGCCGGATCAACCGGCCCGACAGAACAGGGAAAAGTCAGGGAAAAAATGGAAGCACCAAAAACAGGGGGCGGAACAGGAAAGAGACGAAGCACGGCTCACAGGTGAAAAAGCGGGAATCCCAAACGGCGGAACACGCTCCGGATGGATGAATGGGGAGCGTAGGAGACCGGAACGGGGAGGCGGAAAGCGGACCGTCAGGGCGAGAGCGAATAAGGGGAATCGGCGGAAAGGAGAGCGGGGGTGGGGCGGGGCACAGGCAGGTCCCGGCGTCATCTGCACGCACGGCACGGGCAGGAAGGCACACGCAAACCTGTAACCGGTGAAAAGCAGGCGGACTGAAGAACATAAAGCCGGGGACGGAAGAGAAGACTTCAAACGGTGTGCAACCGAAAGAAGACCAGGTGCGTCAGGGCAACAGATCTCAGCGGCATGCAGGTATCGGGAGGAAGAGAGCGTTTTTCAGGTTCCGGGAGTTGCTTCGGGCGTCTGTCTGCTGCAGCGGCAGACGCCGTTGTCCCAGTAAATCAGGATGCGGTCCCCTTTCCGGACACTTCCTTCCAGCAGGGCATCCGAGAGAGCGTTTTCAATCAGCAGGGTTACCGAGCGGCGCAGCGGGCGTGCGCCCATTCCGGTCTCGGTGGAAGCCCGGGTCAGTTCTTCACTGAGATCGGGAGCGAAAAGAAGCGTTATTCCGTTTGCCGCAGCGCGGCCGGCAAGATCCTGCAGCAGCAGATCCGTGATGCGTGTCAGGGTCTTCTGATCGGGTACTTCAAAGCAGATGAGATCGTCAAAGCGGTTGAGCAATTCGGAGCGGAAGGTGCGCCGGAGTTCTTTTTGCAATGCGGCTTTGCCGGGGGTGGCGTTGTCCCGGGAGGCGAATCCGGAAACGGACACCCCTTCTCCGTGCACCCCGGCGTTGGTGGTTGCGATGACAATGGTGTTGCGCGCATCGGCGCGTCTGCCCAGCGAATCGGTGACAAATCCGTCCTCCAGCAGTTGCAGGAGAATTCCCAGTACATCCGGGTGCGCTTTTTCGATTTCGTCGAACAGCAGTACCGAGTACGGGTGACGGCGCAGCTGTTCGGTCAGCCGTCCGCCCTCCTCATGTCCCACATAGCCCGGTGGGGAACCGATCAGTTTGGAGACGCTGTGCGGCTCCATGAATTCCGACATGTCAAAGCGGATGAGCGACTTTGAATCTCCGAACAGTGCTGAGGCAAGCTCGGTGGCCAGCAGCGTTTTTCCCACGCCGGTTTCTCCCGCAAACAAAAAACTGCCCTGCGGCCGGTCAGGATTGCGCAGGCCGCTTCTGCCGCGCCTTACTGCCGCGGCAACCTGTTCAATGGCGGCATCCTGCCCGATTATTTTTTCTTTTAATTGCACTTCCAGACGCAGAATGCGCTCGCGTTCCCCCTTGTTGAGCGAGGAGACCGGAATACCGGTTTCAGCGGAAATCACTTCCTCCACATGCCGCGGCAGCAACTGCGGAACGGAAACACTGCCGTTTTCGTTGTCTTTGAGCCGTTTGTATTCGCACAGCAGCGCGCGTTCTTTGTCGCGGTATTCGGCTGCGCGCTCGAAGGCCTGCGCTTTGATGGCTTCCGCTTTGTTGCCGGCGGCGCGGTGGAGCGCGTCCTCACACCGCCGCAGGGCAGCAGGCGTTTCTTCGCGTGTCAGACGCAGGGAAGCCGCCGCTTCATCTATCAGGTCAATGGCTTTGTCGGGCAGAAAGCGGTCGGTCAGATAGCGCACAGAGAGCGCAACTGCACTGCGGATGGCCTCTTCGGTGATATGCACGCCGTGATGCGCTTCGTAACGGTCGGCAAGCCCCTTGAGAATGGCGACCGCTTCTTCGGGGGTCGGTTCAGATACCGGTACCGGCTGCAGTCTGCGTTCCAGAGCACTGTCTTTTTCGATATGGCGACGGTATTCCTCCAGTGTGGTTGCCCCGATCAGCTGCAGTTCGCCGCGCGCCAGCGCGGGTTTCATGATGTTTGCGGCGTCAACCGCCCCTTCGGCCGCCCCGGCTCCTACAATGGTGTGCAATTCGTCAATAAAGAGAATGATGCACCCCTGTTCGCGCACCTCCTGCATGACATTTTTCAGACGTTCTTCAAATTCGCCTCGGTACTTGGCCCCGGCAATCATGGCGGGAATATCCAGAGCGGCTACCGTACGGTTGGCAAGCGATGCAGGCACATTGCCCGATGCAATCCGCATGGCGATTCCTTCTACGACGGCGGTCTTGCCGACGCCCGGTTCTCCCACCAGGCAGGGGTTGTTTTTGGTTCTCCGAGAGAGAATCTGAAGCACGCGCTCGGTCTCGCGCTGCCGTCCCACCGTCGGATCCAGTTTCCCGTTTTTGGCAGCAGCGGTCAGATCCCGCGCATACTGTGACAAAGCAGGAAGATCTTTTAAGGCAGAACCTGCTTTCTCTTCCAGATGAGCGACTTCTGCTTCCGCTACCAGCGGTGAAAGTTCGCCGCGCAGTTCTGCTCCGGCAACCCCCAGACTTGCAAGCAGACGGGAGGCTACGCATTCCCGTTCCGCAGCAAGAGCGAGCAGAAAATGCTCGGTGCCGATATAGGCAGAGCCGCAGGAGCGCGCCGCGATTGCGGCGCGTTCAATCGCAGCCTTCAGACGGGGCGTCATATCGGAGGGGGTCAACGTGCCGCGGACACCGACACCGGTATAGGCGCTGACAGCGTCACGGATACGCACCGGCGTGACGCCTCTGTTGGAAAGCGCCCGCCCTGCGGCGGATTCCTTGTCTTCCGAAAGCGCAAGCAGCAGATGCTCGGTTCCGATATAGGTATGGCCGAGTTCTCCTGCAAGGTACATGGCACGCTGCAGGGCGTCCTGAGCTTTCGGCGTAAAGCGGTTGGTCATATGCCCCTCCCGGTTCGTTGGTGGTGATAAAGAGAGTATTGCCGCCTCCCGACCGCTTTAGTCACTGTGTCTGTGCAAACAGAATACTCTTGGTACGCAGATCCTCTTCTACTGCCAGCGCGGTTTTGTCATCGGTCACACCGGTGACCGGCAGATTCAGATGCCGCTGCATCTGCCGTACGGCAGCGGCAGTCTGCTGTCGGTAGAGACCGGTGATGGCGTGCCTGCCAAGGTCGGGGTAAAATTCCGAAAGTTCGTTGAGAGTGGACTGCAGGACAATGACTGCGTGTCCGCGATCTCCCAGAGAAAGCGGATAGGCGGTCGGATCGCGCAGAGCCAGGTGCCGCGTCCGGTCGGAAAAATAACGGCGGTACTGTGCGTACAGCAGCGCAAAGGTCTCCGGGTCAACACGGTCGCCTTCTCCAAGGCCATACCGGCGCCGGAAGCGTGTGACCGCCTCCCGCGTCCGGTCGCCGTAAATGCCGTCTACCGTTACCCGCGGCAGATAGTCCCCGCCGGGAGCGTATGCAATTTCAAGCAGATAGCGCTGAATTTCCCGGATTGCTTCTTCGGGGCGGTCGATACGATAAAGCATGGCTCCCTCCTTACGAAATGTCATAGCCGGGATACTGCCCGGCCGCGGCAAGATTGGACTGGTACAGGTCGCGGTATACCGAAGTGATGGCGTCCCAGGTGATGCTGTTGACGGTTCCGCGTGCACCCGGCAGATCAAAATAGTTCTGGAATGCTGTGACTGATTCGGTAGTCAGCGTGCCGAAATATCCCGTGGCGGGAACCCCCGGAATCTCCGGATATGCCTGGGAAATGTAATCAAGGTAGCTCTGCAACAGACGGACATCGTCTCCTTCGCTGCCGGCACGCAGGACCTGCCCCGGGAAGGGAACCGTTTCTCCCTCGCGGTAGGACTGCGGAACGGCATTGTAAAGGCCTGTGTAGACATTGTAGATACGGTCCCAGGTTGCCTCGTCAACCACTCCGGTTTCGGGCAGACCGTAGATACGCTGAAAGGCTTTGACCGCGTTGGCGGTGTTCGGCCCGAAGGAGCCGTCTACGGTGAGGGCGGGAATACCGGGAACCGATTCCCGGATGTATTTGAGAAAATACTGAAGCACCAGGATGTATTCGCCCTGGTCGCCTGACTGAAGTTGTGAAGGATACTGTGTGGAGATGTCGCTGTAGGTGAGTCCTTCCGAGGTCAGTTCGGACAGTTTCTTGACACCGTTATAAATATATTGCACCCGGTACCAGGTGGCATTTCCCACAATGCCGTCGGGGGTCAGGCCGAACACCTCCTGAAAGGCTTTCACGGCGCGTTCCGTTTCCGGACCGAATACGCCGTCGGTGGGATAGATTTTCGGGATGGCGGGATAACTGGTTGAGATGCGGTTGAGTCGTCTCTGGAGCAGCTGAACATTGGGCCCGGCGCTTCCTTGCCGCAGGGGGACCTTGGGAGCGGTGGAAGTGTCTCCGGTAATCGGCACATCGGTCACCAGTTCAATATCGTTGCCGTAGTAGCGCCTGAGAATCTCAAGCGGGGTCAGTCCCTGTTCGGCAAGGTCGACCGATCCCCACTGCGACAGGCCGTTGCAGGTGACTTCAATACCGTCGCAATAGGCTGCAAAAAGCGGTTCCACACTTCCTTCCCGGCGGATATAACTGTTGAAAATTTCGTCTACAATCTGCGAGATGTTATCGAAAATATCCCGTCCGTAGAAAAAGGACTGATCGTTTGCTATGGAATTGGTAATCTGAAAATCATAGCCCTGATTGCGGTAGTATTCGGTGTAGATCCGATTGAGGGCAAAGGAAATCTCAGCATAAATATTGGCGCGGATGGCGCTTTCCGGCCATGTGGGGTAGATCTCGCTGCTTGCCACATTTTTTATGTAATCGGGGAAGGAAACCGTGACATTCGGCGCATCTGAGTCGGGCGGTCCCAGGTGGACCGTTATGGTTTCGGGAATGGTGGGGGTAAGCGGCATGTCTGTGCACCTGCCTTTCGTTACTGAATTTCGTCATCAAAGGGTTCGATGCGGCTTTCATCGATTTCATTGACACCGCGCGGGAACACCTGATCCGAGATATAAAGGGATTTCGGGATCATTTCACAGGGCTGCATCGATACCACCCCGGCAAATACCGGAACGGCAAGCGCCTGATGGATATAATACCCCGGAGCGGTTACCTGAATATCGTATGCGGCATACGGTCGGATATTTCCGGGTACTTCGGAATCCTGCGCCGGCGGGGCAGGTACTTCCATGGTTGGTGTTTTACCGGATTGGTCCGTGCTCAGCGTCTGGACGACATCCCGGTTCTGCGGGTCGGCGCCCGTAATGTACACGGACGCACCTTCGATCGGATAGGCGCCCTGTGCGCTGAATACGGAGACACGCAGGAATCCTTTGGAAGTGTAGGGGACAATTCTGTTCATGACGGCTCCTTTCATATGCGTACAGTCGGACAGCGGCTTTCGATACAGCATATGCCGGAGGGCGTGTTTTTGTTTCCCCGGGGCGGAAAATCTATTGACAGGGCAAAAGAAATGCTTTATAATGTTAGTGCAATGTAATACATACGGAGGAAGTCAGCAATGGCTATTAAAGTTACCATCTGGAACGAGTTCCGGCATGAGAAGAGTGATCCGGCCGCTCATGCGCTGTATCCGGACGGACTGCACGCCTGCATCAAGAAGTTTCTGGAAGAAGATCCGGAGATCCGGGTCCGGCTCGCCGCGTTGGACGATCCCGATCAGGGTCTGCCCGATGAGGTTCTCAACGACACCGATGTACTCATCTGGTGGGGTCATATGGCGCACGGCGAGGTCAGCGACGCTCTGGTAGAGCGGATCCGCAACCGTGTTTACCGGAACGGGATGGGCTTTATGCCGATTCACTCCGGCCATCATTCCAAGCCCTTCCGCGCCATTGTCGGGACCACAGGCGACCTGACCTGGGGACGTGAGCAGACCGGTATTGTCTGGAATATGTGCCCGTCGCACCCGATCGCGAAAGGAATCCCGGCACAGTTTTCCCTTCAGGAAGAAATGTACGGAGAACCCTTCTTCATTCCGAAACCCGATGATCTGATTTTCGCTACCTGGTTTGAAGACGGGAACCTGTTCCGCGGCGGAGTGACTTACACGCGCGGACTGGGGAAAATTTTCTATTTCCATCCCGGGCACGAGACCTGCCCTTCGTATCACAATCCCTATGTTCAGCAGATTCTGCGCAATGCAGTCCATTGGGTGGCACCCGATGCTTCGTGTGAGATTTGCGACCCGGGCTGCGTGAGTCAGGATCACCCGGTATTTCAGAAAAACTGACAGAAAGATTGTAAAGCGGAGGAAGATGGAACATATATGAAAGATTCGATTTTCGGAGATCTGAGTGTGATCGGCATGCGCGGCTGCGAGGACTTCGTCGCGCAGGTGGACACTTATCTGAAGGAATGGCGCCGTCATGACAGCGAGGGAACCTTTATCGCAGATGCATCGTGCCCCCGTTTCGGCAGCGGGGAAGGAAAAGGACTGATCCGGGACTCGCTGCGCGGAAAGGATGTATATATCATTTCCGACTGTTTCAATCATGGCGTGACCTATACCATGTACGGACAGACCGTACCCATGAGTCCGGACGATCACTACCAGGACCTCAAGCGTATCATCGGCGCGATCGGGGGAAAGGCGAGGCGGATTTCCGTAATCATGCCCATGCTGTACGAAGGCAGACAGCACAAGCGTTCCAGCCGTGAGTCGCTCGACTGTGCGCTGGCCCTGCAGGAACTGTCCAATATGGGCGTACAGAATCTGATCACCTTTGACGCACACGATGCCCGCGTGCAGAACGCCATTCCGCTGGAAGGCTTCGACAATGTCAGAACCAGTTACCAGATGATCAAGGCGATGCTGCACACCTATCCGGATCTGGATGTGGATCCCGAAAAGATGATGATCATTTCGCCCGATGAAGGCGGGCTGACCAAATGCATGTATTATTCCTCCATGCTGGGGATTGACCTTGGCATGTTCTATAAGCGCCGCAATTATTCCGTGATTATCAACGGCAAGAATCCCATTGAGGCGCACGAATACCTGGGTCGCGATGTCGGTGGAAAAGATGTTATCATCGTAGACGATATGATCTCCTCGGGCGATTCCGTGATTGATGTGGCGCAGCAGCTCAAGGACAAGGGCGCCAACCGGATCTTTGTCTTCGCTACATTCGGTCTGTTCTGCAACGGGCTGGAGGCTATGGACCAGGCTTACCGGGACGGTGTATTCACCAAGATCTTCACCACCAACCTGATTTACCGCACGCCCGAACTCAAGAAGCGCGAGTGGTATGTGGAGGTCAACCTCTGCAAGTATGTGGCGTATATCATCGATACGCTCAATCACGATCAGACCATCAGCCAGTTGCTGGATCAGTCGAAACGCATCCGGAAGGTGCTGGCCGAGCATAAAGAGCACAAGCAGGCGGGCGTCTGAGCCGCGCGCAAACACTGCATCCCCGGTATAGACACGCCCGTGCCGCATACCGGGGATGCAGTGTATCACATCGGAGGATGAAACCGGAAACAGCATTCCCCTGTTGCAAATGCAACAGGGGAAACTGGAAATATATGGTATAATGGCCAAAAAAGTAAAAAGGCGGGACCGAGGGACGCATGGAGGATCTGAGACAGATCGTCGCGAAAAATATCGTTGCACTGCGCAACGCGCGCGGCATGACACAGCTGGCACTGGGCGAACAGCTGGCGTATTCCGACAAAGCAGTTTCCAAATGGGAGCGCGGTGAAGCGCTGCCCGATGCGGCGGTACTCAAGAAAATGGCAGGCATTTTCGGGGTGACCGTAGACTACCTGCTGCAGGAACACAGCGACGGGGAACGGGTTCCGCGTGTCCTGGGGCGATTCAATCCGCTGGTGGCGACGCTGATTTCTCTGATCGGAGTATGGACCCTGGCGCTGTTTCTGTTCCTGGTACTGAAATACGCGGGGATTGTGTATCCGATGGTATTTGCGTATGCACTGCCGGTATCCTTACTGGTGCTGTTGGTTCTCAATTCGGTCTGGCGGCAAGGGCGGCAGAATGCAGTCATTATCTCCGCGTTTGTATGGAGTATTCTGCTGATGTTTTTTCTCCTGTTTCTTGAAAAAAGACTGTGGGGACTGTTCCTGTTGGGGCTGCCGGCGCAGATCCTGATCCTGCTCTCCTTCCGTGTGATGCGCAAGCGCTGAAGGCGCGGACAGGTGTCGGAAGGGCGCTTCGGCACGGCGCATCTGGCATATTCTGGTGAGGCGGCGCGGTGCCGTTCTATGGGCGGAAATCGCCCAGAGGATCGTATCCGACAGCATAGCACAGCACATTGCGGGCCACACAGAACAGGACAGCAATCACGAGATACCAGATCGGCAGAGACGGGGGGAAGAGCGGAACGGCGCCGCGATACCGCCACAGACGGTACAGTGCACGCAGATCGAACGCAGCAAGAATCGCCCCTCCGATGATAACATACGGATTATAAATTATGGCAGAAACGATCTGCCCATGCAGCAGTGCGCCGACGGCGCGTGTGCCGCCGCACAGGGGGCAGTACAGATGCAGTACCGCATGCATCAGGCAATAGAAGCCGCCGAACATGCTTTCAAGCCGGGCGACCACTACAGATGCCAGACCGCCCAGCAGGATCACCAGGTGCAGCTGCAGATAATTGCGCAGTACAGGGTTGCGGATGTTCATGCCGAATCCTTTCCGGATTTATATTTTTATCGATCATTGCGGTTTTTGAGTGTCAGGTATGTTTTTTGGGGGCGGTGCCCCTTCTATATTGTAGCATAAAAATAAAAAATAGCAACTCTTTTCGGGGGTACCGGCTGGCGCCTGTCCCCGAAGGGGATGCGGACAGGAGGA
>CASFDI010000010.1 GCA_949293405.1 uncultured bacterium | reverse complement strand
TCCGTGCCGGGACCATCCGGATTGCCTGTACCCGGGTTGTCAGGTTCAGGTTCCGGGCGGGTATCCGCAACCGGCATCCAGTTTTCATAACTCTGGAAAGTATAACCGGTTTCCAGATTCTTGTTTTCGATGGTCTCAATCACCACCGCGCAGCCGAAGTTGGCAATATTTTTTGCTTCAATCACCAGTTTCTGGTACTGTGCACGGCCGGACTCCACCTGCGTGGAATCGGGATCGGTGACACCGGTGGTTGCAGCCAGCAACGCCGTGGTATCCATCAGCTTGAAGTGATAGGAATAGGCAGGGGACATCGGAATAATGGTAGCACGCACCGTGTAGTGCGTATTGCCGCTGTCATAGTACAGATACGCGACCGTACCGCCGTCTGTTACTTCCGCACTGTAGCGGGAATCGGTGCCGCCATTGATATGGGCGACCCAGTACAGGTCGGCCGCAGCAGCGAAGCGGATATCATCCTGGATGACCACCGTCTTACGGGAATTGGTGAACAGAAGACCGCGCCGGGCCGAGGTGACAACACTGGAACCGCCCAGCAGTTCAGACATATCGAGCACCGCATAGCCGCCGTTCTCGTCCGAACAGAAATCGGTCATGCGGGCCGTACCGTTGATGTTCTGACCGTAGGGATAAGTCGCATTGTTTGCCAGGAATATGGTATTCTGTCCTTCCACCGACTTCTTGTAGTACTTCCATCTGTCGCCGGTTGCGTTCTGCTCCCAGTAACCCGGCAGGTTGTAGTTTTCGGTACCCAGTTCCACAAACCAGTGGATGCCGTTGGAATCGTAAATGAAGTTTCCGCCGTCCACATCGGCGTGGTTCTCCAGCGTATATCCTCCGTGCAGACCGGTGTAGACCGCACCCCGCTCCCAGGAAGAACGGAAGGTGGCAGTGTCGATCCCCCAGAAGAAATAATCGGGAGAAATGGCGGGATCCAGATCCAGCAGTGTCTCATCGTAATACAGGACGTCCTGCATGGTGGGAGACTTCAGTCCGTCCACCACCGACTGCATCCGCAGCGCCGCCAGATCGCGGTCTCCCAGATACAGTCCCACCCAGCCCAGATGCTGTGTTTCCGAGCCACCCGAGCCGCTGTCGTGGTAATTCCAGTACTGCCCTTCCGGATTGTCAATATACAGGGCATAAAGGCCGGTGGTGTCAACGCCGCCCGCATTCAGCAGTCCGTAGGTCTTTCCGGTTGCGGAATACAGCGCCTCAGCCATGTAAAACAGGTGATTGGTGCCGTAACCCCAGTACCCGGGGCTCTCGCCGTAGCTGCCGTCGGGTGCGTAGCATTTCACGCCCAGCCGGATGCTCTCCATCAGATAGGTCATCGCCCATCTGATTTCCGACGCATAGGTGGCGGTATCTGCCGTCAGGGTATCCGAGCAGAATGTGGTGGACGAGGTCAAGAGCGGCAGGGGGGTTCCTACTTTGATCTGTCCGTTGTTATCATTAAACTCAATCTGCCCTTTCTGGTCGTCATTGCGCTGCCGTCCGTCATAGAACGGGTTGATCTGTGTGGGAACCGTGTTCTCGGAAATCGGGGTTTCCACATCCATCAGAGCCAGGCAGGTCATCATCATACTGCCGTTGATCACCGCGTTCCAGTTGTTCTCCGAGGTCTTCCAGCCCGAACGGTGGAAGGAGGAGAAGAGCGGGTTGGTCTGATAGGAGGTATTGTTGAAGGCACCGATCACAGAAGCTACCCCGTAATAATACAGGGTATCCTCGATAAAGGTCTTGACATCCAGAATATCTTCATCCTGAAGCTCCACCGATTCGGGATCGCTCTTCTTCAGTACATTGAAAGCGGCAAGAGCCTGCGGGGTAGCATAGGTGCCCAGCGCCTCGGTCACACGCGCAACCGTCCAGTCCTCATCTGCCCAGGCGTCGTACATCCAGTCATATGCCAGCGCCACACCCTGGGAGTTGCCCGCGCAGTTGAGGAAGTGGCCGGGGTTCCAGTCGTCAAACTGGGACATGGCGAAAATAAACCGCAGGACCCGGTTTTCCACCTTCTCGGGTGTGCCGTCCTCCAGATTGAGGATCATCTGATAGGCAAACGCCCAATTGACCAGATACGAGCGTCCCCACTCGCTCATCCGGTCCCCGTCGTCGTAATAGTACACCGGATCCGAGACCGGGCTGGTGCCGATCATCTGGTTGAGAGCTGAATTGACCAGACGGCTGGTCCACTGATACCGGTACATACCGTCGGTGCTCTCTCCGGCCGCCACCGCCGCAAGACCTGCCTCATAGGCCGAACGCGCCGCCTCAAACTGCTCGGCAGTAGCCAGAACGCGCGGATGGGACAGGGTGCCGCCCGCATACGCCAGCGCATCCTCATAAATATCGTCACCCGTCACATTGTCGAACACAAATTCATCCATCAGGGTGATCATGGTGTCAAGATCCCGCTCCCGGTTGAGAATATCTTCCACCGGGCTGATGACGATCAGACCCATGTCGTCATAGGTCACGAAATATCCGTCAAACAGCGCCTCCACTGCGCTGAAATCCACCATCAGCGAATCCTGATAGCTGATCACCGAGGCATCGGAGGCAAGTTCGATGATCTCCCCGTTTTTCACCGCGTTCTTTCTGCCGATGGTGAGAATGGCACTGCTGTCCTCTTTTGTCATGGTAAAGACCGTCTCGGAAAGCGGCGTCATGCTATATCCCAGCTGCTGTGCCAGGAAAATCATCGGAACATATACGGTTCCGTCGTGACGGATGGGCGTCACGCTCCCGTCGTCGCTCATCGCAATCTGCTTCTGCTCCGCATAGGCATACGGAACATTGACCTTCATGGCGATCGCATCTTTCAGTTCCTCGAGTTGCACCGGTGTTCCTCCTGTCGAATCTCCTCCGCTGCTGCCGCCGACATTGCTGCCCGTATTGGTTCCCAGATCGCGCACATGAGTGCCCTCGTAAATACGGAAATTGTCCAGCGCAATCGCTGCGCCCGCATTGGCCGCGGAAGCGTTGGCAATCACGGCACGCAGATTATTCATCCAGGCATAGTCCGTGCCGTCGGCGTTGTACCTGACATTTTCCGCCTTGCATTCGCCGTTGACATAGAAACTGGCGGTCTGCGTGGAGGTGTCCATCACCATCGCCACATGAATCCATTCGTCCTCGGTCACCGTGCCGATCACAATGCCGAGTCCGTTGATGGACAGGCTTCCGTTGGCGGCAATACCGATGGGTCTGCCGTCCAGACGCGCATTGGCCGAATCGTAATACTTGTAATTGAAGACCGTGCCTGCGGTCAGCGGAACACCTTTTTCCTTTTTCAGAGAAACTTCCGCTACCAGAAGAGTGGCTGTTACTTCAAAATCCACCTGGAAAAAGGCATCCTCCACCGCGGCGCCCTGCTCTGCAGGGGTAGCCATCTGGATCCGGATATAGTTGTTTCCGTCCTCTTCCTTTTCGGCAGTGATGGAGTTGGACTTCGCCGTGGCGTTCGCCCCTTTGAATGCCGTCAGTCCGCTCTCATCATAAGTACGGTTGTAGTAGACATGCCAATCCGCTTCGGGATCCGCTTCTTCTTCCTCTTTCGTCTCTTCTGCCGCATTGCCCGCTATCACAAAACAGGATAGCAACATGGCAAGCACCAGCAGAAGCGATACCATACGAAGTACGCGTTTCATACTCTCTCCTTTTAGAGACGGACACAGGCACTTTTACCGAATACTGTGTCCGTTTTTTGTGCAATTTGATTATAACTATCTGTTTTTTGCGCTTATGTAGTTACATTATACACGAAAAAAACCTTCAAGTCAATAAATCAGACACACGAAAAGAGTGTGTAAATCGTCTTTGTACCTGTGTAAATCGTTACGCCTGCTCCGGCACCTCTTCCCACCTGTCACAGGCCCGCAATACTTCCCTGTCGGCGTCGCATCCCTCTCCGATCAGCGCCACCGTCAGAGACCCCTTCTCCACGCATGCGCAGCGCACCACCAGTTTGCGGTACCGGCTGCGGTCGCGTTCCCGCTCGTGCGGAACCGTGGTTTTCAGCGTGCCGTCTGCCGGCAGCACTTCGAAGAATACCGGCATCGCGGTCATCAGGCGTACCGTCAGATGCTTCTCTCCGTCAGGTGTGTGTGCGGTCAGGGTGGCGCACTTGCCTCTCTCCGACAGGGTGATTTCCTGTTCCGTATGTGCGGACCAGCGGAATGCGGCCGGATGGCTCAGCCGGAAGGTATCGCGGATCAGAACCACCGAGCGGTTGTGCGTCAGCTTCATGGCACGGACCGCCTGCCGCACATGGGGACCGAATGCCGGCCTCATATCCAGCGCAGCCACCGCTTCCCCTTCCCGGAACGCGGTATAGAAGAGCGGCACACGCGCCTCCGGATCCTGTCCGTGGGGCAGTTCCGGGTCGTCGGTGAAAATCAGGGTGTTCTGCCCTTCTGCCCCCTTGCGGTAATAGCGCCAGCTCGAACCGTTCTTCCCTTTCCCGAAAAAGCCGGGCAATACATAATCGTCCCCGCCCAGATCGCAGAACCAGCGCACACCGTAAAGATCCAGAATGAAGTTACCCGCATCGATATCGCCGTGATTGACCGAGTTGTATCCCCCGTGAAGCCCGGTGAACAGATCTTCCTTTCCCCATCCCGACCGCAGAATGGCGGTCTGGATGCCGACAGAGGCATAATCGAGCGGCAGGGTAGCGCTTCCCTCAAGATCCTGCGGATAGTACAGCAGATCGGTCAGAGAAGGCTTTACCACCCCGTCTTCCAGCCGCTGCATCTGCAGACGCGCCAGATTTTCATCACCCAGATACCTGCTGACCCAGAAAAAGTGAGAGGTATCTTCGCGCCCGGCGCCGCTGTCGTGGTAATTCCACATGCCGCACGGCCCTTCCACATACAGCGCATAATAGCAGGTCTCGGACAATCCCGGCGCTTCCATCAGTCCGTAGGTGGTACCGGTCGCGCTGAGCAATGCTTCCATCATGGTAAAGAGGTTGTTGGTTCCGTATGACCAATACCCCGGACTTTCCTCATAACTGCCGTCCGGATCATAGCACCGGATCCCGATCTCAATCGAGGGCATGATATGATCAAACAGCCACTCTGCCCGGGAGGCGCAGGAGGGAACATCACATACTGCAAGACAGGTCAGCGTCAGAGCGGAATTGCAGACCGCATTCCAGTTGTTTTCGGTACGGGTCCAGCCGCTTCTGCCGAAAAAGCCGTGACTGTTCATCCCTTCGTGCGTGCCCTGATAGGCGCCGATCGCACTGTCCATCGCGTATGTGGCAAGCGCATCTTCAAACAGCGCCCGCTCTTCCACGCCGAGAGCATCATACAGCCAGTCGTATGCCAGCGCCACCCCTTTCATCACACCGGCGCAGTTGAGATAATGGGCAGGCAGCCAGTCGGGAAACTGACTGTGATCGGCCAGCACCCGCATAAAGCGCACGGCGTAAGCAACATAAGCGCGGTTTCCGGTCATCCTGTAGGCAAACCCCATGGAAGACAGCACACCGGAAAAGGGCACATTTTCCTGCAGACGGCCACCTTCGTCCACATGATAAACCGGCATCACCGCTTCATTGACATACCGGTCCGCCCGTTTCAGAAATTCCTCCACCCAGGCAGCATACTGCGCATCGCGTCCGCGCAGCACACGCATCCGGTCAAAATCGTCACCACGCGCCAACAGGCGCGGGTGCTCGGGTGAATGGTTGATGACATCTGCAATCATCTGTGCGCCGGTTGGTCTGACAAAAGTGTTTCCGCTCATGGTTCTGCTCCTTTCGGACACCCGTACGGATGTATTTACTTATGTGAAGTATAGCACGATTCTTTCGTGCCTGTCAAGAAATGTGCGTGTGTTTTCTGATTTTTGGTAATCCTGTATGCTTTCAGAATTTATTTTTGGTTGATTTTCCGATGGGTTCCTCTTTCTTCTTTCTGTTGCATCCACCTTTTTTCTGTGTTATACTATATCTGCCGGCATCGGACGCACACCGTTGGAACACGGCCGTATCCCGTCATCAACAGACACATTTAATTATAAAGGGAAGAAAACAGTGCTTTGAATACAGAACTTCCGGGAACAACATGAAAACAGCAAGTTATCTTTATATACAAAATGTAAAGGATTGTTTATGTAAACAATCTTATGAGCTTCTGGGTGAAGAAGCGGTACGCCGCATCGGATCGGCACGCCGGCCGGACCTTGCCGCAGCGCGTCGCGCCGCTTACGGCGCTCTTGCCGCTCTGCTCTCCCGCCATGTCACGGGAGATGCGCCGCTCTCCTGGGATCCGGACGGTAAACCATACTTTCCGACACGGCCGGACCTCTCCTGCAGTCTCACGCATGACGGCCCGTACGGCGCCGCCCTGCTCACCCTCTGCGACAGCGCAGCTCCGCCGTGCGGGGCAGATTTGATGTGCAGGCGCCCTGTCCGCATGCATGAGAAGATTGCACGGCGCTGGTTTGCCGCGGTGCCCGGACTGACCGTACCCCTGCCGCCCTTGTCCCGAGAAGACTTTTTCTGCGGGTGGGTACAGACCGAGGCCTATGCCAAAATGCTGGGTACCGGCATTCCCATACCGGATCACAGGCCGCTTTCCCACTGCCGCCTGCTGTACCGTCTCCGCTTGGAGGACACGGAGGGATTTCTCTGTGCGGCCATCGCGGAACCACAGGCCCCTTTACCGCTGGTCACCGGATGTACAGCCACCGTGCCGGAACGCTTTGTCTTTTGCGCTCCTGCGCAGGACGGATGATTTCGTCTGTCCTCCTGTTCTCCACATTTTGCACAATTTGAAATGTGGAAAATGTGGAAAATCACAGTTTTCATATTCTGCATCGCCATGCAGACGCAGGCCGGACATCCTCTTCCGGCCACTCTGCTGAAAGAATGTCCGGCTCGTCGGAAGGATGAGCCGGACATATTTTATATAAGACAGGAAAAAGGGCATGCCGTCTGCAAAGACCGTGCACGCCGCGGAATACCGGCGCAGTCACGCCCGGCTTTTGGAACAGACGGATCCGTCGGGCACCGGCAAACGCCGGATATCTCAGAGTCCTTCTCCTTCCCCCGCCGGATCCGCCGCTGTCAGATCCATCTTCCGGATCCGCCGTCTGATGCGTATCATATCCCGCACCATCCGGTAACTGTCGCGCACCAGCCGGACATTTCCGGGCCGGTGAAAGACGATCTTTACCGGCATTTCGACAAGATGCGCACCCATTTTTGATGCAATCATGATCATCTCATAGTCGAGCGAAAACCGCTCCTCCTGACAAAGAGCAAACACCCGTCTTGCAAAATCGCCCCGGAATCCCTTGATACCGCTCTGGGAATCGGATACCGGGAGTCTGCCCACCGTGCGCAGCATGCGCTTGCAGCTGCGGGAAGCAAAACGGCGCAGGGGGGTATATCCGGCGTACCCTTCCGGATGGGCTTCACGCGATCCCATTACGGCGTCCGCGACGGGGTTTTCCCTTAAAATATCGTCAATCTGCCTGACTACCTCGGTCCCGTATGCCAGATCGCAGTCGGTAAACACCACCACATCTCCGCGCGAGGCCAGCACACCGGTACGCACCGCATACCCTTTCCCGCGATTGCCGTCATAGGACAGAACACGGAAGCCGGGGCAGTCTTCCGCCCGTTTCATCGCAATAGCGCGGGTATCGTCGGTCGAGCCGTCGTCCACCCACAGCACCTCCCAGTCACTGCCGTACCATTTCTCCATATCGCGCCTGACCGTGTCCATGGTCTGCCCGAGCAGTTTCTGTTCGTTATACATCGGAATGCAAAGAGAAATATGCATAATTTTTCTCCCGGATATTCTTTTTCGCCCCCATTATAGCAGAAAAAAAAGAGGATTGCAAGATGACCGTCAAGACTTATTCGCGGGTAAAAGAAAAAGCCCTTGCAAAAGGTGAAAAGGTATGTTATAATAATATAAGATTATATTATATAGGGCTATGCCGGCCGCAGAGATGCCGGACTCTATTCCCCACTGCCCCGAAAGGATGTTCAATGGAAACACTCAGGGAGATCGAAGACGCGCTGATGGAACAGCTGCGCAACTCTTATTCCAAGGTGATATACGAACTGTGGATTCAGGGACTGCATTTTTCCTCGCTGTCGGGCAGCGAAGCGGTTTTCGGAGTCAACAATGAATTCCGGCGCGGAATTATTGAGGAGCGGTACGCCGATGATATCCGCACAGCTCTCGGCAAACTGATCGGATACGAACCCACGGTGCGCCTGGTGGTGGAAGACGATCTTGCCGCTCCGGTGTTCCGTGAGGAAGAGACGCCCCCCCCGGTGTCGGACGACCCGAAGGAAAAACTGGAGGGCCGTGAGATTGTTTCGGAATACTCGTTTGACAATTTCATTGTCGGGGATACCAATAAGTTTGCCCATGCCAGTGCGCTGGCTGTGGCACAGTGCGATGACGATCTGGTCTATAATCCCCTGTTTATCTACGGACCGAGCGGACTTGGCAAGACGCATCTGCTGTTCGCCATCACCAACGAGCTCAAGCGCAAGAAACCAGACCTGAAACTGGTCTATAAAAAGGCGGAAGATTTCACCAACGAACTGATCGAAGCGTTGAAAAATTACAACATGGCCGATTTCCGCAACAAATACCGGACCGTGGATGTGCTGCTGATCGACGATATTCAGTTCCTGTCAGGTAAGGAATCCACTCAGGAAGAGTTTTTCCACACTTTCACCACCCTTTACGAAGCGAAGAAACAGATCATCCTGACATCGGACCGCCCGCCCAAAGACATCAAGACGCTGGAAGAGCGGCTGCGCTCCCGGTTCGAATGGGGACTGATCGCCGATATTCAGCCGCCCAGTCTGGAGTTGCGCACCGCGATCATCCGCAAGAAAGCGGAAATATACAACATCCAGCTTCCCGATGACATCATTGATTATCTGGCCTCCCAGCTGCGCAGCAACATCCGGCAGATCGAAGGCGCCATCAAGAAAATCGCCGCCATCTCTTCCCTGATGCAGGTCCCGATCACCATGGACATTACCAGGCGCGCGATTGCCGACCTGCTTGCCGGTACCAAGCCGGTGACCGATACGGTCAACCGGATCTTCAATCTGGTATCCGAAAAATACGGCATCGCGGTGGAAGAGATCAAGGGAAAACGCCGTACCGACTCCATTGCCAATGCCCGTCATATCAGCATCTACCTCTTGCGTGAGGAAACCGATCTGCCGCAGACCTCAATCGGCGAGCTGTTCGGACGGGATCACTCCACCATTATTTCATCCCTCAACCGGATCCGGAAAATGATGAAAGAGGATCCGCACTTCCGCGAGGAGATCGAACTGCTGCAGAAAAATGTGCGCGGAGACAGCGCCTGAGCCCTGTTTATAAGTCTGTGGAAAACCGGTTGTTTCAACAGGGGAAAAAAGGTGGGCTTTCCGGTGGAAAACAGGGGTTGTTTTTTCCACAGAAAGCAGAAAAATTTTCCATAGCCCCCCGTGGAAAAAAGACGGGCGAATTTCCTGTCGGTACCGGGGCGGGATGACTTTTCCACACTTTCCACACCCCCTACTAATATTACTACGGTTAACCAATATATTCTTTTCTTTCTCACACCCGAAACATACGGCGCCGGCCGACACGCGGCAGTTGACTGTTGAAAACACCGGCGGAAAGGAATTCTATGAAAATCGTTTTCTCAAAAGAAGTACTGCTGGAGAAACTGATCCCCATGATGGGAACGGTTTCCAATAAAAATACCATCCCTTCCATCGAGGGGGTCCTGATGGAAACTCTGGGCGGGGAGAGCGGCAATGAGGTGCGCCTGTCCACCTATGATATGAACAAAGGCATGCGCGCAACTGTCGAATCTCTTGAAATTATGGAAGAAGGTTCCTATATCATCAATGCGCAGAGACTGCTTCAGATTCTGCGGCTGCTGGATCAGGACGAGGTAACCATCACGGTGGATGAGCGGAACAATGTCACCATTGAGTCGGGAGAATCCAGTTTTTCGCTCTATGCCATGAGGGGTAACGATTTCCCCAACCTGCCCGAACTCTCGGGAGAGCACGGCTTTTCGGTCAGCAGTCCGGTGTTGCGCCGTATGATCGGCAAGGTGATTCATTCGATCGCCGATCAGGACAGCCGTCCGATGCTCTGCGGCGCCTATTTCACGGTGCAGAGCGGCAGGCTGGAAGTGGTGAGCTGCGACAGCTTCACCCTTTCCATGTGCAGCATAGCGTGTGAAATTGCCGATATCGGTCAGGAAAGCCTGCAGACCCTTTCCTTCAATATTCCCGGCCACGCACTGAATGAGCTGTTGCGCGTGCTGCCCGATAAAGAGGAACAGGTGCAGTTCTATGTTGCGCGCAAGCATGCCATCCTGATGTTCCATGATATGATTTTCTTTACCCGCATGATCGACGGGGAATATCTGGATTACCAGCGCATCATTCCGAAAAATCAGACCATTTTTGCTCATGTGGACCGTGCGCGCCTGCTGTCCGCGCTCGAACGCGCCAATCTGGTGGCTGATGAGAAGATCAAGGGCTCGGGCAAGAGTTATGTGAAACTGACCTTTGAAGGAGATCAGCTGACGGTCGCCTCCACATCGGTCAACGGCAAGGTGTCGGATACGCTCACCTGCCGGCATGAAGGGGAGGACCTGGTGATCGGATTCAACTGCCGTTACCTGATCAACAGCGTCAAGGCGGCCGACAGCGAGACCCTGCTTCTCTCCCTGAAGAGTCCCACGCAGAGCCTGACCATTGAGGCGGAAACACCCTCTGAGGAAGAGAGCTTTTTCTACATGATTCTGCCGGTTCGTATGACCGACTGATATGCATCTGTTGCGTTTTCAATGCGCGGACTACCGCAATATAGAGCACTGTGATATCCGGTTTTCCCCCGGGGTGAACCTGCTTGCAGGAGAGAATGCCCAGGGAAAAACCAATGCCCTCGAATGTATCTATACTTTTGCGCGCGGGAAAAGTTTCCGCGGCACATCGGATGAGAATCTGGTGCGGTTCGGTCAGAAGGGGTTTTACAGTGAGATTGCGTTTTCTTCCTGCGGGCGGGAACAGACCCTGTCCTACCGTTACTGGCAGGGAGAGCGGCAGAGATGCTGTAACCGGGCAGTGGAAAAAAAACTGTCCTCTTTTCTGGGCCGCTTCCGGGCAGTCCTGTTCTACCCGGAGCACCTGAATCTGGTCAAAGGAGGCCCTGCCGAGCGGCGCTCCTTCCTCAATGTGGCGGTGTCGCAGTGTTATCCGGTCTATCTGTCGCTGTATGCGACATACGGCAAACTGCTGGAGCAGCGCAACAGAATGCTCTGCGACCTGCAGCACGGTCTTCCTGCGGACCGGGAGGTGCTGGAGGCTTTTTCGTACAGACTCGCCCACACGGCGGCACAGATTCACGGCTGCCGCAGCAGCTATGTCGGCCAGTTGTGCCGGTTTGTCCCGGATATTCACCGGGACCTGTCGGGTGGGCGGGAAGAGTTTTCGCTTTCCTACCGCAACGAGGTGCCCGCCGATACGCCCGATCTTACGGCGGCGTATGAAAAACTGTTCACCGGGGACCTGCACCGGGAGGCCTGTGCCGGCATGACCCTGCACGGCGTGCACCGGGATGATCTCGAGCTTACGATCAACGGCATTTCGGCCCGTTCTTACGGCTCTCAGGGGCAACAGCGCTCGGCTGTCCTGTCGCTTAAATTGGGAGAAGGAGAAGTGGCGCGGGACATTACCGGGGAATATCCGGTCTTTCTCTTTGACGATGTGTTCAGCGAACTGGATGAAAAGCGCCGCTCCTATATTCTCGGGGATGTGGGCGAAAGACAACTGATCATTACCGCCTGCCGGCGTGAGGAAATGACAGCGCATGCGGATCCGCATGTCATTGTCGTACAGGACGGACGGTTTAGTGAATCCTGACGGAACCTGAGGAGCATACGATGTATCTGCATACCGGAAACCGGCGCGCCGTGAGGACGCGCGACCTGATCGGCATTTTTGATATGGATACCGCCACGGTATCTCCCTGCACGCGCAGATATCTCAGTGTGCGTGAGCGTGCGGGGGAGGTTTCCTATCCGGCGGGGGAGCTTCCCCGCAGTTTTCTGCTCTGCAGAAAGGACGGGGAGGGGACATTTGTTTTACTTTCGCGTTTTTCCGCACGCACCCTGCGGGGAGCTGCGGTACCTGTTTACGGGAGGACACACGGGGAGGGGGAACCCGGCACACAGATGTGATTCTCTCACAATCTCAAAGAAAGGCACAGTCTGAAACATGGAAAACCAATTGGAACAACAGCAGCCTCAAGCCGCCTATGATGACAAACAGATCCAGGTTCTGGAAGGACTGGAAGCGGTACGCAAACGCCCGGGAATGTACATCGGGACCACCTCTGCCGGCGGACTGCATCATCTGGTCTATGAAATCGTGGACAACTCGATTGACGAGGTCATGAACGGCGGCTGCGATACCATCGAGGTGACGCTGTATCCCGACAACAGTGTATCGGTAAAGGACAATGGACGCGGTATTCCGGCAGGATACAATGAGAAAACCGGGAAGCCTACGCTGGAGGTCATCTATACCAAACTGCACGCAGGCGGAAAATTCGGCGGCGGCGGTTACAAGATGGCAGGAGGCCTGCACGGCGTGGGTGCATCGGTGACCAATGCCCTGTCCGCCTGGCTGGAAGTGGAGAATCACCGCGACGGACACATCTATACCGAGCGGTTTGAACGCGGCAATGTGGTGCGCCCCTTTGCCATGACGGGTGAGACCGACCTGCACGGGGTCACGGTGCATTTCAAGCCCGACCCGGACATTTTCGAGGAGACGGTCTTTGAGTACGAAGTGCTTCTCAAGCGTATGCGCGAGCAGGCCTTCCTCAATGCGGGGGTTAAAATCATCCTGAACGACCGGCGCACTGACGAGGTGCGTCAGGATGTGCTGCATTATGAGGGGGGAATCGTCAGTTTTGTCGAACATCTCAACGCCAATAAGCATTGCGAGTGCCTGCATCCGCAGGTGATCTATATGAAGGGCGAATACAACGGCTCGATTGCCGAGGTCGCCATGCAGTACAACGACAGTTACAATGAGATGATCCTTTCGTTTGCCAACAATATGGCCACGGTCGAAGGGGGTACGCACGAAACCGGATTCAAGAGTGCCCTGACGAAAGTACTCAACGACTATGCCCGCAAGACCGGTGTGATCAAAGGGGATGACAAGAACCTGTCCGGCGAGGATGTGAGAGAAGGACTGTGTGCCATCATCAGTGTCAAACTGGAAGACGCGCAGTTTGAATCCCAGACCAAGGCGAAGCTGGGCAACTCGGACATCCGCACCCTGGTGGACAATATTGTCAGCCAGAAGCTGGAGGAGTATCTGGAAGAGAATCCCGCTGTGGGAAAGATCATTCTGGACAAGGCACTCACCGCTTCCCGCGCCAGAGAAGCGGCGCGGCGTGCGCGCGAGCTGACCCGGCGCAAGAATGTGCTGGAGGGATCTACCCTGCCGGGCAAACTGGCAGACTGTCAGGAAAAGCGCAGCGAGCTGACTGAGCTGTATCTGGTCGAGGGAGACAGTGCAGGAGGAAGTGCGAAGGACGGACGGGACAGCCGGTTCCAGGCGATCCTGCCTCTGCGCGGTAAGGTGCTCAATGTGGAGAAGAGCCGTCTTGACAAGGTGTACAGCAACCAGCAGCTGATCCCGATCATTCAGGCACTGGGATGCGGGATCGGGGAGGAGTTCGACCTTTCCAAACTGCGGTACGGCAAGATCATCATCATGGCGGATGCCGATGTGGACGGTTCTCATATCCGGATCCTGCTTCTGACATTCTTCTTCCGGCATATGAAGAAGCTGATCGAAGAAGGGCACATTTACCTGGCACAGCCTCCGCTTTACAAGGTGCATAAGGGAAAGACGGTCCGGTACGCCTTCAATGACGCCGAACGCGACCGTTATATTGCCGAACTGGGCGGCAACGCCGAAGCCGAGCGGTACAAAGGTCTTGGTGAAATGGACCCCGAGCAGCTGTGGGAGACCACAATGGACCCGGCATACCGCACTCTGCTCAAGGTGGAGATCGGAGACGCGATTGCGTGTGATGAGATTTTCTCGGTGCTGATGGGAGACCAGGTGGAGCCGCGGCGCGAATTCATAGAGAAAAACGCAAAGTACGCTACAAATCTGGACATTTAATTGAGGTTGGGAATGGAAAAACACAATCACGAGGCAAGTGACCTTGCCTTTGCCGATCAGAAAATTCTGGGACGCAATATGGAAAAGGAGGTCAAGACCTCCTTCATCGAGTATTCCATGAGCGTCATTACCAGCCGCGCGCTTCCCGATGTGCGGGACGGTATGAAACCGGGTCAGCGCCGCATTCTCTACGCCATGTACGAGGATCACCTGACCTATGACCGGCCGTTCCGCAAGTCGGCGACCACGGTCGGAAATGTGCTGGGCCGGTATCATCCGCACGGCGACGCGGCGGTATATCAGACCATGGTGCGTATGGCGCAGTCCTTTTCTCTGCGGTATCCGCTGGTGGAAGGGCACGGCAACTTCGGTAATGTAGACGGAGACGGGGCGGCGGCATACCGTTATACCGAGGCGCGTATGTCCCGTCTTGCGGACCAGATGATGGGGGATATTGAAAAGAATGTCGTCCCCATGACGCGCAACTTCGACAATACGCGGGACGAGCCGGAAGTGCTTCCTTCCCGGTTCCCCAATATTCTGGTCAACGGATCGGTGGGGATCGCGGTGGGTATGGCCACCAACATTCCCCCTCACAATCTCACGGAAGTGATCGACGGCACCATTTACCGTATGGAAAATCCCGACTGCGATGTGCCTGCCCTGATGCAGTTCATCAAGGGGCCCGACTTTCCGACCGCGGGCATTATTTACGGTTCCCGCGGCATGATCGAAGCCTATACCACCGGGCGCGGCAAGGTGATCGTACGGGCGCGCGCCGAAGTGGAAGAGGACAAGAGGCGCATTGTCATCACCGAGATTCCCTATCAGGTCAACAAATCCATGCTGATTGAAAGCATGGCCGATCTGGTCAAAGAGAAAAAAATCGAAGGAATCACCGAGCTGCGCGACGAGTCGGGCAGAGGAGGCATGCGCATTGTGGTGGAATACCGCCGCGACGCCAACGGAGAGGTGATCCTCAATCAGCTGTATAAATATACCCAGCTGCAGGATACCTGCGCGGTCAATATGCTGGCCCTGGTGAACGGGGAGCCGCGGATTCTCAGCCTTCCCGAAATTCTGGATCAGTATATTGCGTTCCAGGAGGAAGTGGTGACCCGGCGCACGCAGTTTGATCTGGACCGTGCGCTGCGTGAGATGCATATTTTCGAAGGGTACCGGATTGCGATTGATCACATTGAAGAGGTGATCGCCATTATCCGCCGGAGCGAATCCATCCCGGACGCGAAGAACAACCTGATGACCCGCTTCGATCTGTCGGATGCGCAGGCACAGGCCATTGTGGAGATGCCGCTCGGAAAGCTTTCCGGACTGGAACGGCAGAAGGTGGAGGAGAGACTGGCAAAACTGCAGGAAATCGTTGCCGACCTCAGTGCCATTCTGGCCGATCCCGAACGGGTGAAAACCATTGTCAAGGACGAGCTTGGCGAAATCAGACGGCGCTTCGGGGACGACCGGCGCACCGAGCTTGTGGAAGCGGTGGACGAGATCGATTACGAGGATCTGATTGAGCGGCATACCTGCGTCATCACCGTCAGCCATGCCGGATACATCAAGCGGCAGCGCAGCGATGCGTATGCGGCGCAGCACCGCGGCGGCAAGGGCATTGTGGGCATGGGCACCAAGGAAGAGGATTTCGTGGAAAACGTGCTGGTGGCCAACAGCCACGACACCCTGCTGATGTTTACCAATCTGGGGCGCGTGTATGCCAAGAAAGCATACCGCATCCCCGAGGCGGGACGCACGGCAAAGGGCAGCAACATTGTCAACATCATCGAACTGCAGGAGGGAGAAAAACTGACTTCCCTGATTCCTGTGGAATCCTTTGACGAGGAAGAGTATCTCACCATGGTCACCCGCAAAGGGGTGATCAAACGCACCAACATGAAGGAGTTTGCCTACCAGAAGCGCGGCGGCAAGATTGCCCTGACCCTGGACGAAGGGGATCAGCTGCTGTTTGTTCACCGTACGCGCGGGGAGAGCGATCTGATTCTTGCGACGCGCGAAGGGCGTGCGGTGCGCTTCAGCGAGCAGAATGTGCGCTCGATGGGGCGCGGCGCACGCGGTGTGCGCGGCATTACCCTTTCCTCTGCGGATGACGTGGTAGTGGGCGTCGCTGTGGTGGAAGAAGGTAAACAGCTGCTCACGCTGACCGAGGGCGGTTACGGCAAGCGGTGCGATTTCGAGGACTTCCGCCTGATGAAGAACCGGGGCGGCATGGGTGTCACCTGTCACCATATTACCGAGAAAACCGGAAAACTGGCCTCGATTGCGGCGGTCAGCGATTCCGATGATATCATGATCATCACCAATACCGGCACCCTGATCCGTACGCCTGTCAGCGGTATTCCGGTGTATTCCAGAAGCGCGGGCGGCGTAATTGTGATGCGGCTTTCGGATGGCGCCACCATCGCCACCTTCACCCGGATCGAGAAGGAAGAAGAGACTGAGGAAAAAATCCAGAACGCATCCGCTCCCCTGCCGGTTGCAGAGAACGCCGGGATGACAGAGGAAGCTCAAGAAACAGAAGAATCCGAAGAATCCGGCGAAGAGCAGGAAGAACCGGACACAGAAACCCCGTCTGATTCTGACGGATCGGAAGAACTTTGAGAACCGACGGACCGATGATCCGACCGGTGCGTCGTGGCAGGACGACAAGACCCTTTCAGGCGTCTCCCCGGGGCATCTCCCGGGAGGATCGCCTGAAATCACCTGAAAAAAGGAGACTGCACATGAAAAAACGGATTTCGTTTTTGCTGTGTCTGCTGTTGATACTGACATCCTGTTCAGGCATCGGGCAGGTCGATTACCAGGAACCGGAAGAGGAAATTCTCGCGGCAGCGAAAGAGCTGGTCCCGAAATCCCTCATTCTGAACGATCTGTTTTTCGGGGACGGTATTCCCGTACTGGAAGGGGGCGTCGAGATCGGCGTTTACCGTGAAGCGGATGCCTCCTATCTTGCTTCGATCGGATTTGAGAGTGTTGCGGATATTCTGGCGTACGCCTCCGGGGTCTACAGCACGGGATGCATGGAGGATGTATTCACAAAGCGCCTGGGGTCGGTGACCGACGGCAGCGGAATCCTGAGTCATTCGGTGTTTTATGACGAAACAGACGAGGACGGCAATTTTGTGCGGGTGATGGTTTCCACAGCTGAGAAGGATTTTCACGCCGACCGGACCGTGTATGACGACCGGTTCACCATTGTCAGCAACCGCAACGGGCGCGCCGAAGTGGAGGTCAGCGTCACGGTTTACGGTGACGGAGAAGGCGAGGTCATGACGCGCACCAACCGCCTGATCCTGATCAAGGAGAGTGCGGGATGGCGGCTCGATACACCCACTTATATGACATATTTCAACGCGGATGTGAACCAATAAAGGAGGAACGACTATGACCTTTGCGGAAAAGATCGTCCGGCTCAGAAAAAGCAACCGTCTTTCCCAGGAGGCGTTTGCACAGTCTCTCGGCATCACCAGACAGGCCGTGTATAAATGGGAGTGCGGAGACTCGTACGCCGATGCGGAACGCCTGCTTCTGATCCGGAAACTGTACGGGGTCAGTATTGATGATTTGCTGGTGGAGGAGCATGAGATCCGGTTTGAAGAGAAAGAACCGGCCAAACGCCACAGAACCCCCGCCTCTTCTGCAGCAAAGAAGGCACCGCAATCCCCTGCCCCTGCCCTGACAGAAAACACGGAAGATGCGCCCACCTCTGCAGCTGATGCAGCAGAAGAGGCAGTACAGACCGACCGTCCGCAGGCCGGGCAGCAACAGACGGTGTCTGCCGGGGCCGATGTACCCGCGTCCGAAGCGGAACCTGCACCGGAACCCGCACCCGCCGCTGCGCCGCAGCCGCTGTCTGCGGCCGCTGCGGAAGAGCCCGATGTGGAGGAGCCCGATGTGGAGGAGCCCGCTTTTGCAGCACAGGAGCGTGCGGATGAAGAGACCGGCGTGAAAGAGGGCAGCGCCGAGTCCGAGGTGCTGGGACGCGCTATCGCAGAGGCGGCTGCCGAAGCGGCCGCGGCATCCGAAGAGCTGACCGCACAGCCCGCGCCCGGTGCGCAGCAGAAGGAGCCGGCCCCTGCGTCTGCCGTACAGCAGCAGAACCAGGCGGCCCCGACACCGAAGAGTCAGCCGGCAAGCCGTCCTGCCGCACATACGCCTGCCCCGCAGGGCAAGCCGAAAAAGCACTCGCTGGTGGATTCCATCCGTTCGTTCTTCGGACTGAAAAAATAATCCGGTTTCCGGGCAGAAACCGGCGCGTCTGTCGCGCGCCGGGGCTTGCTTGCGCGGCTTCGGCCGTATACGGAACCGGTCCGTATACTTTCTCAGGAAGTATCAGCCGATCGCAATCGCCCGGGTTCACCAAGGCGCGTGTGCGCATATTCCGAAGCACCCGATCTCCGGTCCGTCCGATCCGTAAAGACAAACCATCCGCAGCTGTATAATGAGGGGCGTTCCCGTCCATAATTCCCCTGTTGAGGCGCCTCCTGTGGGCGCGGAATTTACGGAGGAGATGCCCATGGTGCGCGGCTGCAGAAAAAAAGTCATCCATTTGCGGAATACAGAAAGCGATTTGTTTGAAGAGGCTTTCCTGATTCTGAAAGAAAAGAGCAGCGGTCTGTTGCCCGAACGCGATATGGTCAAGGAGGCCAACCGCATTCTTTCACAGAGCGAAGTTTCAGGCGCCCCCGCAGAATCGTCTGCCCGCAGGCGCTTTTTCGGTGCGCTTCTCGGATCGCTTTGCTTTCTGGCGGGCGCCTGTTCCGGCGCCGCCGCCTGCCTGTTGCTGTGCGGATAACCGCGCGTCGGCGGCAGCCGCAGGAAAGTGCCTGCCGGAAGCAGTTTTTCATTCTCCGGCCGCGGTGACGCCGGTCGGAAGCGGCTTCCCTTTACTGTGGGGGAGCCGCCTCAGCACGGTCCGTGCACTGCGGCTGTTGCCCTGTCCGTCCGGTACAGCACCGGGCGCAGCAGAGATGTTGCGGTTTCTCCGTCCCGAGGGGATGCTCCGCTTTTCCCGGTTTTTTATCTCCGGTATCTGCAGTGCTGTATGGCGTTTTTTGTACAGGAGTCCTGTGCTCCGTGTCGCTCTTTCCTTTCCCGCTTTATTGCTTTGATCGCTCACCCCGTCTTTCTGCCCGACTGCCGGAGCAGGGTGCGCGGGACGCCGCATGCCTGCGCGGCCGCTCCCGCCTTGGCGATAAGGGCGGGACGGATTGCTTTTGCGTCCATTTTGCCCTCTTTGCGCCTGTTCTACAGCGGGCACGACCAACAGGAATCGTTTTTTGCAGTGCCGTAGCGGCGGTGAGGTGCGCCACAGGGACATTCAGGGACGCAGGCGAGCGGAATAAGAAACATCGGTTCTTTCATAAAACAGAATACAACATCTATACGGAATGCAGTATAACAGAATAACAAATACATCAACGGAATGGTCCGGGCGGCCGGTACGGTTTGTGCACCGTTTTAAGGGTGCCGGCATCAGAGCCGGGGCGGCAGAGCGGTTGCGCCGGTCATTCCGTAGGTCGCGCACGCGCACGGAGGCGATGGGTGCGGCCGCCAGAAATCTGACAGAAAGGTACGATTTATGCCAAAAGCCAATCACGGAAAACTGAAAATCATTCCTCTGGGCGGCCTGCAGGAGATCGGAAAAAATATGACGCTGCTGGAATGCGGCAACGACATACTGGTGATCGACTGCGGAGTAGGCTTCCCGGATGAGGATATGCTGGGGATTGATCTGGTCATTCCGGACATCTCCTATCTTGAAAAGCACGCTGACCGCGTGCGCGCCATTGTCCTGACCCACGGACACGAGGATCATATCGGCGCATTGCCCTTCGTGCTGCAGAGCCTGCAGGTTCCGGTGTACGGAACCCGGCTGACCATGGGGATCCTGCAGAACAAGCTGCAGGAGGCACGTCTGCCTCATGAGCCCGAGCTGCACACGGTGGAGGCAGGTGACAAAATCACCGCCGGCGTGTTCAAAGTGGAGTTCATTCATGTCAATCACTCGATTGCAGACGCCTGCGCGCTTGCCATCCAGACCCCGCTCGGCATGGTATACCACACGGGCGACTTCAAACTGGATGTGTCCCCCATTGACGGTAAAATGATGGATCTGACCCGTATCGGAGAGATCGGAAACGCAGGGGTTTTGCTTATGATGGGTGAATCCACCAACGCAGAGCGCCCCGGATTCACACCTTCCGAACGGACGGTCGGATTTTCGCTGGATAAAATCTTCTCGGCCAATAAGGATAAACGCATCATCATCGCCACCTTCTCCTCCAATGTGCACCGCGTTCAGCAGATTGTGGATGCGTCGGCCAAATACGGCAGAAAAGTGGCGGTTCTGGGCCGCAGTATGGTTAATGTGGTGGGCGCCGCGGCTGAACTCGGCTATATGGATGTCCCGCCCGGCGTGCTGATCGATATCAATGACATCCGGCGCTATCGCCCGGATCAGCTGACCCTGGTGACCACCGGCAGCCAGGGCGAGCCCATGAGCGCGCTGTACCGCATGGCGTTCGGGGAGCATGACAAGGTGAAACTGTCCTCCCAGGACCTGGTGGTACTGAGTGCCAGCGCAATCCCCGGCAATGAAAAACTGGTGGGCAGAATCATCAATGCTCTGGTGAAAAACGGCATCCGGGTCTTCAACGATCCCAACGCCGATGTGCATGTCTCGGGACATGCCTGCAAGGAAGAGCTCAAACTGATTCATGCCCTTCTCAAACCGCGCTATTTCATGCCGGTGCACGGCGAATACCGGCACCTGTATGCACATAAGGAAATCGCGGAATTCATGGGCATGCCTTCCGATCACATTTTCGTATCGGAAATCGGGAAAGTGCTGGAAATCACCCGTAAAGAAGCAAAATTCAACGGCACCGTCCCCGCCGGGAAAGTGTTTGTGGATGGGTCGGGCGTCGGAGATGTAGGCAGCGTGGTGCTGCGTGACCGCCGTCTGCTGGCTCAGGACGGCCTGATTGTGGTGGTCGCCACGCTGAATATGGATGACCGCATCGTGATGAGCGGCCCGGATATCGTCTCGCGCGGGTTCGTGTATGTGAAAGAATCCGAAGAACTGATCGAACGGGCAAAAAAGATCGCCATGGCCGCCATCGAGCGCACCATGGAGCGTGAAAACGCCGACTGGATGCAGATCAAGAGCAGTATCCGGGATGACCTCTCGAAGTTCTTTTATTCGAAAACAAAGCGCAAGCCCATGATCCTGCCCGTCATTATGAATATCTGACCGCACAGACGGCCTTCTTTAAGGACGGGAGAACGCCTTCTTTCTTTAAGGAAGAAAGAAGCAAAGAACCTTTTCGGAAAAGGGGTTCGCCTGCGGCGGCGGCAGGTATGCTCAAAGGCGGCCGGCGGAGCCCGGCAAATGCGCAAAGATAAGAGACGGGGAGAACCTCCTTCTTTCTTTAAGGAAGAAAGATGCAAAGAACCTTTTTGAAAAAGGGAGTGCCTGTGGCGGCAGCATATCTTCTACAATCAGCCGGCAGAATCCGGCTATCCCCCGCCCCGCACGCACTTCCCTATCCGCGCAAAGGAAAACCGGCAGTCTGTATGCACCGCCATAAGCGGCGCAGACTGCCGGTTTTTTTACTGTTTTTCAAAGGGGCGCCGCCACAGGCGGAGTCCCACATGCGTAAGCATTGCCCCGGGGCGGTGCTCCGTCTCTGTATCAGTTGTCACCGGCACGCAGGAACTGCAACAGTGCGGCTTTTTGTTTGGCATTCAGGGATGAGATGCGGCGCATCAGCTCTGCGTCTTCTCCGGACGGGGTCACTGTGTCGGGAGCACTGTCTTCTGAAAAGAATTCCGCAAGGGTGATGCCGAACGCATTGCAGATGGCACGCAGGGTGGACAGTTTCGGTTCTGTTTTCCGAACATACAGATTGTTGAGTGTAGACTGTGTCAGGATGGCTTCCATGGCAAGATTGTTGATTGACCAGCCCCGTTCTTTCCGCAAACGGTCTATTTTTTCAAGTACATCCATTGTTTCATTCTCTTTCTTTGTTTTTAGGTTTCTCTTTCCCTCCTTATTTTATAATAAATTAACTCAAAATCTTAACTCAAAAAGGTTGACAAAACAACTCAAATGAGTTATAATGAAAACCATCAGAGGTTGTTCCGGCCGGCAGAAGAAAAAGATTGAAACGAGCGGAGGTGAGCAAAAGGAACCGGCGGCGTGAAATCGGAGCCGGAGCAACTGAAAACAAACGACTGAATAAGGAGAACCGAAGAAATGTTGAAAAACTCAAAAACCATACGGAAAAGGGGGCTTGTATTGACAGTGCTGCTGTGCTGTATGGCAGTGCTGGCAATGGTGTTTACCGGATGCAGTGCCGCAAGGGGCATCTCGTCTGCATCGATCAACGAACAGGGAGAGCTGTTCGTGACTTACACGGACGGAAGCACCCAGACGCTGGGGACGGTAGTAGGACTGAACGGCGAAAAGGGAGATGCCGGTACCGGCATTACCTCTGCGCTCATCAATGAAGAAGGCGAACTGGTCGTGACCTATACCGACGGCAGCAGCGTCAATCTGGGCGTCGTTGTAGGAGAAGACGGGCAGGACGGCGCTGATGGGGCACCCGGTAAAGATGGTGTCGACGGCGAAGACGGCGCACCCGGCAAGGACGGTGTTGACGGCGAAGACGGCGCACCCGGCAAGGACGGTGTTGACGGCGAAGACGGTGCACCCGGCAAGGACGGTGTTGACGGCGAAGACGGCGCGCCCGGCAAGGACGGTGCTGACGGCGTTGGGATTGAAAGCATCCTGATCAACGAGGAAGGCAAAATGGAGATCACTTATACCGACGGAAAGGTGGCGGTGGTGGACCTGCCGGATACGCATGTGGACTGCGCACACGAAAATACGGAGCGTCTGGTGTTTGAAGAACATACAAAAGATCAGCTGGGCGTATATCTGTATGTTTGCCGGGATTGCGGTTATACGACTGTCAGACACGAAGCACAGCACGACTATGAGGTCACCTATTTTGCTCCTACCTGCACGCAGCCGGGTTACAATGCAAAATTGTGCCTGATCTGCGGGATTGAAGAGGAGCAGGAGCTTACAGGCGAGCCCGCGCTGGGGCATGCGTTTGACGAGGGGCATTATGTAGTGGAAGAAGGCCGCACCATCTGCGAAGACGGCGGCATGACCGTACGGGTCTGCGAGCGCTGCGGCGAAACGGCAGTTGAGACCACGGAACCGGTCGGTCACCATTCCGCGGCATGGGAAGTGACGAAAACCCCCACCCTTACAGCCCCCGGAACCCTGAAGGGGATCTGTGAAAACTGCGGTTCCTATGTAACCCATGAGCTGCCCGCATTCAACGAAACCGATTACACCTATACGGTAACAGCCGAGAAAGAGCTCTGCACGGACGAAGGCGAAGCGGAATACGCTGTCACGGTTGACGGACAGACCTTTACCTTCCCTGTCCGCCTGGAGGCAAAGAATCATGTGCTCAACGGAACCGACGCCAGCAAACTGATAAATGCCGACGGTACCTATTCCGTTTCGGTTCCCGGTATTGTGGAGTTCAGGGACGAGCAGGCGACCTGCACCGAGAACGGCCGGGGATACTATGTGTGTGAAGCATGCCACACCATGGTGTATGTGGAAACCCATAAGGGGCATATTCTGGATGAAAGCACAGTGGAAGTAGTGGAGCCTACCTGCCAGCAGGAAGGATCAAAGAGCGGATACTGTGTCGACTGCCAGACTCCGATCAACGAAGTGCTGGAGAAAATTCCGCATACCTATCACAGCACCCTGCAGAAAGAGGAGAACGGCACCTTTACGATCATCAATACCTGCACCATGTGCGGCGATGAGCAGAAGGAAACCGGACTGACGGATGTGAGCACTTCCGTAACCGAAGCAACCTGCACCAGCGAAGGAAGCATTGTGTACACCTACACCGATGATGCGGGCCAAAGTGTGACCCTCACGGTTACAACGCCCAAAGCAGACCATCGCCTGAACGGAAAAGCATCCGGCGAATGGATCAAGGACGGCAGATTCAATGCCGATATTCCCGGCATTATGGAATTCATGGAATGGCAGTCCACCTGTGAGACCGAGGGCAAGGGGTGGTATCAGTGTGAAGCATGCGGTATTATGGTTTATGTAACTACCTACCGCGATCACCGGTTCGAATCCTTTACGGTTACGAAAGAGCCGACCTGTACCGAGGAAGGCACACGCACCGGTTATTGCACCATGTGCGGAACCGATGTGGAAGAAAGCATTGCCCCGCTGGGCCACAGCTTCACATATGAACTGGAAAAAACGGGAGACAATACCTTCCGTCTGAGCGCAGACTGCAGCGTCTGCGGCGAGCATCAGGAAAAGGACAACCTGCAGAATGTCAAACAGGAAGTGCTCAGAGAAGCAACCTGTACCACGCCCGGCCTGGTACGGTACACCTATACCGATGCCGGTACCGCACAGACCGTAACACTTGAGGTAGAGACCGCCAGGACTTCCCATATTCTGAACGGCAAGCCGGCCGACCAGCTGGCAGACGAAGAAGGACGTCTGGACATCTCCATTGCGGGCGTACAGGAGTTCCCGGACGAACAGGCGACCTGTACGGAAGCCGGAAAGGGTTGGTTTGTCTGTGAAGAGTGCGAAGATCTTGTATATGTGGATACCTGGAAGGGGCACCGTTACGACCCCGCTCAGGCAACCGTCAAAGTGGCGGCAACCTGCACCGAAGAGGGGGTTCGCGAATTCTCCTGCACCGACTGCGGCGAAACACACACCGAACCGATCCCTGCACTGGGGCACGATCTGCACTGGAATGTGACACAGCTGCCTGACGGAGAGCTGACCGGTACGGTCGAGGTGACCTGCGAACGGTGCGATGCCGCCTGTACGGTCGACCTCCCTGCCCTGACAGATCCTTCTTATCAGGTGGAATCAACCGATCCCACCTGCTCGGTTGAAGGAGTCGCGCGCTATACCATATCGGTCACCACTTCTCTGGGCGATGGATTTGACCAGACCCTGACCGTGCGCTTTGAGCGTGTGCTGAAGGCACAGGGTCATGAGGCCCAGGCGCCGCAAGGAGCTCCGGTTTATACCTGGGAAGACGACGGCATCCGGTATACCGGATATATCTGCGATGACTGCGGACAGATGATCGTCATCTCAACAGAGACGATTGAATCTGAGGTCCCTGCAGAGCCTGTCCCGACCCCTGCGGCCTGACAGAAAAGCGTTTCCTGCAGGAATCCCCGGCTGTCGCACGGCGACAGCCGGGGGTTTTCCGACTTTTAAGACGGGGCTCCGCTTTCTTTAGGAAATGTGCCCCGGCAAAGAACCTTTTCGCGAAAAGGTTTTTGTTTGCGGCTGCAGCAGGTATGCTCAAAGGCGGCCGGCAGAGCCCGGCACATGCGCAAAGATAAGAGACGGGGAGAACCTCCTTCTTTCTTTAAGGAAGAAAGAAGCAAAGAACCTTTTTGCTACAATCAGCCGGCAGAATCCGGCTACCGCCCGCCCTGCACGCACTTCCCTATCCGCGCAAAGGAAAAACCGGCAGTCTGTATGCACCGCCATAAGCGGCACAGACTGCCGGTTTTTTGCCGTTTTTCAAAGCGGCGCCCCCGCGTTCTGGCGCCCCGATCTCCCTGAGCAGCGTCACGCGGGCCAATTTACGGTTTTGTCAGGTTCCGGCTGCCGACCACAGAACCGGCATTCCGTCGGAATCGTAATGCCAGTAGACGGTCGGGTCCTGCGCGTCCGGCTGCGTTTCACTGTAAAAGCAGATCGTAACCGACGGTTGGAACAGCATCTCGTTTTCTGTCTGCGAAATTTCTATGGCCTCCCAATCGGCGGCAGTGCCGCCATAATAGACATGCCTGAGGTTTTCGCATGCCTGGAAGGCACACATCTGGATTTCGGTTACGGTTGCCGGAATGATCACATCGGTCAGGTCATGGCACATGGCAAAAGCGTACTTGCCGATGTAACGGGGGCCGTCGGCCAGCAGAAGGGTCTGAAGTTTTTCGCATCCCGAAAAAATATATGCGGAAAGAGAATATGTCCCGGTAATGCGCACCGTGGTAAGGTGCTCCGGCATCAGATGGTTCCAGTCAAAATACGGCTCTGAGGAGGAAGAAGCGATTCCGCCGAAGAGATAGGCGAGATAGGGGTAATTATAAGTGGCCGGCGTCCACCGGATGGTGGGCAGAGTCAGACTTTCCATATTTACGCAACCCTCGAAGACCCCTTGGCCCATTTCCTCTACACGGTCCGGAATAACCGGATTGCGGATCGCGGCGCATTCCTTGAATGCTTCCTGTCCGATATACTGCAACCCGTCCGGCAGTACGGGATCAGGCAGCAATACACAGCCGGAGAAGGCCCGATCCAGAATCCGGATCAGAGCGGGAGGAAAGTTGATATTGCATAGGGCGGTGCAGCCGGAAAAGGTTTCCCAACCGATTTGTGTCAAGCTGTCCGGCAACCGGATTTCTTCCAGCGAAGTACAGCCGGAGAACATCTCCGACGGAAGAACCGTCAGCGCATTCGGCAAAACCACATGTTCCAGGGCGGTGCATCCTGCGAAAATGCGGATGCCTGTTTCTGCTATGCCCCCCGGGAGCGTCACCGCCGTCAGGGCGGTACATCCGGAAAAACTGCGGTTTCCAATGGAAATCAGTGAGTCGGGAAGATTCACATCCGTCAGCTCTGTACACCCGATAAAGGCGTCGGATCCGATGCGGAGCAATCCCTGCGGAAGAGAGACGGAAGTCAGCGTGTCCCGGTAAGCAAAGGCGTTGTCCGCGATGGCTGTCACGGGAAGGCCGTCGTATGCGGCAGGAATGATGATTTCCCGGTCCGTGCAGGTGCCGGCCGATACCGTATAACCGTCTTCACCCGGTTCAAATAACAGTCCGGGCGATGAAGGGTCTGCAGCTGCTTCCGTTCCCGGCTGGGTTTCCGGTTCGGTTGTAATGGAGGCAATGACTTTTCCGGCTTCTGTGGCAGTAGTGGTGCCCGCCGCACCCGGGCCGCCGCAGGAAAAACAGCAGAGCAGACACAGTATCAGCAATAAAGACAGAGCAAAACAAGTTTTCTTTTTCATAACAGGGACTCCTTTCCTGAGGTGCTGATAAAATAAAAGCAAAGCAGAGTTGGGACCTTCCCACCGGATCATGAGGCGCCTGTATTTCCACGCGAGCCGCGAACATAAGCCGACTGTCATCATGCAACAATACCCTTGTACACAATACAGTATATCAGACGGTATCGGAATTGTCAAGAAAACAAAACGAAAGGAGTCCGCCTTTTTTCTTTGGGGAAGAAGGCGGACAGGAACTTCCCGCTTTCTTTGAAAAGTATGGGGGGAAGAACCTTTTTGCAAAAAGATTGCTGACAGCAAGGTCAAGAAGCCGGGTTCATCGGACTGCCAACCGGTTGCGTGTGACAGCGCACGCTTAACGTACGCCCCCTTCCCCGCACCCCTTTCCCCACACAGAAAGACCGACAATCGTGCCTGCCGTCATACACGGGCACCGACTGTCGGTTTTCTTTATTTGAGGTTTCGTCTGCCAAGGGGCGGTGGCAGGGGTCGGGCGGCGCCCGCAGGCTCACTCCCCGTCGGGGGCCGGGGCAGAGCCGTGCGCTTCTTCTTCCCTTGCGACCGCGGTTTCGGGTGTGCCCGGTGCGGATCCCGCGCGGCGGCGTACACACTGTGTCAGCAGGTACTCGATCTGCCCGTTTACCGAGCGGAATTCATCGGCCGCCCATGCGGCAATGGCGTCATAGAGCGCCGCCGAGAGGCGCAGGGGAATCTGTTTTTTCGGTTCTTCGCGCATGCTGAAATCAGTACAGACTGCCGGAGTTGACTACCGGTTGCGCATCACGATTGCCGCAGAGCACCACCAGCAGATTGGAAACCATGGCAGCTTTCCGTTCGTCGTCAAGCGATACGGTCTTTCCGCTTTCCAGCCGCTCCAGCGCCATTTCCACCATGCCCACCGCGCCGTCAACAATCATCTTGCGCGCGTCAATAATTGCGGAAGCCTGTTGCCTCTGCAGCATCACGGCGGCAATTTCCGGCGCGTAGGCAAGATAGGTGATCCGTGCTTCAATAATTTCGAGCCCCGCCTCTTCGACCTTCTTCTGAATCTCGTCGCGGATCCGGGAGGCAACCACCTCACTGGAGCCGCGCAGGCTTCCCTCGTCTGCAACGCCGTCTCCGGTGGTGTCAATGCCGGGCGCCACATCATACGGGTAAATCCTTACAATATTGCGCAGTGCACTGTCACACTGCAGGGAAAGGTATTCCTTATAATTATCTACATGGAATACGGCGCGCGCGGTATCGACCACGCGCCACATCACAGCAATGCCGATTTCAACCGGGTTTCCGAGGCAGTCGTTGACCTTCTGGCGGTTGTTGTTCAGGGTCATGATTTTCATGGAAATCTTTTTTCCGATGATCTCGGAGGTCGTGTTTGCTGCAGTTACAGCACCTTTTGCCCCCGTGTTCACATCCCCGCTCTGGTTCAGGCGCGT
>CASFDI010000009.1 GCA_949293405.1 uncultured bacterium | reverse complement strand
AAATGATAGAAAAGTGTAATACACGATAGGAGGATCTGATGGCAAAACAGTCTATCAGCGTTACGCTCGAACCTTCCACTATTGAGAATCTCAGAAAAATGGCGGCGGCAGAATACCGGAATATCAGTAACATGATTGATTACATTGTTGCTCAGTATGTCATGTGGCAGAAAGAGTCTTCCGCGGAAAAGCACGGGCGTGCTGCGCTTTTTGCCGAAACGGTGCGCGTCACTCCGTATGAAGAAACTCAGAAACAACTGCGGGAAAATATGCATATCGATGATGCTGACCGGGCCTTTTTAGACAGAAAGTGATTTCCGTATGACGGTGTATCTATTTGCCGGTCCCAACGGAAGCGGGAAAAGTACAATCATTAAAGATTATATTACACATTACGGTCTCTGCGATGTGGAATATATCTGCCCGGACCTGTACGCCGCGGAGCTGTTTTCAGATGTGGCGGATGTTATGGAGAAATACAGCAGAGCCATGGCGTTTGCCGCCTATAAAAGAGAGCGGCTGCTGAATGAGCAGAAGTCCATGATCATCGAAACAGTACTGTCAAGATCCGATAAACTGGACTTCGCCCGGGATGCAAAAAATGCCGGATACCGCATTGTGTCGGTCTTCGTAGGGACGGCTTCTCCCGATATCAATGCACAACGCGTGAAAAAACGGGTCTCGCAGGGCGGCCACGATGTCCCACCCGATAAAATCCGCAGCCGGTACGCCCGCGCCATGGAAAACCTCCCGCTGCTCGCCGACTGTTCAGATGAACTGTATGTCTTCGATAACAGCGGGGAACAGCCATTTCTTGCACTCTCCATCATCGATGCGGAAATGCGTATTTCCGCAGATGCGCCCGAATGGGTAAGGAAAATTTTCGCTTCTATGTTGTGAGGGGAGACGCCCCCTTTCTTTAAGGAAGAAAGGGGCAAAGAACCTTTTCGGAACAGGGGTTCTCTGAGACGGGAGCAGATGCCCTCTGCAGGGAGACTTACAGACCGGGGGGCTATGTTTTATACGCTCCGTTGTTCTGTACGCGCCTCTTGCGTGCCGCAAAGAAAGACCGGCAGTCTGTGCACCGTAGTGCGGTGGCACAGACTGCCGGTCTGCTGTATGCTCATGTTCCGGAAGTTTCCGCTCGCCTCAGAGGCAGGCGGCGGGGTCAGGTTGTGTTTATCACTCGGGAGATCATATTTTGAATATCGCGGTTCGCATGTGTGATTTCAATTTTCAGATGGGGGTTTCTACCTGCATAAACTACAAACAACTCATGCGCAAACGCCTGCCCGATCTGCTCCACACGGTCAAAATCCAGTTCCACTTCGGAAAACTGATCAAACAGAGAGCACAGACGGCGTGCCTCTGAGCGCGATACCGGAAAATCCGAAAGCATCATGGCAACCGGGATCTGTGTTTTATAAAATCCATCGTCCGGATTGGAATAGTGATTGAACACATCGCGGAGTTTTCTCTGTACGGTATTGGAAAGTGACATCAGAACCGCGGTTCCATGGGGCAACGGTTCCACAGGTTCGTCCTGCTTCTCATGAAAGGGTGTATGCGAAAAGTACACCGTTCCGGAAAGAATGGCAAACCGGTCGAGTGCCCGGGAAGTAAAGAAAATTCCCTCGCCGGAATGGCATGCCTTGTTGGTGGTGAATTTCCCAGGGAACAGAAGCGCCACAGCATCCTCTTCGGAAATGTCGCGCCCGGTTGTTTCTTTCGTATATCGGATAATCCGTCTGAAAATTCCGATTCCGTCATCGACAAGACGGATTTCCGCATCTACATCACAGAGGGCCACCCGGCATGAAATTTCCCGCGCGTCTGCGTGTTCGATAGCGTTATTCATCATTTCTGTAAACGCATACCTCCAGATCACAAAGGCGTCTGCGTTGACAACCGGTCGCAGCAGTGGTGCAATGTCCCGGTCAAAAATCTGATCCTCGGACAGCAGATCTGCCGTCCGATATGAAAAATCCCGGACCTGTTGCACAACACTGTAACTGCCGCCCTGTCTTTCAACCTTTCCTTGCTGAATCAGACGCTCCAGATAAGCGTAAACGGTAGACCTTCCGATCTCGTATGCTTCCATCGTCTTGGATACGAAATCGCGGTCCCCGCCCTTGATCAGAGTCAGCATGTACAGCTTGGCTTTCGTTCCGGTGTCCTTACTGTTCGGCATGTCGGCCCCCCTTCCTATCTATTTTCCCTGATTATAACATATTTAATCCGAATAATCAAGTTTTTTGTCCGAGTATGTACCTGCAGTTTTCCACATAGGCAGCACGGCATGCCCGCGGGGGATGCACGGGGGTATCCCCCTTTCTTTAAGGAAGAAAGGGACAAAGAACCTTTTCGGAACAGGGCGGGACTGCGCCTGTACGCCCCTCTTGCGTGCCGCAAAGAAAGACCGGCAGTCTGTGCACCGTAGTGCGGTGGCACAGACTGCCGGTCTGCTGTATGCTCATGTTCCGGAAGTTTCCGCTCGCCTCAGAGGCAGGCGGCGCATGCGCGTTCCTTATCAGACGCCGCCGCGGTCTTCCTCAGCCTGACGATGAATAGCGTCGTAGTAACGCGCGGCGTTCTCGCCAGCCTGCTTGAAGAGGATTTCGGCCTGATCGGGGAAGGTACGGAAGAGTGACGAGTAGCGCACTTCTCCTTCCAGGAATTCGGAATACGGACGGGTGGGCGCTTTCGAATCCAGCGTCAGCCCGCGTCCCGGATAATACCGGTACAGGGTCCAGTATCCGGTTTCAACCGCATGCTTCATTTCAGCCTGCGCGTTGACCATGCCGCCCTTGATGCCGTGAGAGGCGCAGGGGGTGTACGCAATAATGACGGCGGGACCGTTGTATTCTTCGGCTTCCTTGATGGCACGGATGAGCTGATTGTAATCGGCTCCCATGGCCACCTTGGCCACATAGACATTGCCGTAGGTCATCAGAATCGCGCCCAGGTCTTTCTTCGGGCTCTTCTTGCCCGAGGCGCAGAACTGCGCAACAGCGCCCATCGGGGTGGCCTTGGAGGACTGTCCGCCGGTGTTGGAATAGATCTCGGTATCAACTACGAACACCTTGACCGGCTCGCCGGTGGAGAGCACATGATCCAGTCCGCCGAATCCGATATCATATGCCCAGCCGTCGCCGCCGAACATCCAGAAGCTCTTCTTCGACAGCTGATCGGCGTGCTGGAGAATATCTTTTGCAAGCAGGCCGGCATCGCCTTTCAGATCCGCCTGTTTCAATGTGTTGACCAGCGCTTCGCCGGCAACAGCCGACTGTGCCGCCTGATCAAAGGCGTCAAGCCAGCCCTGAACGGCACCGCGCACCTTTTCATCATCGGTCATATCCAGCAGACGGTTGCAGCGTAACTGCTGGGCCGCACGCTGCATTTTCACCGACAGGCACATGCCCAGAGAAAACTCCGCATTGTTCTCAAACAGGGAGTTGGACCAGGCCGGACCTTTTCCGTCCTTGTTTTTGGTATAAGGAATACCCGGCAGGGGGGAACCCCAGGCCTGTGAGCATCCGGTGGCGTTTGCCCAGTATACCCGATCGCCGAACAGCTGGGTCAGCAGTTTTGCATACGGCGTTTCGCCGCAGCCTGCACATGCTGCCGAGAACTCCAGCAGCGGCTGACGGAACTGGCTTCCCTTGACGGTCCAGGGGTCGAATACCTCCGGCTTTTGTGAGAGGGAAAGACAGTATTTCCAGGCGTCGGCGCCCTGATCAGCCTCTTCAATCGGCGTCATGACGAGTGCTTTCTTCTTGGCGGGGCATACCGCGGCACAGGATCCGCAGCCGGTGCAGTCGTCCGCGCTCACCGCAATGGTGAACCGGTAAGGAGCCGCACCCTTTGCCGGGACGGTGTGCACGCCGGCAGGCGCCTGCTGTGCTTCCTCTTCAGTAAGCAGATAGGGGCGGATCACCGCATGCGGGCAGACATAGGCACAGCGGTTGCACTGTGCGCACGCCTCGGGATCCCACAGCGGAATGCGGGACGCAATCCGGCGTTTCTCATAAGCGGTCAGACCCATATCAATGGCGCCGTCAGCATATGACCGGAATGCCGAAACCGGCAGATCGTCGCCGCGCTGTGCGTTGATGGGGATCAGCAGATCCCGGACTACCGGGGGAAGTCCTGCTGTGTTTTCCGGCTCAACGGCAAGGGATGCCCATGCTTCGGGAACCGGGATTTCCACCGCTGCATCTCCGCCCGCGTCAATGGCGGCGCAGTTGGCGTTGATGACATCGTCCCCTTTTGCAAAGTAAAGTTTACGAACCATGTCCTTCATGTAGCCCACCGCCTCGGCGTACGGAATGGGTTCCGCCAGGCGGAAGAATGCCGCCTGCAGCACCATGTTGGTGTGATTTCCGAGCCCCATTTCCCGGGCAATGCGGGAGGCGTCAATGATGAAGAGACGGGCATGTTTGCGCGCCAGGTCACGCTTGACCTGTGCGGGCAGGCGGGCTTCGATATCTGCGGGAGTAAAATCGCAGTTGAGCAGGAAGGTACCGTTTTCCTTCAGCTCGCACAGCATGTCGTACTGATGCAGATAGGACGGATGATGGCAGGCGACCAGGTCTGCACGCTTGACAAAATGGGTGGAACGGATGGGGGTATCCGAGATGCGCAGGTGCGATTTGGTCACGCCGAATGATTTTTTCGCGTCATATTCGAAATACGCCTGTCCGTATTTCTCGGTGTGGTGGTTGATGATGTCCACGGTGCTCTTGTTCGCTCCCACGGTACCGTCGGATCCCAGACCCCAGAACTTGTAGGATTTCTGGAAGCGGTCATCCGGATACAGGGGCTCGCCGACCGGCAGCGAATGTCCTGTGACATCGTCCACAATTCCGATGGTGAAGGCATTCTTCGGGGATGCGGATGCCAGGTTGTCGAATACCGCCACGATCTGGGCCGGGTCGGTATCCTTCGAGGAGAGGCCGTAACGGCCGCCGATAATCAGCGGGGCGTTGTCCTTACCGGTAAAGGCGGTGCAGACATCCTGATACAGCGGCTCTCCGGCCGCGCCCATCTCCTTGCAGCGATCAAGCACCGCAATGCGGCGCACCGACGCGGGCAGGGCACGGAAGAAATGTTCAAACGAGAAGGGACGGAACAGGTGAACCTGCAGATATCCCACGGACCGGCCGTTGGCGTTGAGGTAATCCACCGTTTCGCGGATGGTGCCGCTCACCGAACCCATGGCGACGATCACATCGGTGGCTTCCGGATCGCCGTAGTAGTTGAACAGCCCGTAGGAGCGTCCGGTGATTTTCGAGATTTCGTTCATGTATTCTTCCACAATGCCGGGCAGCCGGTCGTAGTAGACATTGGATGCTTCCCGGACCTGGAAGTAGACATCGGGGTTCTGGACCGTACTGCGCAGCGTGGGATGCTCCGGGTTGAGCGCACGGGCGCGGAAGGCCGCCAGCGCGTCCCGGTCCACCAGGCGCGCCAGCTCTTCGTAGGGCATTTCCTCCACTTTGTCAATTTCGTGAGAGGTGCGGAATCCGTCGAAGAAATGCAGGAAGGGAACCCGGCCGCGGATGGCAGAAAGATGCGCCACCCCCGCCAGATCCATGATCTCCTGGACCGATCCTGTCGACAGCATGGCAAATCCGGTCTGCCGGCAGTTCATGACATCAGAGTGATCCCCGAAAATTGAGAAGGCGTGCGTACCCACCGTACGGGAGGCCACATGAAGCACGCCGGGATGCAGCTGCCCGGAAATCCGGTGCATGACCGGAATCATGAGCATCAGTCCCTGCGAGGAGGTATAGGAAGTAGCGAGACAACCCGCTTCCAGCGCGCCGTGCACTGCCGCAGCCGCGCCTGCCTCAGACTGCATCTCCACCAGGGTCACGGGCTGGCCGAAAATGTTTTTCTTTCCCTTGGCGGACCAGGCATCGGTTTTTCCCGCCATCGGGGAAGAAGGGGTAATCGGATAAATTGCGGCCACTTCGGTAAACGCATATGCGATATAGGCGGCTGCTTCGTTGCCGTCCAGGGTGACCAGATTTTTCTTCTTCTGTTCCATGATGGTTCCTTTCATTGTGTAAGGCCCAGAGCCTCTGCTGCGTCCTCACGCATCTTGTACTTAAGGATTTTGCCGGCGGCATTCATCGGGAATGCGGTCATAAAGGAAATATACCGCGGCACTTTGTGGCGCGCCATGTGGCTCATCACATAGGCCTTGATTTCGTCCTCTGTTGCAGTCTCGCCCGCTTTCAGAATGATGCAGGCCATGATTTCCTCGCCGTACTGCTTATCCGGCACGCCGATGACCTGGACATCGCGGATCTTCGGGTGGGTGTACAGGAATTCCTCAATTTCCTTCGGGTAAATGTTCTCGCCACCGCGGATAATCATATCCTTCAGACGGCCTGTGATCTTGTAGTTCCCCTCGGGCGTGCGGCATGCAAGGTCTCCGGTGTGCAGCCAGCCGTCCTTGTCAATGGTGGCCGCGGTTGCGCCCGGCATCTTGTAGTAGCCCTTCATGACATTGTATCCGCGGGCAACAAACTCGCCGTTGACTCCGTCGGGCACTTCCTCGCCGGTCTCCGGATCAATCACACGGCATTCCACATGCGGGAAGGCGTGTCCCACCGTTTCGCAGCGGTGATCCAGCGGGTCATCCACACTGCTCATCGTGCATCCGGGTGATGCTTCAGTCTGACCGTATACACTGACGATACCGGTCATGTTCATTTCGTCAGGCTGCGCGGCGCGGCGCATCAGGTCCGCCGGGCAGTTGGCGCCCGCCATAATACCGGTGCGCATATAGGAGAAATCGGTCTTGCGGTAGTCGGCGTGGTTGAACATGGCAATGAACATGGTAGGAACACCGTGGAAGGCAGTAATATGCTCGTTGTTCACGCAGGCAAGCGCGGATTTCGGTGAAAAATACGGCAGGGGATAGATGGTACCGCCGTGTGTCATGGTTGCCGTCATGGCAAGCACCATGCCGAAGCAGTGGAACATCGGAACCTGAATCATCATGCGGTCCGCAGTGGACAGATCCATCCGGTCACCGATACATTTACCGTTGTTGACTACATTATAATGCGTGAGCATGACTCCTTTCGGGAATCCGGTCGTGCCCGAGGTGTACTGCATATTGCAGACATCGTGACAGTTGACCGCCGCGGCCATCCGGTGTACTTCCTCAAGGGGTACGCGATCTGCACGGGCAATGGCTTCTTCCCAGGTGAGGCATCCCTTCTGCCGGAAGCCTACCGTAATCACATTGCGCAGGAAGGGCAGGCGGTGCGCATGCAACGGCTCGCCTGCGCGGTGTGTCTCCAGTTCGGGGCAGAGTTCCGCAATGATGGAGGAATAATCGGAATCACGGTAACCGTCAATCATGATCAGGGTATGTGTATCGGACTGGCGCAGCAGATACTCCGCCTCATGCACTTTGTAGGCGGTGTTGACCGTCACCAGGACGGCGCCCAGTTTCGTGGTAGCCCAGAATGCAATGTACCACTGCGGAATATTGGTCGCCCAGACGGCAACATGACTGCCGGCTCGCACCCCCAGCGAAATCAATGCACGCGCAAAGGTGTCCACATCGTCGCGGAATTCCGAGTAGGTGCGTGTGTAGTCCAGTGTGGTATATTTGAAGGCGTACTGGTCGGGGAATTCCTCCACCTGTTTGTCCAGTACCTGAGAGAAGGTCAGATCGATCAGCGCTTCCTTCTGCCAGATGAATTTTCCGGTATGGGTTTTGTTTTCATAGAGTTTCTTGGCATTGCGTTCCGCATCCTCGTACCGCTTCATGAAAGAGGTGAAGTGCAGGAAAATAATATCCATATCGCTGAGTTCTTCCATCCAGGCAGGATCCCATTCCAGCGAGATGAACCCTTCGTAGTTGATTGCGCGCAGCGCGCCCATCATGTCATCAATGGGCAGGGTCCCCTCGCCGATCAGGCAGTACTCTGTCTGCCCGTCGACCACCTCGGAATCCTTCAGATGCACATGCTTGATATAGGCACCCAGGTTCTGCAGGGTGGTTTCAGGTGTCTCCCCGCAGATCCGATAAGGATGCTGCATATCCCAAAGTGCCCCCAGATAATCGGATGCAAAACGGTTGAGAAGTGCTGTCAGACGGCCGGTGTCGGCATAAACCCCCACCGTTTCCACCAGAATCGTCACCCCTGAGGCTTCCGCTTCGGGAACAATTTGCGACAGAAAATCGTACACCACATTGTCTGCAGCATCGGGATCGGCGTCGTAAGTGTTGGAGGCGCGCACCCGCACATAGGGAATGTGCAGGGAAGAGGCGCTGTTCAGGCACTGACGCACCTCGGCAAGCCCTTCCTGTGCATGTTCGGAGTCGGCAATGTTGCACAGAGCGTCAATACAGGGAACAGACAGGCCCGCCTCAGACAGATGCCGGCGATGCGCATTCGCCATCGCGGGGTCGAACAGGTCGGTCTTGCGGTTGAAGGACGGGCAGTTGATATCGTGAATTTCAATCCCCTGGAAATTCAGCTCTGTGGCTTTTGCACACAGTTCGTTCCAGGAGAGGGATTCCCAGCCTTTGGTCGAAAATGAGAGTTTCATGCCTTTTGATTCTCCTCATACGCGATTTTGTTGATGGCATTGACATAGGCGCGCACCGATGCACCGATGATGTCGGTGGAAATGCCGTTCCCCGAATACAGTTTTCCGTTGCTGCGCAGACGCACCAGGGCAGAGCCCATGGAATCGCGTCCCTGCGTCACCGCCTGAATCTGGAAGTCATCCAGTTCGTAATGACGGCCCACAATACTGTCAATGGCAAAGAACGCCGCATCAATAGGACCGTGCCCTGCCGAAAGACCGCTCATTTCCTTGCCGTCCCGGGTCAGACGGATGTGAGCGGTAGGGGTCATGCTGGAACCGGAATGCACGACATAATCGGTCAGTTTGTAGACCGGAGGCACCTGCAGGGCCACCGTTGCCACAATGGCTTCCAGCTCGCGTGTGCCCACCGGTTTTGTGCTTACGACTGTAAGGAAAGATTCATAGACTTTCGCCAGATCTTCCTCTGACAGCTCATAGCCGAGCTGGCGTACCGCGGCGGCAAGCGCTGCCTGGTCATCGTTGCTGTCCAGGAGCACTTCTCCTGCCGGTGCGGCAGTCGTGGTATCTTCCTCGCTGTTGCTCTGACGGGTTACCAGTCCGATCTGGCGCAGTGCCCGCTGCAGTTCCGTGTAGCGGATGTGCGTCTCCAGTCCGGCGCTCATGCCAAGCTGCCGCACGATTTCCGCTACGGCAGTGAGTTCGGGGCATCCATGACCGTTCCCGACCGTGACAATCACCTCATCCGCGCCTGCCTGTACCGCGGCAATGGCGCATGCTGCCCCCAGGGACAGCGCATCATTGCACTGTACCGCCAGCCGTACCTCCGCCAATGCCGGAACCGCCTCACGCACCCGCCGGACAAAGTCGGCAAAGGCGTCGGGCAGCATGCATCCCGCAGTGTCGCACAGCGTCACCGTGGTGGCCCCCTTTTCAATAGCGGTTCCGATGGCCTGGCACAGGAATTCGAATTCGCTGCGGGTAGCGTCTTCTGCGGCAAAGTTGACCTGCGGGGTCAGCTCATGTGCCCGCGCCACCAGGGAAGCGATCATCTCCAGGACAGCGGGAGCTTTCTTGTGGCAGAGGTATTCCATCTGCAACGGGGAGGTGGGAACCCCCACATACAGCTCCGGTTTTTTGGCAGAGCGGACCGCTTCGTATGCAAGATCCACCGCCTCCGTGGTGTATCCGGTGGGCATGGACAGCACGCTGTCGTTGACAACCGATGCGATGGTACGGACCACTGTGGTGTCCGCTTTACGATGTACGATCGGAGAGAGTCGGATCGCATCCGCATGGATACGGTCCAGAACTTTGGCCAGTTCGACCCGTTCCTTGAATGTATAGAGGCTTTCGCCATTGCGGAAGCTTTCTTTGAGTGTTGTGTCAGTCAGCAAAATGGTTTTCATACGGCATCCTCACATATTTGTATTTTCACATTTTATGAAAAAAATCCCTGCGGATCGGAAAATCCACAGGGACGATGTAAAACAATCGCGGTACCACCCTATTTACTGCCCAAAGGGCAGTCACTCACTATGATCAGACAATCACGGCACGGATAACGGCGTGCGGCCGTAGCCTCTTACTGTACTTTGGGAGGCTCCGCTCGGGAACGAGACAGGACTGATTGCACTTGTGTTGACTTGCACCGACCGTCAACTCTCTGTGAGCCGCGCAAACAGGCTTAATTCCTTCACAGCGTTTTCATATTACGTATATTATACCGCGGAAGAAGAGCACTTGTCAAGTGGTTTTTCAAATATTTTTTCGTTTGGGAACAGACTCCGGAATGTACCCGAGAAAAGTTGCCGGTAATCCTGCTCCGGAAGGCCGAGGCTCAGCACGCGGTCCAACTCTTCCTTGGGATCCCAGATGGGAAAATCGGTGCCGAACATAAAGTGATCAATACCGAACCGTTCCAGCATAGCGTGCGCGTCGTCATGCCCAAGCAGCATCAGGCTGCTGGAAGTGTCAAAGTACAGATTGGGGAGCACCGGCAGACGAAGTGCGGCATCCCAACGGCAATATCCGCCGAAATGCGCTGCAATGACCGTCAGGCCGGGGACCTGATCCAGCACCCGGGCCAGCCGGTCAGGGTGACTGTGCGTGTAGCGCGGGTCGCCCATGTGGATCAGAAGCGGAAGATGCAGAGCGGCTATACGCCTGTATATCGGAAGCATGACCGGATCGTCAATATCGAATGCCTGAAAGTCTGGGTGCAGTTTGACTCCCGCAAGCCCCAACTGCACAATCCGTTCCAGCTCCGGTTCCCAGTCCGAAAAAGCGGGGTGCAGGGTTCCGAGCGGGGTCAGATCGGGCTGATCCCGCAGGGAAGCCATATAGTCGTTGATGTGTGTGGTCTGCTCGGGAACCACGGCGGTGGAACAGACCAGTCGGTGACAGACCCCGATTTCCTCACCGGTTTTCCGCAGGGAAGCCAGCGAGGCATCCGAAAAAGCATGCAGATCGTAGAAATGTCCGATGGATGCGGAACTTTTGACGGCGATCTTGTCGGGGAACACATGCGTGTGCGCATCAATGATCTGCATGTGACTCTCCACCTTCCCGGATGAGATGCACATCCAATTGATTGAAGGGAATCTGAATGCCTGCTTCCCCCAATGCGGCGACAATGCTTTCATTCAGGTCAAAGTAGGTGTCCCAGTAATCCTTGTTATTGACCCAGGCGCGCACGGCAAAATCGAGACTGCTGCTGCCAAGCGTCTTGAGCCGGACCGTGATGCCCCGGTCGGGCAGCACATTCGGATGCGCTTCCACCAGACCGCGCAGCAGTGGCTTGACCTGTTCGGGATCGGTGCCGTACGCGACCGGGATCGTCAGATCCAACCGGCGCTGGGGGGTTGTATTATAATTGATGACTTCTGAGGTGGCTACGGTTGCATTGGGGATCGTGACCACATTGTTATCCGGGGTAATCAGTACCGTGCTGGCAATGGTGATCTCCTTCACAGTTCCGGCTGTTCCGCCGATGTCCACATAATCTCCCTGTTCAAAGGGCTTGTTGGCGATCAACTGAACCCCGCCTGCAAGATTGGAGAGGGAACCCTGCAGGGCAAGGGTCACTGCCAGGGAAAAGGCCGACAGAATGGCGATCAGGCTGGTGGTGGGCACTCCCAGGATGGCAAGCAGGGAGATTCCGTAAATCAGGTAGAGCATCACCTTTGATACAAGGGTAATGAATCCCGACGCAATATGCGAGAGCCTGCGGTCGAGCACCTTGCGGATGATGCGTGTCAGAATGCGGATGACAATATATCCGCCTACCAGGACAAGTGCAAACATGAGAATGTCTGCCATGTGTCGGTTCCAGAAATTGAGAAGCGTTTCCATATTTTTGAGTATCGGTTCCTTTCTGCGGCAAGCCGCTGAGTGGATTATAGCACAAAGCGTCAAGAGGTGTCAAGTGCGCCTTGTATTCTTCCGGTTGTCATGATATAATAAAAAAGTACAAAATTACAGCAGGCAATCCGTAAGCCGGAAAACAGGAGGTCTCCATGAACAAGCAAGCTTTGGACGCGACACGCGCCCTGTGCGCCTTTATTGCCGAAAGTCCCACAGCAAATTTTGCCGCTCATGCGGTTTGCCGCCGTCTCGAGGCCGCCGGCTTTACCGAGTATTATGAGCACAGTCTGCCGGATGTGGTTCTGCCCGGTACCTGCGGATATGTGATGCGGGGGGATTCCACCGTTCTGGCGTTCCGCATGCCTGCCGAGGCCAGGGGTTTTTCCGTGCTGGCGTCCCACAGCGATTCTCCCGGTTTCCGGCTTAAATCCCACAACATGCAGAACGCCGCCGGATGTACCCGGCTTGCCACGGAACGTTACGGCGGGATGCGGATGGCAGGATGGTTCGACCGCCCGCTCTCTCTGGCGGGACGCGCGGTAGTGCGGCAGGAGGGGCGTCTGGTGTGCCGGGATGTCCGGATTGACCGCGATCTGTGCATCATTCCCAGCCTTGCCATACACATGGACCGGGAGGCAAACTCTGGTCGTGCATTCAATGCGGCGAAGGATATGCTTCCGGTTTATGCGGCGTCTGTCCTTGGGGAAGATCAGTCGCCGGAGGCGCTGGCAGCGCAAACTCTGGGCGTGGCACGCGACCAGGTTGTTTCGGTCGATCTGTATCTGTATGACCGCACGCCTGCCGCTGTCCTTGGGCCTGACGACAGTCTGTTTGCTGCACCGCGTATTGATAATCTGATGTGTGCCTACGGGACCCTGGAGGGATTCCTGCAGGCGCGTGCCGGGAAAAACTGCGCTGTTTATGCCCTGTTCGACCATGAAGAGGTAGGCAGCACGACTTCGTCGGGGGCGGCGTCTGATTTCCTGGAGCGTACGCTGGGATGGCTGGCAAAAGCGGGCATGAAGTGCGATCTTGCAACGGTGTTGCCCCGTTCCATGATGCTTTCGGCTGACAACGCCCATGCGGTTCATCCCAATTACCCCGAATATTCGGATGCGAACAATGCGCCTCACATGAACGGCGGACCGGTGATCAAAGTCAACGCAAACCGCCGGTATGCCACCGATGTGCTGGGAGTGGCGCTCATGAAGGAAATCTGTTCCCGCGCCGGCGTGCCCGTGCAGGTTTATGAAAACAGGAGCGATCTGACGGGGGGAAGCACTCTGGGCAGTATCGCCTCCGGCCGGGTGTCCATGCTGACTATTGATATGGGCATGGCACAACTGGCGATGCACTCCGCTTATGAAACGGCTGGAACCGCCGATACCGCATATCTGATCAGCGCGGCGTGTGCGTTTGCAGAGACCGCCTTTGAGCCGGACGGAGCGGGCGTTCTTTTGCAATAATTCCCTCTGTCTATCAGTATACCCGCAAGCGGAATGTTCTAACAGGGAAGGTTATATATTCCCGGAATGCGGGTTCTGATCCTGTTTTTTTCGGGCGGAAGCAGATGATCTGTTTCCGCCCGAAATCAGGAAACATTTTTCAGGCACAAAAAATAATCTGAAAAACTATTGACAAAAGTGAGAAAAAAGGATATAATAATAAGGCAAAGCAAAAATCCATATCGCGGAGTGGAGCAGCCTGGTAGCTCGTCGGGCTCATAACCCGAAGGTCGTGTGGTTCAAATCCCGCCTCCGCAACCAGAAAAGAACCCACATTTGTCTACGACAAGTGTGGGTTCTTTTCAACTAAATCCGTCCTATCGGACGGGATAAATCCCGCTTTCGTGGGATGAAATCACTTCGTGATGAAATCCGACTTCGTCGGGAGAAGGACGGATTTAATTTCATCTGCGAAGCAGATTTCATCCGAGCGGAGTGAGGATTTCATCGCGCTTGCGCGATTTCATTGAAAAGTTTACAAATGTGTGGTACAATTGGAGTAAATAAAGTGATAGTATGGCTGAAAATAAACTTGCTGATCTGTCAACAGAATTTGCAATTCAAATCTTAAAACTGACAGAAAATATAAAAGGACATTATTCTCTGTCTAATCAGCTTGAACGAAGCGGAACGAGTATTGGAGCAAATATCCGCGAGGCGAAATATGCGCACAGCCGTCCCGATTTTATTGCCAAATTACAGATTGCTTTGAAGGAATGTTTCGAAACAGAATACTGGATCGAGATTGCTCAAAAAGCCGGATTGATTTCCGGTGACGTTGCAAAGACAGTTTTACACGATTGTGGTTCAATTCGCAGAATGCTTATCTCCTCTATCAACACCGCTAAGGAGAATAAAGATGTCAAAAGGTAAAGTGTATCTTTCAAATTATCCTGACAATCCTCCGGAATGGTATTGGATTAGTGGTTTACATGACGCTTGTATTATGGGTACAGAATCATCTGAGTTTCCCTTCGATTATAATAAATTTGTTGGCGAAAAGAATAAATGCAATCGAAACCTCATAACCTTGAGAATTAACGCAAAGGGT
>CASFDI010000008.1 GCA_949293405.1 uncultured bacterium | reverse complement strand
GTCCCGCCGTTGCATGTTCTTCTGCCAGCCCCTCCCAGAGCACCGGCACACCTGCGGCGCGGGTACCCGCAAGGTCCAGAATGCGCTGATTGTCGGAGCCGCGGAAGCGAAGCATCAGATTTTTGCGTGCTTCGATGAAGCGACCATCCACCAGAAAGTCGATCCGGTCCAGCATCCGGTCGGTAAAGGGCGTCCGCGCACGACTCGGAATCTGTCCGATAAGTTCCTCATAAACAAAGCCGGTGTAACACCACACATCTTTACCGGGATATGTGTCGCGCACGCGCCCCAGAAAATCCGCAAGCACAGGCTGATGTTCGGGCTCGAACGGCTCGCCACCAAGCAGAGAGAGCCCCTGCACATAAGGGCGGCCGAGGCGCGTCAGAATTTCATCCGCCACCGCATCGGTGAGCTCCTCCCCGTATGAAAAATCCCATGCCTCACGGTTGAAGCAGCCGGGGCAACCATGCCGGCAGCCGCTGACAAACAGCGACACCCGCACGCCCTCTCCGTTTGCAATATCATTGTATTTGATTGTGGCGTAACGCATGTCAGACCTCCCTGCCCGCTTCGCGCAGTTTCGGCAACAGATACTGCCCGGTGAAAGAGGCGGGCTCTTTTGCGATCTGTTCGGGCGTCCCGCAGGCGATCACCTGACCGCCGCCTTCCCCGCCCTCCGGTCCGAGATCCACAATATAATCGGCCGTCTTGATCAGATCCAGGTTGTGCTCAATAAACAGCACGGTATTTCCCGCATCCACCAGCCGGGTCAGCACCTCGGAAAGTTTGGCAACATCCGCAGTGTGAAGGCCCGTGGTCGGCTCATCCAGCACATAAAAGGTGCGTCCGGTACTGCGCTTGGAAAGTTCCGCCGCCAGTTTGACGCGCTGCGCCTCTCCGCCCGACAGGGTGGTGGAAGACTGTCCGATCTTGACATATCCCAGTCCCACATCGTACAGAGTCTGCAGTTTGCGCACTATCTGCGGAATTCCGTCGAAAAAGGTCAGCCCTTCCTCCACAGTCATCTCCAGTACCTCGTAGATGTTTTTACCCTTATAATGCACCTCAAGCGTATCGCGGTTATAGCGCATCCCCTTGCAGACATCGCATTTCACATACACATCCGGCAGAAAATGCATCTCAATGCATTTGACCCCGTCTCCCTCGCACGCCTCGCATCTGCCTCCCTTGACATTGAAGGAAAAGCGTCCGGCCCCATAGCCGCGCGAACGCGCATCCACCGTCTTGGCAAACAGGTTCCGGATATCGGTAAACAGGCCGGTATAGGTAGCGGGATTGGAACGCGGCGTGCGGCCGATAGGACTCTGGTCAATACAGATCACTTTGTCGAGAAACTCGGTTCCCTCCACCCGTGCGCATTTGCCCGGATAGGTGAGTGCGCGGTTGAGCTGACGCGCAAGTGTGCGGTAAAGCACCGCATTGACCAGGGAGGACTTGCCCGATCCGGAAACACCGGTCACCGCAATCATGGTTCCGAGCGGGAATTCCACAGTCACATGGCGCAGATTGTTTTCATATGCGTCCACCACACGCAGCACATGCCCGTTCCCTGCCCGCCGCTGTGCGGGGACCGGAATACGGCGTCTGCCCGACAGATAATCACCGGTAATCGATTCCGTATTGGCGGCCACTTCGGCAGGTGTACCGGCAGCCACCACATGACCGCCGTGAATACCCGCCCCCGGGCCGATATCCACCAGGTAATCCGCCGCCTCCATGGTCTCCTCATCGTGTTCCACCACGATGACGGTGTTGCCCAGGTCGCGCAGATTCTGAAGGGTACGGATCAGTTTTCCGTTGTCGCGCTGATGCAGGCCGATACTGGGCTCGTCCAGAATATACAGCACGCCGGTCAGAGAGGAACCGATCTGAGTCGCCAGCCGGATCCGCTGGGCTTCCCCTCCCGAAAGTGTTCCGGCTTTGCGCGCCAGATTCAGATACTCCAGCCCCACACTCACCAGAAAGCCCAATCGCGCACGGATCTCCTTCAGAATATCCTTGGCAATACGCTGTTCGGTCTCGGTCAGTTCCAGATGATTGACGAAATCCAGCATGCGGCTGACCGAAAGGCGGCAGATCTGGTCAATATTGAGTCCGCCCACCGTAACCGCCAGAATATGAGGCGCCAGCCGTGCACCGTGACAGTCCGGGCAAGGCGCCTCGGTAATGAATTCCTGATAATAGTCCCCGCCCATCATACGCATCCGGCGTTCAATGGTGGGAATGACCCCCTCATAACGGGTGATCTGATGCTTTGCTTCCTTCCCGAAATAGCGCACCACATCGTATTCCCGCTCGCCCGTCCCCCACAGCAGCGCATGAAGCGCTTCGGGAGTGTAAGAGCTGACCGGCGTATCCAGATCGGCGCCGAATTCCCGCAGGACCGCCAGCATCAGCGGTCCCATCCAGCCGTCTTCCTCCACCGTTTTGAAACCGTTGCACACAATGGCCCCCTGCCGCAGGGAAAGGGAGGTGTCGGGAATCAGTTTTTCAGGCGCCAGAATCTGCTGTTCTCCAAGGCCTGCGCATGTCGGGCAGGCACCGTACGGATTGTTGAAGGAAAACATACGCGGTTCCAGTTCCCCGAAGCTGATCTGATGCTCCTCGCAGGCATATTTCTGAGAAAAAGAAAGTTCGGTCTCCTCCCCTTCTCCCTCACGTGGAACAGTCACCACGCTCACCCGTCCGTCCGACAGGCGCAGAGCTGCCTCCACCGAATCGGAAAGCCGGGGACGGATATCGGGCCGCATCACCAAACGGTCCAGAACGACATCAATATTGTGCTTGATATTCTTGTCCAGTCTGATATTTTCCGAAAGGTCGTACAGTGAACCGTCCACACGCACCCGGACATACCCGGAACGCGCCGCATCAGCAAGCACCTTTTCATGCATGCCTTTCTGTCCGCGCACCACGGGCGCCAGTACCAGAAAACGCGTCTTTTCCGGCAACGCCATAATGCGCTCGATAATGGTATCCACCGACATCTGACGGATTTCCTTGCCGCAGACCGGACAGTGCGGGACTCCGATACGCGCATACAGAAGACGCAGATAATCGTAAATCTCGGTCACCGTACCCACTGTGGAACGCGGATTGCGCGATGTGGTCTTCTGATCAATTGAAATTGCCGGGGACAGCCCCTCAATCGAATCGACATCGGGTTTGTCCATCTGACCGAGAAACATGCGCGCATACGAGGAAAGAGACTCCACAAAACGCCGGTGCCCCTCTGCGTACAGCGTATCAAACGCAAGCGAGGACTTCCCCGATCCGGAAAGTCCGGTAAACACCACCAGTTTATCGCGCGGAATGGTCAGACTGATATTTTTCAGATTGTGAACCCGGGCGCCCCGGATCACCAGATCTCTTGCCATGTTCAGACTCCTTGCCCATCGGGGGCAGATTTTTCAGTTCGGTATTGCCGGATCTTATCCCGCAGATATGCTGCGCGTTCGAAATCCAGCTTTGCCGCGGCGGTATGCATTTCCGCGGTCCAGGATTCAATCAGTTTCTCACGCTGCCGTGCGGTGAGTTTGCGGTTTGCAGAAGGAACGGGGGTGTGCGGATCCTCATCCCGTTTGCCGATTTCGATCAGGTCGCCCACTGCCTTTTCGACTGAGCGCGGCGTGATGCCGTGCTGGGCGTTGTAAGCCTGCTGGATGGAACGGCGGCGGTTGGTTTCCCGAATGGCAGCCTCCATCGAACCTGTGATCTGATCGGCATAGAAAATGACATGGCCGCGTACATTGCGTGCCGCACGCCCCACCGTCTGAATCAGAGAGGTCTCCGAACGCAAGAACCCCTCCTGATCCGCATCCAGAACTGCCACCAACCCCACTTCCGGAATGTCCAGTCCTTCACGCAACAGGTTGATGCCCACCAGGACATCGAAGTTTCCCAGGCGCAAGTCCCGGATAATTTCCATGCGTTCCATCGTCTTGACGGTATGATGAATGTATTTGACCCGGATGCCATGCGTGGCCAGGTAATCGGTCAGATCCTCTGCCATCTGTTTGGTCAGGGTAGTGACCAGTACTTTGTCACCGGCAGACACCGTGGCGCGGATTTCTCCGATCAGATCGTCTACCTGCCCCGCCACCGGCCGCACGGTGATTTCGGGATCGCACAGACCGGTCGGCCGGATGATCTGTTCGACAATCTGGGACGAGTGCTCCTTTTCATAGTCGCCCGGTGTGGCACTGACAAAAATCACCTGATTCCATTTCTGCTCGAACTCCGAAAAATACAACGGCCGGTTGTCGTACGCACTGGGGAGACGGAATCCGAAATCCACCAGGTTTTTCTTGCGCGCCCTGTCCCCGCCGCTCATCCCCTTGACCTGAGGCAGCGTCACATGCGACTCATCCACAAAGAGCAGAAAATCCCGCGGGAAATAGTCGAGCAAGGTATACGGAGTCGAACCGGGCACGCGTCCTGCCAGCACCCGGGAATAGTTTTCCACTCCGGAGCAGAATCCGACTTCCCGCAGCATTTCCAGATCGTATCTGGTCCGTTCCTCGATGCGCTGCGCTTCCAGAAGTTTATTCTGGCTGCGGAAGAACTCTACCCGCTCCAGCATCTCCAGTTCAATCTGCTGCAGTGCATCCTCGCGCCGCTCATCCGAAACCGCATAATGCGTCGCCGGGAAAATGGCGGCATAGCGCAGATTGGTGCAGACTTCTCCGGTCACCACATTGATTTCGCTGACCCGATCAATCTCATCATCGAAAAACTCCACCCGGATGGCGCGATCAGTGGAAGAAGCGGGGAAAATCTCCACCACATCCCCGCGCACGCGGAATTTGTTACGGGTGAAATTCATATCATTGCGCTCATACTGAATGGAAATCAGACGGCGGATCAGCTGTTCCCGCGACATGGCGAGGCCCGGGCGGACCGCCACCAGCAGTTGCTGGTATTCGGCGGGATCACCCAGGGAATAAATACAGGACACGCTCGCCACAATGATGACATCACGCCGTTCAAAAAGCGCCGATGTGGCGCTGTGACGGAGTTTATCGATCTCGTCGTTGATCAGGGCGTCCTTTTCGATATACATATCCCGCCCGGGAATATAGGCCTCGGGCTGGTAATAGTCGTAGTAGGAGACGAAATACTCCACCGCATTGTCCGGAAAAAAACTCCGGAACTCGGTACACAGCTGGGCAGCAAGCGTTTTGTTGTGCGCCAGCACCAGAGTAGGGCGGTTGACACGGGCGATCACATTCGCCATGGTAAAGGTCTTGCCCGATCCGGTCACGCCCAGCAGGGTCTGCAGGCGTTCCCCGTTCAGAACGCCCTGAGCCAGGCGCTCGATCGCCTCGGGCTGATCCCCGGTGGGCGCAAATGTGCTGTTCAAACGGAATTTCTCCATGCCGATACCTCCCTTCAGGCGCTCCTTTATACAAAAACCGATCCATAATATTATAGCACAACACCAAACGGAAGTAAAGAGGCATTCCCTGCCATATTCAGTCAACCGTGGAAATTGCTGTACAAAAGCGGATTTATATGATATAATAAAGCATCAAAAAGCCCTGCCCCTTGTCCGGTCAGTCGCAGAAACGGCGTGTCCGAAAACTGCCGGACAGAGGCGGAAAGGAGGATCCATGCGCCATCCGGTAAACTGTCGCAGACAGGTCATCCGTATCGTAACGGTTGTTCTGACCGTTATACTGACCTCCCTTCTCTCCCTCTTGACCGCGCAACTGGGAGCAGCGAAAGAAAATGTACTGATGATTTATCTGGTAGGGGTGCTCGCTGCAGCCGTGATCACACACAGTTGCCTTTACGGTGCGATTACCTCTGTGTGCAGTGTGTTGGCTTTCAACTTCTTTTTTGCCGATCCCGTGCACTCCCTGCTGGTACGGAACGGACAGGATGCTTTGCTGGTGGTGTTTTTTCTGGCGGCAGCGCTGATTTGCGGTACGGTCTCCTCCCGGCTGCGTACCCAGACTCTGCTGGCGAGGCGCATGCACCGGCTGACCGGACAACTGCTGATGCTTACAGATGAAGCGGAAATCCTGCAGACCGGCATGGTATTTATCAGTCATGTATCGGGATATCCGTGCCGCATAGAACCAAATCATTCCGATCCGACCGGTCAGGCGGCAGAAACCCCCGGTTATTTTCCTCATCCGGAGAACATGCGCTTTCCTCTGAGAGGAAGAGGAAGCGCATCGCGTACCCTGCTGCTTGCAACGGGAGGCGCGCGTATTTCTCGCGCCGGACGCACGCAGCTCACCAATGCGGTCTACCAGATATCGATTGCCCTGGACCGCGCCTTTATTTACTCGGAACGGGAAAAAATACGGTTGCGCATGGAATCCGAGCGCCTGAAAAACACCCTTTTGCGCAGTCTGTCTCACGACATCCGTACCCCTCTGACTGCTATTTCAGGAGCCGCGGGAGTGATTATGGACGACCGGGGCAACCTGACTGCTGAGGAGATCCGCAGTCTGGCGTGCGATATATGGGAGAAAGCCGACACCTTCTCCCGGACCGTGCGTAATATTCTCGATCTGACACGCATTACGGATCAGGCCATGCGCCTGAACCGCACGCCCGAAGCCGTGGATGATTTGCTGCACGAAGCGGCACAGCGTGCCCGGGCAGCCCTGCGCGACTGCCATCTGACTCTGCATGCGCCTGCCGACATTCTGACAGTCCCGGTGGACGGCGAACTGGTCGTACAGGCCCTTGTCAATCTGCTGACCAATGCCGCGCAGCACGGCGGCGCCGCCTGCGCAATCACTCTTTCGGCGTCACAGACAGAGGAAGGCGTTGAGTTCTGCTGTATCGATAACGGCCCCGGCATTTCTCCGGAAATCCTGCCCGTGCTGTTTGACGGCTTGCTCACACATGCTGCCGGGCGCGGCGACCGCGCCAGAGGGACCGGACTCGGTCTGACCATCTGCAAAGCAATTGCAGAAGCACACGGCGGCCGCATCACTGCAGAAAACAGACAGCCTCCCGCGCACGGCGCGGTATTCCGGATGCTGCTGCCCGATTGTGAAAAGGAGGAGTTCTATGGAACAAACCGGAACCCGTCTGCTTCTGATTGAAGACGACCGTAAAATCACCAATTTTATGACCATGGCATTGCGTGCGCAAAATTATCAGGTAACCGTGTGCACAACCGGAAAGCAAGGCATACTGGCTTTCTGCACCCAGCACCCCGATGTGGTGATTCTGGATCTGGGGCTTCCCGATATGGACGGCAATGAGATTATCCGACAGATCCGCGGTGTTTCGGACATTCCCATTCTGGTCGTTTCGGCGCGGGGCGGTGAAGCAGACAAGATTGAGGCGCTCGATCTGGGGGCAAACGACTATGTCACCAAGCCCTTTTCCATGGGAGAATTGTTGGCCCGTATTCGGGTAATGGAACGGCTGGTACACCACGGTGCTCCCGGGGGGCAGGAGAACGAAGTGCTGCGCTTCGATACCCTGACCGTAGATACGGAGCGTCATCTGGTACTGCGGGACGGCCGGCAGATCCACCTGACGCCTCTGGAATACCGGCTGCTGGTTCTTCTTGCCCGTCATCCGGGGAAGGTCCTGACCCATGACTTTATCATGAAAGAGGTCTGGGGCTATGAATCGCCCGGAGACGCCACGAGCGTACGGGTATGTATGGCTTCCCTGCGGCGCAAAATCGAGCCGGACCCTCAGAACCCGCGTTTTATCCGCACGGAAATCGGAGTCGGATACCGGTTTGCCGGTCTCTGACACCCCCATCGGACAAGGTCTCACCACCGACAGCGAAACAGTCCGCCGCCTGCTTTACCAGGCGGCGGACTGCCGTATGAAATACTCCGTACAGGTTCACACCGTTCAGGGTCCGATTACTGTCCAGGTGTTCCTGTTTTTTGAGAAACTGCAACCATTGCCCAACACAATACCCTCATAGTATCTGTAGTCATCGCACCATACTGCATTGCCATAACCGGTTCCGATAAAAGTACCGCCGGTCAGCTGAACCTGTCCCGCCGAAGGCATAACGGCAAAGTACAGTCCCGACCGTGATGTGCCGGTGAAGGTACCGCCGCTGATCTGCAGGGTGGCTGCGGCGTTGCTGAACCAGATGCCGTCGCGTCCGCCCGACGCAGGTCCTGTGCTTCTGAAATCTCCCCCGGTGATCACCAGCTTCGCAGCCTGATCCTGCCCGTACGAATCCTGAGCGATCTCGACCGCTATGGCTGTGACATTACCCGAAACGGCAATGTCTCCGCCTGCCCCATTCACTCCGCCGCGCGGTGAGAACAGAACATCGGCATACCGGTAGATGCTGAAGCCCGCCTGACCGCCCACCTGGAAGGTGCCGCCGTAGATATTGGCGTCTGCCATGTCATTTTCCGCATTCCCCATGATGAAAGCGCCGCTTCCCGTACCGTCCGGATCACCGAATGTGCCTCCGTAAATATTGGCGGTGCCCCCGTACATTTTGAAACTGTATGATGCTGCCGGTCCGGCGAGCGGATCTGAAAATGTAGGATTTCCGTTCTGGTCTGCCGCAGTGTAACTGTCATTACCCAGATACACGCCGCCCCAGAGATTGACTGTGCCCCCTCTTACCAGGACGCCTTCGCCCTGTGCGGCGGTATAAGTACCGCCGTTGACCGTCAGTTCTCCGCCGCTGACCTCCACGGCATGGCCACCGGTCCGGCTGAGCCGGTACCACCAGTTGGACGCGGTTCCGAATGACTGGTATCCGTCATACAGAGCATTTCCGGTGGTTTTGACGGTCAGTCCCGTATTGTTTCCGCTCTGTCCCAGCTCGACCGTTGCGGTATACCGATCACTGCCGCTGACTGAAATGCCGCCGCCGGAGTCGTTGGTAATGGAAGCACTGAGGATGCGGACCTGTGACGCTGCACTGTCGCTCACCTCCACCCGGATCGCAAAACTCTTGATTTTATATTCAATAAACAGGGACGACGCCTGACCGCTCTGCCGGTCGTTAGCCACACCGTGATGAGTCACCTCGAATGTTTCCCCGTCCGCCAGCAGTGATCCGCCGTGCACATAGATACCATCGTACGAGTAGGCGGCGGTTGCGCCCGCGGCGCCCCAGGTACACGACTGATCAATGGTACAGGTGATAGAGGTTTCGGTCCCTGTCCCGAATGTCAGATTTCCTCCGTTGACATAAATGGCCGTCCCGCGTGTGGAAACCAGAGTCAGACTTTCCCCTATCGAAATACTTCCGCCCTGCGCGGTAATACCGAGTCCGTCCGTGTTGATTTCGGCAGAAGCAAGGGTCACATTTCCGTTCTGCGTACTGATGGCAGTGCTGGAAAGAACGGTGCTGTCCGGGATCCGGATATCCATGTCCAGCCGATTGGCACTCACGCCGCCTCCGGCGGTGGTACCGGCAGTCAGGATGCCGCACGCCTCCGTACTGTAGACCGCGACATAAGCGCTGTCCAGCTCCACCAGACCCCCGGAGGTATAGATGCCGTAGCCGGCGCGGATGTCGCTCGCTTCCACGCTGAGCTCCGTACCCGCGACATATTCTGCACCAGACCGAGGAAAAGAGATCCATGTCCCGTCATTTTTCTGTCCCCCCGGCACATATCCGGTGTACACGGCACCGGTAACGATCACCAGTTTGCCGCTATCTCCGAGCTGCTGTACCGTCCCGCGCTCCGCATAGATGCCGCTGCTCGCATTTCCGCCGGTAATGAACAGACCGTTGTTGATCGTGACGGCAGAGTTCTCTGCATTGGCGTAAACACCGGCGCCGTTGAATGCATTGGCGCTGCCCTCTCCGGGATATATCTGACCCATAAAGAACTGCGCGGACTCTACCGTCACATTTGCCTCGCCTCCTCCGGCAGAGCCGGAGGCCCCGGCAGGCAGACCTGCCAGAACGCCGTAGCAGTTTTCCGTATGGTCAATATAAAACAGGCTGTAAGGATTCCGCTCGGTGCCGGACAGGGTGATCTCGCCCTCCTGCATAGCGACACCCGTGCTTTCCTCTCCGGTCATCTGAAAGACGCAGCCCTTGATGGCGATCCGGGCGGAAGAAGTGCCGGTATGCGGTTGTTCAGCGCGGATGCCGCAACTTGCTCTGCTCGGAATGGAAAATACCGTATCCGCAATATCCAGAGTCCCGCCGGCGGCATAGATGCCGGTATTGCCGCTGCCGCCCGAAAAATCAAAAGAAGTATCGGAAAGCAGGACCTGTATTCCCTCCCCTTCGGCATATACACCGTAAATACCGGACCCGGACAGCGAAAAGGACAGATCTGCCGTGCGGTCTCCCTCCGCATCCAGGATGCCGCTGTTGATCCGGATAATTGCGCTGCCCGGCTCGGCGGACGGATCGGAGGCGTCTTTGTAAAAACCGCCGCCCGTCACGGCAAGCCTGCCGCCGCTGACGATCACCGTATCTCCCCAGGCGGACCGGAAGGTACCGGCCGCAATGCGCAGATATTCGCTGTCCGAAAGCGCGCCGTAGTTGCAGCGGATGCAGGTCCCCTCCTCCAGAGCGGTAAATTCTCCCGCTTCCACCGCCATATATCCGCCGTCAGCGTAAATACCGTAAGTATCCGGCAGCCCGAAATAGGAGTGGTATGCGCCGCCCCGGACATAGACATTCCCCGACCGCATGGAAACGGCGGCATAGTTTGCCCGGTCGTCAGCGCTTTCCTTGACCTTTTGGTAACCGTAAATCACGACCTCCTTGCCGGTTCCGGAGTCCGTATATCGGTAATAAAAATCGGCGTTTCCGCTCTGAGCGGCGATCTGCTGCACCTGCGTATCTTCGCGGGTGTAAAACAGATAGGTATCATCGGTTATATATTTATGATCCGTGATCCCCTGTTCAAAATACATGTTGCCGTTGACGCCGTGCTCCGTGTTGCCGGGAGTAATGACCGGCATGGAGTATGTTCCGTCGGAAGCATAGGCCCCGTCCTGCCGGACGAAAACCTCAACGGTGTCATCCGAATACCGGATCGATCCGCCTGCCGCAGTACTGCCGGAGGCAGTAACATATTCGCTTTTACGCGGTCCGCTCTCAAAGGTCCCGCCCGACACCGTCAGGGTGCCGCCGCTGATCTGCAGTACGGAGCCCACCGGATTGTAGAAGGACCCGCTCTGATCTTCAGAAGTATCGATGATGGTCAGGCGTATGCCGTTTTCCACATTGAGCAGGGGGTCCCGGCTGTTCCGGATGATTTTATGCCCGTTGAGATTGATGATCAGGTCTACACCGACATCGGTCACACCCGTCGTGATGATCAGCGATTCTTCCGCTT
>CASFDI010000007.1 GCA_949293405.1 uncultured bacterium | reverse complement strand
ACAGGTACGCTTGCCGGATGAGACCGGTGCACCGGTGCGCATGCGTTGTCCGCTCCTGCTGTGCCCGGGCGATGCACTGTATACCCGGCTGGACCACTATTACAGGGAAATGGCGGCCGGATATGCCACAGGGGAGCCCGGGCCGGCCTGCGCCATCATGGCGCAGGCCCTGTGCATGGCGGCACTGCTTCTGCGCTGCGGCAATACCGATCCGGTGTTTGCCAACAGCGCATCCGAGGACGAACTGCGGCGCAGAGTTACGGGGTATATTTCGTCCTGTTATATCCATTCTGTTACCCTGGAAGAGACAGCGCGTGCGTGCACGCTTTCAGTCTCCTCTCTGGCACATCGTTTCCGCCGTTTGATGGGATGTCCGTTCCCCGATTATGTAGGAGCGTTCCGCTTGCATCATGCACTGCAGTTGCTTATTACCACCGATCTGCCGCTTTCGGAAGTGGCGCTCGCCAGAGGATTCGGCTCGCTCCGTTCCATGGACCGGCTGTTCCGGGAAAAAACGGGGCAGTCGCCGCGCCATTTCAGAAGCGCGGCGACTGCCGGAAGATATATGGAAACAACACCCTCCTGACCGTCTGCGATCAGCACAGAGAAGCAAAGGCGGCATAATACCGCTGCCCCAGTTCGTACAGTGCCTGCCGGCAGAAATGAATGGTGTCTTCGGGATTGACGCCTGCCTGGGCGTTGGAAATCAGACCGTCGGTTTCCACGAAAGCGCCTTTCTCGCATGCGTGGCAGACCTCGCGGATGGCGGCGAGGACCGGGGCTGTGGCCCGGGAATTGGCAGCATTCCACTGCGGAACGAAGTCGCCTGCAATAAAGGGCAGTTCCCGGCAGGAAAAAGCCTCCTGTACGCCGGTGAACAGACGGTGCAGATTGGCGCAATGAGTGTCACGGTCGGCACCGGCGCAGGCGTCGGTTTCTCCCTGATGCCACAGAAATGCCACCAGCCTGTTGGCAGAATTGAGTGTCAGGGCAGTGCGGGTCATCTCCAGCATCTGCAGGTACAGGTCCTCTGTCGGGCCCCAGCGGTGATCCGCAAAGCCGGTCCCGCCTACGGCGGTGCGCAGAATCAGCAGCTTTCTGCCCGGGGCAAGTCTGCCGTCTGCCAGGTAGCAGTCTGCAAACGCCAGAGAAAAATCTCCCCGGATCCCGTTGCCTGCCACCGATTCGGCAGCGCGGGTAACTGTGAAATCCTGATTCAGGTACCAAACGGTTTCTTTCGGTACATAGGGGGTTTTTGCGGTTCCGAATCCGGTGCCGTCGGCATTGGACTGTCCCGCCTGAATCACAATGTCAAACTCATCCTTTGAAAAATCGTGCAGCATGATACAGATCTCCTTTTTTCAGGATCCGCTGCCGCCGGGCTGGGCGGGCGGATCTTTTTTACCTTCCAGAAAATAGGTGGCTTCGGTATCGGCAATGGAGAGGGCGAGCGCCAGCGGGAACAGTTCGAATGCCGTACCCACATTGCGCGGGTCATCTTCGTTGGAAAAGCCCATGTGGTATCGGATGGCAAACGCTTCCTCCCGGGTCAGACGCATGTATCCGGAAATGATGTAGACCGATTTCTCGCCATGCCCGTAGGGCAGCCGGTCGTTGAATTCGTAAGTGGGAACCGTGCGCCAGACTCCTTTTTCATCTTTGACATTTCTGGTGCCCGGTTTATAGACATTGACCTTGCACAGATCATGCAGCAGGGATACGATGGCCACCGATTCCGGACTGTAGGAGAGATGAAACAGTTCTTTTGCAGTGGGGCGATCCAGATAGGCGCGCAGACAGTCGTATACATTCAGACTGTGCTGCAGCAGCCCGCCTTCAAAGTTGTTGTGGAAGCGTGTGGAAGCGGGCGCAGTGAAAAAATCGCTTCCCGTGCCGGTGAGAAACTCCAGCAGCTGGGCGGCACCCTCCCGCCGGATCTCATGCTGATAGATCTCTATAAAGCGTTCTCTGTCTGTCATAGGTGCTCCTTCTTCAGCGATAGGTGGGAAAAATACGCCGGGTTTCCGTGGTCATGGTGCTGTAAGCCTGCTCGGTCAGCGCTTCGGCATCCACTTTTTCCAGTTCGGCTTCAATCTGTTCCCGGGTGGGGCGCGTTTTGGGATGACGGGGGGTAAAGACCGTGCAGCAGTCCTCATACGGCAGTACCGAGGTGTCGAAGGTTCCGATTTTCCGTGCCACCGATACGATTTCTTCCTTGTCCATGCCGATGCAGGGGCGGAAAACCGGCAGGTCGGTGGCCGCATCGGTCACCGAAATGGCCTGTATGGTCTGGGATGCCACCTGACCGAGACTTTCCCCGGTGATCAGCGCGTGGCAGGAAAACTGGCGGGCACATTTTTCTGAAAGTTTCATCATGAACTGGCGCAAAAGCAGGGTGTAAAATTCCTCCTGACAGTGCTTGCGCAACGCTTCCTGAATCGCGGTGACGGTCACCACATGCACATGAATGCGCGAGCAGTAGGCGCACAGCTCATCCGCCAGGGTCATCACTTTTTCACGCGACCGTTCACTGGTGTACGGGAAGGCGTCAAAATGAATCGCTTCGATCTCCATGCCGCGCTTGGCCATCATGTAGCCCGCGACCGGCGAATCAATGCCGCCCGAGAGCAGCAGCAATCCGCGTCCCGCCGTGAAGAGCGGCATGCCTCCTGCGCCCTTTTCCTGCCCGGCATGCAGGTAGGTTTTTCCCTCGCGGATTTCCACCCGCACCATTTCTTCCGGGTGGTGCAGATCCACCCGGATCCCCGGGACGCAGGACAGGATCACGCCCCCGATTTCGGCGGCAATTTCAGGGGAGGTCAGGGGGAAGGCTTTATCGGCGCGTTTGGCGTCCACCCGGAAGGTGCGGCACCCGGCCAGCCGGGTGGGGAAGTAGGCGCGCGCTGTTTCGCGGATCCGCTCCATGTCCTGTCCGGTTACCGCCGCGCGGGTCACACCTGCAATGCCGAAGACGCGTTTTGCGGCATCGTACATGCCGTCAAGGTCCGCTTCTTCGTTCTGCGGCTCGATGAAAACCGTGCTCTGGGATTTATAGATCTTGAAAATTCCGTACGGGGACGCCCGCCGGCGCAGCTCCTTGAGCAGCAGAGATTCGAAAACCGGACGGTTGGTCCCTTTGAGCACCACTTCGCCGTATTTACACAGGATGACTTCGTTCATCGGATCTGTCCGTTCCCTTCAATCAGGTATTTTTCAGTGGTCAGCGCCGCAAGTCCCATCGGGCCGCGCGCATGCAGTTTCTGCGTGGAGATGCCGATCTCCGCTCCGAATCCGAACTCTCCCCCGTCGGTAAAGCGCGTGGAGGCATTGACATATACGGCGGCTGCGTCCACACCTGCCTGAAATGCCGCGGCATGCTCAAGCGACCGGGTGACGATTGCTTCGCTGTGCCCGGTTCCGTACCGGGCAATGTGCGCCATGGCTTCCTCGGGGGAATCCACAATCCGTACCGCCAGAATATAGTCGTTGTATTCGGTTTCGTAATCGAGTTCGGTAGCCGATTCGATATCGGGCAGAATGGCGCGGGTGCGTTCGCATCCCCGCAGGGTCAGTCTGCCGCGGGTGCGCGCACGGAATGCCGGCAAAAAGGTCTCCGCCACCGCACTGTGACAGAGCAGGGTCTCCGCGGCGTTGCACACCGAGGGGCGCTGCATCTTGGCATTCTCCACAATGCGCAGAGCCATTTCGATATCGGCATATTCGTCCACATAGACATGGCAGTTTCCGGCACCGGTTTCAATCACCGGCACCCGCGCCTGTTCTACGACACTTCTGATCAGCCCTTTTCCGCCGCGCGGGATCAGAACATCCACATACCCCCGCATTTCCATCAGGGCAGTGGCACTTTCCCGCTCGGTGAAGGGGATCAGCTGAACGCCGGTGCGCGGCAGACCTGCCTTCGTCAGGGCATCCTGAAGCAGGGAGGTGAGAACCGTGTTGGAATGGATGGCTTCGCGTCCGCCGCGCAGGACCGCGGCATTTCCGGTTCGCACGCACAGAGCGGCGGCATCCACGGTCACATTGGGACGCGCTTCATAAATCATGGCAACCAGCCCCAGCGGCACCCGTACCCGACGGATCACCAGCCCGTTGGGGCGCGTAGTGACGCTGCCGCTTCCGATCGGGTCTTCCAGCCCTGCCACATGAAGGAGCGCCTGCGCCATGCTTTCTATACGTTCCCCTGTCAGGCGGAGCCGGTCGCACATGGCTTCTGAAAGGCCACTTTCCTGTGCGGCTGCAAGGTCTATCCCGTTTTCTTCCAGGATCTGCGCGCTGCCGTCGCGCAGGGCCTTCGCCATCAGTACCAGGGCCTGTGAGCGGACCTGCCCCGACGCTGCCGCCATTTCGCGCCGCGCCGCGGCGCCTGCGCGGCAGATCTCTTCCACCCGATCGCGTATTTCGTTCATTTCAGTCAGCCTCCCGCTTTTATCATACGGATTCATTATACCATACTTGCAGCGCACGGGCAATGCTTTTTCAACTTTTTTTGATTTCCCTCTTGCAAACGGTGCTGCTTTCTGTTATGATGGATCCGGAAAACAAATGCGTTTTTAAGGAGGCTGTCATGCGCTATCCGCTTCTGCCCGATGTGCCTGCTTTCAAGGCAAACCTGCACTGTCATACCACCTGCTCGGACGGCCGTCTCACGCCCGAGGAGATCCGGGATATCTACATGAAAGAGGGGTACAGCATTGTGGCATATACCGACCACGATGTGCTGATCCCGCATCCCGAGCTGTATATTGAAGGAAAGTTCCTGCCGCTTAACGGCTATGAAATGGAGATCAATAAAGAGGCCGACGCGTGGGCAACCACCAAGACCTGTCACATGTGCCTGATTGCGACCCGACCCGGGCTGACCCGCATGGTCTGCTATCACCGCAGCCGCTACCTGTTCGGGAATGCGGTCAACCTGCGTGACCGGCTGGACTTCGATCCGGATGAGCCCGACTATGAGCGCTCCTATACCCCCGCCTGCATTTCGGATATGATGCGCCGCGGCCGGGAAGCAGGATATTTTGTCACCTACAATCATCCGCAGTGGTCGCTTGAGGACTATGCCGATTACACGGCATACCGGAACATGCACGCGCTCGAACTGATGAATTACGGCTGTATTGTCGAGGGATATCCCGACGATAACGGTCTGGTTTATCAGCAGATGCTGGCAGCGGGGATCCGGCTGGGGTGTGTGGCTTCGGATGACAATCACAACAGCCGGCAGCCCGGTGATCCGGGATGGGATTCTTTCGGTACCTTTACCGTGATTCATGCGCCCGCTCTGACTGTGACCGATGTCGGAAACGCTCTGCTTGAAGGACACTATTATGCATCCTCGGGGCCGTACATCCGGCAGCTGTATCTGGAAGACGGCACAGTATATGTGCAGTGCGATCCGGCACAGGAAGTGCGCTTTATGACATCGGCGCGCGCCAATGCCGCCTGCCGTGCGGCAGGCGGGGAAGATGTCACCTCCTGTTCTTTCCGCGTGCCCGACGGGATCGACTGGTTCCGCATTCAGGTCATGGACCGCACCGGCGCGCATGCAGATACCTGTGCCTATTTCCCGGATGAGCTGCCTGCCGAAGCTCTTGCAAAAAAGGCTTGACAAACCGGGAATGCGTGGTATAATAAATACAATACTGATTTTCAGCGATGAAGGGGAAGAGTATCTCCGGAATCCGGCGCAGAGAGCGGGCGGTTGGTGCGAGCCCGTGCGGAACCGGTGAGAAGGTGGCCCCTGAGCTCCGCAAAGAAGGGGATCCCCGGTAGAATGCGGCGTAACTCTGCGTTAAAGAGCAGTTGAGTATAATCACAGGTGGTACCGCGTGAAAACGCCCTGTGGCGCAAGCCACAGGGCGTTTTGGTATCATTCGGAAAGGAACCGATTTATGAGAAAAGAACTTCCCAAGACCTACGCCCCCGCGGAATTTGAAGACCGGATCTACCGCAACTGGCAGGAAAAAGGGTATTTCAAACCTGATCCCGACCGTTCCAAGCCGACTTTTTCAGTAGTGATCCCGCCTCCGAATGTCACCGGGCAATTGCACATGGGGCATGCACTGGATGAAACCCTGCAGGACATTCTGGTACGGGCAAAACGGATGCAGGGCTACAGCACGCTCTGGGTACCGGGCACCGACCATGCGGGCATTGCCACTCAGATCAAGGTGGAAGAGGATCTGCGAGTAAAGGAAGGGCTGACCCGGTACGACCTGGGACGCGAGGCATTCCTCAAGAGGGTCTGGGACTGGAAGGAAAAATTCGGCTCGCGCATCATCAGCCAGCTCAAGAAACTGGGCTCATCCTGCGACTGGAGCCGGGAACGTTTCACCATGGACGAGGGATGTTCCCGTGCGGTGCGGGAAGTGTTTGTCAACCTGTATAACAAAGGACTGATTTACCGCGGTTACCGGATTATCAACTGGTGCCCGCACTGCGTGACCGCGCTGTCGGATGCCGAGGTGGAATACAGCGAACAGGCGGGGCATTTCTGGCATATCCGTTATCCGGTCAAGGACAGCGACGAATTCGTCACGGTGGCGACCACCCGACCGGAGACCATGCTGGGAGACACCGCGGTAGCGGTGCATCCCGAAGACGACCGGTACCACCACCTGGTGGGCAAGACCCTGATCCTGCCGCTGGTGGGACGCGAGATCCCGGTGATTGCGGATGAGTATGTGGAGCGGGATTTTGGAACCGGATGCGTGAAAATCACTCCTGCTCATGACCCGAACGACTTTGAAGTAGGGAAGCGCCATAACCTGCCCATTATCCGGGTGCTCAACGATGATGCCACCATCAATAAAGAGGGCGGCAAATACTGCGGTATGGACCGCTATGAGGCGCGCCGCGCCATTGTGGCCGACTTGGAAAAGGAAGGGTATCTGGTGCGCGTGGAAGACCATGTGCACAATGTGGGGACCTGCTACCGCTGCGGTACCACGGTGGAGCCTCTTACCAGTGATCAGTGGTTTGTGAAAATGAAACCGTTGGCAGGACCTGCCCTGCAGGTGGTGCGGGACGGTCGGGTGCGTTTTGCGCCTGAACGGTTTACCAAGATCTATACCGGCTGGATGGAGCATGTGCTGGACTGGTGTATTTCGCGTCAGCTGTGGTGGGGACACCGGATTCCGGCGTTCTACTGTGACGCCTGCGGGGAAATGACGGTCTCGAAGGAAGACATCACCGTCTGCCCGAAGTGCGGCGCACCGGTGCGCCAGGAAGAGGATGTGCTGGACACCTGGTTCTCATCGGCGCTTTGGCCGTTCTCCGCTCTGGGCTGGCCCGACAAAACCGAGGACCTCAGGCGGTTCTATCCCACCAGTGTACTGGTGACCGGGTATGACATCATTTTCTTCTGGGTTGCACGCATGATCTTCTCGGGTATGGAGCATATGGACCGCGAACCCTTCTCCACGGTGTTCATGCACGGTCTGGTGCGTGATGCCCAGGGGCGTAAAATGTCCAAATCGCTGGACAACGGCATCGACCCGCTGGAGATCATTGACAAGTACGGTGCCGATGCGCTCCGCTTTGCACTGGCGTCGGGCAACTCTCCCGGGAATGATATGCGCTTCTCGGATGAGAAAATCGAATCGGCGCGCAATTTCGCCAATAAACTCTGGAACGCTTCCCGGTTTGTATTGATGAACCTTGAGGAGGATCAGCAGACCGGACTGCCCGATATCGGGGCGCTTGCACCGGAAGATAAATGGGTGATCACCCGGTTTGAAGAGTTGGTGCGCGGGGTGCGCGAGAATCTGGACCGCTATGAGGTGGGGATTGCTCTGTCTCTGATTTACGATTTCACCTGGGACATTTTCTGCGACTGGTATATTGAACTTGCGAAGAGCCGTCTGCATGACCGGGAGAGCACCGGTGCGGCGGTGGCGCGCCGGGTGGCTCTGTGGGTGCTGACCGGTATTCTCAAACTGCTGCACCCCTATATGCCCTTCATCACGGAAGAAATTTATACCTGCTTGCCGCATGACGGTGCGGAAAGCATTATGGTAAGTGACTTCCCGGTATATGAGCAGGCACTGTGCTTCCCGGCAGAAACTGCCCGTACCGATGCGGTGCTGGAGGCGATCCGCGCGATCCGTGCGCGCCGTGCCGAGATGAATATTGCGCCTGCGCGCCGTGCCAAAGTGTATATTGTGGCGAAAGACCCCACCCTGTTTGCAGGTTCTGAGGAGCATTTCTGCAAACTGGCGGGTGCCTCTGAGATGATCTTTGCCGCATCGTGCGACCTGGAGAACACAGTGCGTATCGTGACGCCCGATGCCACGCTGTATCTGCCGCTTGCCGATATCATTGATTATGCGGCAGAACGCAAGCGGCTGGAGAGCGAGCTTGCGCGCGTCCGACAGGAGATTGCCCGGGCAGAGGGAAAACTGAACAACGAGGGATTCGTCGCCAAAGCTCCCGCCGCCGTGGTGGACGCAGAACGCTCCAAACTGACCCGCAACCGTGAGGCGGAAACTTCTCTGTTGGCCGAACTGGCGAAACTGCCGGTCCGCAATTGAAAGCGGAAGATTTTCAGCAAATAAATATTTACAAAAACCAGTCCCCCGGACGGAGCTCTTCCGCCCGGGGGACGGAAATAATTCAGGAAGATGCAGAGAGGATCCATCATGCTGCCATACTGTATGGCTAAGGCGCATCTGGATTTACCCCCACGGTGAGCAGATCCATCCGGTGAACCGGTACGGCAGATCACGGCGGAAAGGCAGGGGGATCCGGGCCGGGTAGCGCGCCAGGACGGGCGGCGCTCCTCCGTGAAATCGATTTTTATGAACAGATGTTCGAGATAGCTGACCGCTCACGACTACAGCACCGACCTGCCCTCCATGCGTGAGATCACCCCCGGGCATTTCGTGTACTGCAACAATGCGGAAGAAGCCTCTTACCGTAGGGAGCTCGGACTGTGAAGGCGCGCTTTTTGCCTGCCGTGCTGATCCGGTACGGCATCGCCGTTCCGGCGGGGCTGCTGTGTGCTTTTCCGGTTCTTTCTCTGCAGGGGTAATCGTCCGCCGCACCGGCGGACGATTGGTACCGCCTGCTGGCAGATGCCTTTTCCATTCCGGGAGTGATTTTTCTGTGCTTCGGTGTCCTGATCCGGATCGGAAACGGCGGGGTTTTCCGCGGGCTCACCTATGCGGTGGGACGAGCGGTCCGCGCTCTGATTCCCTTTGGCAGGAACCGTTATGCGGGAGAAACTTACTACGATTACTGCCGGCGCAAGGAAGAGGCGGGCGGCGTGCGCGGGTACGGGTTCCTGTTTGCGACAGGGGCAGTCCTGCTGATTGTGGCGGCGGTGTTCATCATTCTGTTCGACCGTGTGTATGGTCCCACCCAGCCACCCACTCCGTAATGCCGGGCCGGCCGCATTCTTCTGCAGTGCCGGCAGGTCAGTCCGGTCCAATCAGACAGCACAGATCGATCAGACCATATTCATTCAATCCATCTCAAACTTATTCAGACCAATCAAAGAGACCGGTTTGCGGTCCCGCCGTATGGCGCGGGCAGGGCAAACCGGTCTTGCTTGTTGGTACGGCACGGCAGCGCAATATGGCGGCAGACCGCAGACCTTTCGGGATTGTTAAGAAGTGATTCCGACCGCCGCTACAGGTTTTGCCGGGAAATCAGTGCCTGCGGGTGCGTGCGGAATCCTGTATATGGATACACCGGTACGCAGAGAGGATATTCCGGGTAACCCCCGACAAATGCCCGGATGGCGGCAGACAGTCATCCGGATTTTCCGGCTGCTCCGAAGCAATCTGAAATGCACCGGTTCGGAGCTGAGCTGCACGCTCATACCTGCGCCGTCAGAAGCGACGCGCTTTGCGGATCGAGATAGAGACGAGCACCCGGACAGGTACGCAATACGGACGCCGGGCAGACCTCGGACACCGGACCTTCCAGTGTGTTCCGGACCGCTTCGGCTTTGGATGCGGCGGGGACCACGCAGAACAGTGCCCGGGGCCGGATCAGTGCGGGGACGGTCAGCGTAAGTGCCTGGCGCGGCACCGCATCCAGCGTGGAGAAGCAGCCGTCGTGGACCTGCTGCGCACGGCACCGGTCGTCCAGGGTGACAATTTTGACGGCGGCGGGATCGTGAAAATCAGCCTCTGCCGGATCGTTAAAGGCAATGTGTCCGTTCTCGCCGATGCCCATACAGACCACATCGGGCGGATCCTTAGCCAGCAGGTCGGAGTAACGCGCGCACTCGGCCTGCGGATCGGTGGCGCATCCGTCAAGATAGGAAACGCTGTGAAAGGGAACCTTTTCAAACAGGGCCCGACGCAAAAAGTTCCCGAATCCCTGAGGTGCATCGGCGGGCAGACCGATGTATTCGTCCATATGATACGCCCGGATGCGGGTAAAGTCAAGGTCGCTTTCACAGAGTGCCTGCAGAAATTCGTTCTGAGAGGGGGCAGCGGCAAAAATCACGCCGATTGTTTCTTTCCGGGCAAGCATGCTGCGCATGGTGGCCACCGCGTCAGCAGCGGCAATACGCCCCATTTCCGCACGGCTGTCCGCGACTGTTACCTGTAAATAATCTTTTACAAATGTAATCATATTCCGTTCCTTTCTGAGCAAGAAGTTCAGGATCGCCCGCCGGTTCCGTCAATCGGTACACGGGAGAGGGGTTACCGGATGTACTGCAGGTTCCGGATCAGGCAGGTGCGCCGTTCTGCGGAACCCGGAAGTCATGTCCGCCCGGGGCACACCAGACGCAGACGCCGTTTACAAATGTCCTCCTGACGGCTGCATTGCGGTCAAAAAGCACTATATCTGCATCATACCCCACCGAAAGCATCCCCTTTTTCGGCAGGTGTGCAATGCGGGCAGGGGTCAGGGTCAGCATGTGTACTGCATCGCACAGCGGGATTTCCGCGTCGTGCCAGGCAGTGCGCAGCAACCGGTCTGCTGTTGCGATGCTTCCTGCAAAGGCGGAACGGTCGGGCAATTTGGCTACTCCGTCTTCAATGATGCACCGGATGCCGTGCTCAAGGCTGCCCAGTATGGTTTCGCCAGAGTCGGTACCCGCGCCCCGCATGGCATCGGTTACCAGACACAGACGAGCCGCGCCCATCTGTTGATAAGCGAAGCGCAGCAGAGCAGGGGGGACATGACAGCCGTCCGCAATGATCTCTGCGGTGATGTCAGGAATGAGATAGGCGCATTCGAGCAAACCGGGGAAGCGGAATCCACCGCGGCGGGTAATGGTGCTCATGGTACTGTAGAGATGGGTAATATGCGTAAAGCCGTTTTCCATCGCGGCACGCACCTCATCCTCTGCAGCGTTGCTGTGTCCCATAGACGCCAGGATTCCCGCATCGCGCATCCGTCTGCCGAAGGCATCAGAACCGGGCAGCTCGGGCGCGGCGCTCCAGCGTGCGACAGCACCATCAGCCGCTGCCAGCAGGGCTTCGTAATGCGTGGGATCGGGCGTGCGCAGCCGGGAAGAGTCCTGTGCGCCACACTGGCCGGGTGCAAAATAAGGCCCTTCCAGATGAATCCCCAACAGCTGCGCTCCATCCCTCCCTTTGCCGATGCAGCGGTGCCAGGCGGAAAACAGTCGGGCAAGTTCCTCCGGATCGGTTGCCATGGCGGTGGGCATCAGGGCGGTTGTGCCGTGCACAGCATGCAGTCGAGCCATACCGAGCAGCGCTTCGGGCGTGCCGTCCAGGGCATCGAATCCGCCGCCGCCGTGTACATGCAGGTCAATGAATCCGGGCGCCACAAAGGCACCTTGGGCATCCACAACCTGCCATGCTGTATCGTCGTCAGCATGGCGCGGCGCGACACGGACAATACTGCTTCCCCGGATGCAGATTTCCCATCCGGTCAGCATACGGTAGGGCGTGATCAGCACGCCGCCGACAATCTTGTACTGCATGCGTGTTCCTCCTGTGCAGATCGGCTTTACTCCGTCTCCGGCATCTGCCGGGTATCCGGTCATCCTGACCGGATATTCTGAAATCATTATACCGCATTTTACCGGTTTGTCAAGTACATATTGTTTCTGCTGCGGCTTTCAGGTTAACAGGATAGCGGAAATACAGGAGGGTGTATTCTACGGGGCTTCCCTCTGGGCAGGGAAGGAGGCTTTTCCCTTTCCGGTCCTGGCACGGAAGGATGAAAGGTGGGTGACCGGGGGCGCAGTGCCTGCAGACGGTATATTGCCTTATGAATGTATGAATCTGCCTCGTATAAAAAGGCTCTGCACAGTGAAATGTCGTGCAGAACCTTTTTTCAGAATCAGTCGGGAATCAGACGCAGGCCGTCCGGTGTTTCTTCGATCGGAAGAAAGAGCGGGCGTTCGTGGGGGGTCTGGTTGGGACTGTGGAGGGCCAGCCGCAGGCTTCCGTCCCTGCCGCGGAAGATCATGCCGTGTCCGCTGTCCTGCGCACGCAGCACGGTATCGCTCAGACGCCAGGGGCCGCGCACCCCGTTGTCGCTGATTGCGGTGGAAATGGCATATCCGTCTGCAAAGCTGGACCAGAGCAAATACAGGTGATACTTTCCCTGAAAACAGAACGGACCGTCGGTCACATAGCACTTGGATTGTTCACCCCGCCAGGGTTGTCCCCGGGTCCAGGACGCGTCTGAGGCGCGGAACAGCAGCTGTTTTTCTCCTACGGTGCCGCTAAGATCTGCAGTCAGACGCTGCAGCCAGATTTCTCCCACATAGTCGGGAGCATCGAGCCATTCATGACAGTAGGTGAGATAGGGAATACCCTCTTCTACAAACAGAGTTCCGTCCAGACAGTACCAGTCTTCCGGAGTAATCGGCCCATTGCCCATCGGGATAAACGGCCCGTCCGGCGTATCCGCCGACAGAATCTGGGTGCCGCGGGTTATCTCCGGACTGCAGAAGGTGGCAAACATGTACCAGCGCCCCCGGTAGAAATGTACTTCGGGTGCCCAGAAATTCTTTTTGCCCCAGAAACCTGCATCGGGGCGAAAGGCGGGGTACGGACCTTCGAATTCTACGAGGTCGCGGCTCTTGTAATAATCAAATCCGCCTCCGGTATTCCAGATGTCCCGGTCGGTACTGCCGTAAAGGTAGTAGGTGTCTGCTGCCGTAATGACATATGGGTCACGGATCTGGATTTCACTGGCTTTCATCAGATGGTCTCCTGGTGTTCGGGATAACTCCATTATAGCAGATCAGGGAGCGGATGTCGCGTCATTCTTTCGGATTTTTCAGACAAAAATACGCATGTGGAGATGTGGGACCATAAAAATATATGGCGGTTGTCTCACAGGCGTGAGATCCGGGTTGCAAACAATATTTTACAGTTTATGTACGCAGGGAACCAGACAGGATCAGCCGTGATTCCGCAGATTCCGGCGGCAATTTTCCGGGGTGTTGCGTATTGGCAGAGATCAATTACGGGAATGCAAGGAAAAAACGGTTTATATTCTGTCAAAGACCCTTACATAGTCTACCAGAAAGGTATCATGCAGAGCATCATAGGCTTCGCTGACCGGGGCATGTGCATCCTGCCGGTATCCCTGCACCTCGGTACTGATCAGCAGGAACTGAGGGCATGCCGAGCAGTAGTCGGTAACGGTGCCGTCCTCCCGACCGTCTATATAAAAGGTATATCCGGTTTCGGTCCACAGCAGTCCGAACCTGTGAAATTCTGCAGGGTCGAGACTGACATTTCCCCCGGTGCTGATACGCTTCATGTCCAGTCCATATCCTCCGGTGAAGACATTGTGCGGGGCAATGAGACCGGGACGAAAACTTTCCATGACATCCATTTCGGCGCCGGTATACCGCGCATCGGTTGAAGCACCGATAATGGGCGACTGGATCCAGAACGCGCTCCACCAGCCCTCTTTCTGCTGGAGCCTGCATCGGCATTCATAGTACCCATACGTGTGGACAAATTTGCTTTGCTTCAGTTTTCCGATGTTCCATTGGAGATCGTCCGCTCCGAAGCGCGTCTTGGTTACCGGCTCATCCATAAAGTTGTATCCGGTCTGCAGCTGAGCACTTACCGGTCTGCCTTCCTCTTGTAACAGGGTAAAAACCGCATTGCTGTTTCCGTCCAGATGCACGCCTTTATCGGTCCATGCCGGGTGCCTTTTTCCCATCATCGACAGACGGTAATCCCATTTTGACCGATCCAGTTCGGTGCCGTCAAATTCATCCGACCAGACAAGCTGAAATGCTCCGTCAGGCAGAAAACTCGGCTGGTGATTTTTTACTTCAAATAATTGCATGATACTCCTCCTTGAATTCTGAGCAGTGGATGTTCTCAAATCTTTACGGATACATTCTGTTTCAGTCCGGACTGAAAGTGACATTCTCCATGCGGAACCGGTCCGCGTAAGCAAGCAGAGGATCGGGCGTTCCCGGGTCCTTTGTGTAGCAGGGAATACCGGGAGGCGGGGCATAATGCTCGGTTACCGGTCGAATTGTGAAGCTGCAGTTTGAAAGGGTGATATCCTTGAGGTGACAGTCCGCCCGACCGTAAAAACTCGGCGGCATGCCGCTGATTGCCCGGATATTGGAAAAGGTAATGTCCCGGATGGCGGCGACCCGGTTGTTTTCGTCAATTTTGATATTGATCGGATCGTGGTAGTGGCGGTCCATGACAATGTTTTCAAACAGCAGATGTTCGATCAGGGTCTCATCATCTCCCTGATCGCTCAATGGTTCCGTCTTTCCCCGGGGCAAGGTAATTCCGATACCGCCGTTGCTGTTGGTGATCACGAGATCCGAGAAGATGCAGTTGCGGATGATTCCATCGTTGGTCCAGCCGATCCGGATGGCGTGCGCATAACTGGTCAGCGTGCAGTTGGTGACGGTGATGCGTTCGCACGGTCGTTTGCAGTGCAATACACCGGTGTAGGCGCGTACCACAATGGCGTCATCTCCGCAGCGGATGACGCAATCGGAAACGGTGACATCCCGCGAGCAGTTGATGCGGAGGGATAGTGCAGATCAGACAGAATCCTGATCCCACGGAACTGTACCCGTTCACAGTCGCAGACCCAGAAGGACCAGCCGGAAGCCGGGTCGGTCATGCACACCGATTCCACCGTCACATCGGTACATCCCATGAACAGCACCATGCGGGGAGGGGGGCGACAGTTTGCGGCGCCGGTAAAGCCACAGATGCCGCTCATTGATGATATCCGGAATGGGGAAGGCGCCCGGATCGGTGCTCATCAGCAGGGTGGCATCTGAAGACAGATGCAGATCTGTATGCGAATACAGGCGGATTCCTCCGCACAGATAGGTGCCTGCGGCCAGACTGACACGCCCTCCGCCGCTTCGGCGGCAGTGGTCAATGGCGTTCCGGATCGCACGGGTATCGTCGGTGACGCCGTCTCCCACAGCACCGTAATCGGTTACATCGTAGTTTTTCATGGCCGTTGTTCCTCTGCCTGCGGTATGATGGGATAGAGCTGAATCATGTTTCCGCCGTCTACCACCAGCTCCGCACCAGTGGTGTTGCGCGCATGAGCGGCAAAGTACCACACTGCGTCCGCAATATCCGCGCCGGTCGCCACATCGCCGAGCGGTGTGAAACGGGAGGGAACCGAGCTGTAAAAATCAGGGTGTTCTGTCCATCGGTCTGTGCGGATCATGCCGGGGAGTACTGCATTGACCCGGATATTGTAGCGCCCGAGGTCCAGTGCTAGGGCGCGCATCATGCCGAGCTGACCGCTCTTGGATGCGGCATAGGCGACCCGGTCCGGAATCGCACGGTATGCGGTATTGGAATTGACGAAAATAATTGACCCGCCGCCGGCCCGGCACATGCGACGGGCGGCCTTCACGGCCATGCAGAAGTTCCAGGTCATATTGGTGTTGATGACCTGCATGAAATCGGACAGCGGACTTTCCAGCACCCGCATGCCCAGCCCCTGATGAGCGGCATTGAGAACCAGGACATCGACCGTGATTCCCTGCCTGTCAAGATCGGTATACAGCCGTTCTGCTGCCTCCTCATCCACGGTGTACGCATCCCGCAGGGAGGGCAGTGTATACCCGGTGATGGATACGGAGGGATAGGCGGCGCGATAGCAGGACTGTGCCTGCATCACGGCTTCTTCTTTCCGGCCGGTGAACAGGACCCGCCAACCCTCGGACGCAAATTTATGTACAATGTCAACGCCGGTATTGACGCAGGCACCTGTAATCAGTACGGTGTGCATAGGGCTCTCCTTTCAGAAATAAAATGCGGTTTCCGGCGGCCGGATATCGGTCAGTGCGCCGGTGTAATGACGCAGGGTATGAGTCCGGTACGGATGTGCGAGGCAGGCCTCTTCATTCAGTTCGATTCCCAGGCCGGGTTTTTCCGGAATGCGGATTCTGCCGTCGGCATATTGCAGGTTTTCGTCGGTGATCTCCCGACGCCAGAGCACATCGGAGTACATGATTTCCAGAATGCAGAAGTTCGGACAGGTGGCAGCCAGCTGCAGGGTCGCGGCAGTGGCCACCGGCCCCGAGGGATTGTGCGGTGCGAAGGGAATATAGCGGCTCTCGGCCTCCGCCGCAATTTTCTTGAGTTCCAGAATCCCGCCGGCATGTGAGATGTCGGGCTGGATATAGTCGGCGGCCATCCGGTCGAACAGCCCTCTGTAATCCCAGCGGGTATACAGCCGTTCTCCTGCGGCGATCGGAACCGGGGACTTGTCTTTGACGGCGCGCAGGGTATCCGGATTGTCGGGAGGCACCGGTTCTTCAAAAAACATGGGGCGGAACGGCTCCAGTTCTTTGGCAATCCGGACAGCGGTAGGAAGGTTGAATCTTCCGTGCCCTTCAATCAACAGATCCACACGGTTTCCCACTGCCAGCCGTACCGCGTCAATGCACCGCAAGGCGTGATCGAGCGCGCCGTTTGACAGCTCCATGTAATGACTGCCGAACGGATCCCATTTCAGAGCAGTAACGCCCCGTGCAACCGCTTGTCGTGCTTTCTCGGCAAATTCTTCCGGCTCCCGCGCACCTGCAAACCAGCCGTTGACATAGATGCGCACCGAATCGTGCACATTGCCTCCCAGCAGGCGGCTGACCGGCACCCCAAGACTCTTCCCAAGAATATCCCACAGTGCCATTTCAACAGCCGAAAGAGCAGACATCAGCACGGCTCCGCCCCGCCAGTAGGCGTCCCGGTAAGAATCACGCCAGATTTTTTCAATGTTCCCGGGGTCTTTACCGACGAGTGATTCCCTGAGGTGATTTACCGCACCAATCAGTGCTTTTTCTTTGTATTCCAGTGTGGCTTCTCCTACCCCGTCGATCCCTTCGTCGGTGTATACCTTTACAAATATCCAGTTAGTCCGATAACAGTCAACGACAAAGGTCCTGATATCACGGATGCGCATTCCGATCTCCTTTTCAAAACAGACTTGACTTGAATCCGAATTCAGTGTATCATATATTTTACTGGAATTCTATCGGTTTTTTATCTGATTTATGCGAATTCTTATCATGGAGGAAGTTTATGCATGTAGAACGGATGCCGCAAATTGTTGCCGCAGGAATCTATAATGCTCAGTCGGTTTATAAGGCCGGAAAGATCACTCCGCACAGGAGCACCATGATGTTTGAACTGGAACTGCCACTGGCAGACGGCGGCGTTTCGTATGTTGACAATGTTTCCATGTCCATCCGAAGCAATCGTTTTCTCTGTGTAAAACCCGGACAGGTGCGTTGCACCCGGCTTCCTTTCGAATGCCTGTTTATCCATATGGTGATGCAGGAGGGAAGCCTGTACCGGGCCCTGTGCGGATTGCCGGTGTTTATCGGGCTGGCCGATCCTGTCAGTATGCGCAAACGGATGGAACAGATCGTCCGCTCTTTCCGTGATGGTTCTGAGTGGGAGATGTTGCACCTGCATGCACTGCTGCTGGAGACGGTATATATGCTGATACGGGATGCGGGAACAGTAGCGGACGCCGGACATCGGACGGGACAGCGTGGGCTCATTGAAGAAGTACTTGGCTATATTGATACGCATCTTTCATCGGATTTGAGTCTGAACACCCTGGCTGCCCGTATCTCGCTCAGTCCGGTATACTTTCACAATTGCTTCCGGCGCGCAACCGGCCGGACCCTGCGGGACTATGTCGAAGAACAACGCATCAGAAAAGCGGTCGATCTGCTGCTGCGCACGGATGCGACACTTTCCGCAGTTGCATTGGAATGCGGATTTTCTTCCGGTGCATACTTCAGTCATGTATTCAGACGGAGGATGAAGATCACTCCGCGGGAGTATGTACGCCGCATGCAGGCCCGATATGAACAGACCGGACCGTCAGAGAAGGACTTGTAATGTGCTGTCATTTATGCTACAATGATTTTCGGGATCGGCAGCGATGCGGAATTCCATGCGGCAGGGAGTCTGTGGTATGAACCGGTGCGGTTGCACTGAGGACATGCCGTAACAATACCGCAGCGGATTACGGAGGAAAGAGATGCTTGCATACACCTACATCAAACCAGGGCTTTTCTGTCTGACAGAGAAGCCGAAACCTGCTCTTCTGCATCCGACTGATGCGGTGGTGCGGGTGACTCTCGCCAGTATCTGCGCCAGTGACCTGCATATCCGCGCCGGTTCCGTACCCCGTGCTGTGCCCGGTATCACGGTGGGACACGAAATGGTGGGTGTTGTGGAATCGGTGGGAAATGCAGTTCGGACGGTCCGCCCGGGCGACCGGGTGTGCGTCAATGTGGAGACATTCTGCGGGGAGTGCTATTTTTGTCGGCGCGGATATGTAAACAATTGTACTCATTCAGAGGGCGGCTGGTCGCTCGGATGCCGGATCGACGGCGGACAGGCCGAATATGTCAGAGTGCCGCTTGCCGATACCGGACTCTGCCGGATCCCAGATGGGGTGAGCGACCGTGCGGCTCTGTTTGCCGGGGATATCCTGGCGACCGGGTTCTGGGCGGCGCGCATTACTCCCGTCACACCGGAGGACACGGTCCTGGTGATCGGGGCGGGACCTACGGGAATCTGCACGCTGCTCTGCGTTTCGCGGATGAACCCCCGCCATCTGATTGTGTGCGAGCAGGACCCCGGCAGACTGGCGTTTGTCAGGGAGCATTACCCGCAGGTTCAGGCCGTCCTGCCCGAGACCTGCCGCGAGCTGGCGGTGCAGGTCAGCGGACACGGGGGAGCGGATGCGGTTTTCGAAGTCGCAGGGGGAAAGGATACTTTCACTCTTGCCTGGCAGTGTGCACGCCCCAATGCCACGGTCACCGTGGTGGCGCTGTATGAGGAGCCTCAGGTTCTGCCGCTGCCCCAGATGTACGGCAAAAACCTGACCTTCCGTACCGGCGGGGTGGATGGATGCGACTGCGCTGAAATTCTGCGCCTGATTGCAGACAGTCAACTGGACACCACTCCGCTGATCACGCATACCTTCCCGCTGGATCAGATTGACCGGGCATATGAGTTGTTTACATCCAGACGGGACGGTGTGATGAAGATTGCCGTCAGGATGCCCGACTCCTCTTGCAGGGAATACGGGGAGGGATGCCTGTGACCACACAGCAGATCGTGCAGATTGCCCGAGAGCAGTCTGCCATGGACTGCAACTGCAGTCCGGATGATTTCCTGCTTCCGGAAAACAAGGTTGTTCTTTCGGCCGCGCATCCGCAGGCGCGCCGGTATCTGGAACTGCCGTTTCTCTGCCATTTCGTCAGTTACGGCCATCAGATTGTGGCATCGGTCCGCGAAGAATACCGGGAAATCGCAAGAGACTACATCAGCCGGTATCCCGCTGTACACTGCTTTGAAACGCCGCATCTGCATGTGCTGAGCGGCCGGTTGCGCCCGCTTGGGGCGGATGTCTGTTTTATGGCTGAGTACTGGTTGCCTGATCTTGGGCGGCTGCATCGGTTGCCCTGCCGGTACGGCACGCGTCTGCTGCATGCGTCCGACTTCGCCGGACTGTATCAGCCGCAGTGGAGCAACGCGCTCTGCCGAGAGCGGAAAGAACTGGATGTACTGGGGGTCGGGGCCTATGACCGGGGGGAATTGGTGGGCCTTGCCGCCTGTTCTGCCGACTGTGACACGATGTGGCAGATCGGAGTGGATGTGCTGCCGCAGTACCGTCGGAAGGGGATTGCGTCTGCACTGACTTCCGCCCTTGCGTGTGAGATCCTGGCACGGGGGAAAGTACCGTTTTATTGCTGCGCCTGGTCCAATGTTGCCTCTGCACGCAATGCAGTACGCAGCGGTTTTTCTCCTTCCTGGGTGGAAATGACCGCCAAACCTCTGTCAGACATTGCAAAAAGAAACGGGACGGCCGGGTTCAGTGAGGCGAAGGACTGAGACGGGAAAGTCTCGGCAAAACGGTCCTGTACGGATCTGCCGTCCCGTCCGCAGCCCGTTTTGAATTTGAAAGGAGACCGTGAAAATGCTGTATCTGCAGACTTTCCGCATTCCGGCGCGTGAAGATGAAGAGAATTTTTTCTTTTCTTCCGGTAAGGCAAAGCGCACCTGCTACACCAGCAGATATCCGTTCGGTATTTTCAGGGAACGGGAAGTGCCCGAGTTGTTCTTTGAAGAAATCACTGTTTTCTGCGGGGATAACGGGAGCGGGAAAAGCACACTGCTCAATGTCATCGCCGAAAAACTGGGGCTCGAGCGGAACACCCCCTGCAACCGGTCGGATTTCTTTGACGATTATGTGCAACTGTGCGACTATGTGCTGGAGAAACCGGTCCCGGAAGACAGCAGGATCATCACCAGCGACGGCGTATTCGACAGGGTGCTGGATATCCGCAGACTCAACGAGGGTATCGACGACCGGCGCAACCGGCTGATTCGCGAATATGTGGAGACACGGTACGATGAGAACCCTGAGATTCTCCGGCTGGACGGTTTTTCGGATTATGAGCGGTGGAAACAGGTGCATGACATCAAGAAGCGGCATGGGACTCAGTCGCAGTTTCTGCGCAGCCGTGTCATGCGCAATATTGAGGAGCGCTCCAACGGGGAAAGCGCGCTTGCCTATTTTGTGGATGCGATTGCGGGCGGAGGACTGTATCTGCTCGATGAGCCCGAAAACAGCCTTTCTCCCGAGAATCAGCTGGCTCTGAAGGATTTCATTGAGGAATGCGTGCGGGAGCAGGAATGCCAGTTTGTGATTTCCACGCATTCTCCCTTCCTGCTCTCGCTTCAGGGGGCATGTATCTACGATCTGGACCGGACCCCTCCTGCCGTGTCCGCCTGGACCCAGTTGCCGTGCGTGCGCACCTATCGGGATTTTTTCGTTGCGCGCGGGGAGGAATTTTCCTGATAATCCTGTCTACGGATACCGCCTGTGGCGCCGGAGCATTTCTCCGGCGCCACGGGATTTTTTTACAAGGACTTGACATGTCTGTGCACGATGAGTATAATAAATCGCGTAAGTCGCGATGTGGCTTATTTTTCCGGCCGGTAGTTAGCAATTGCAAACATATGCCCGCGCATGTCAGACGCATGGGTTTTTCAAAGGCAATGTGTTAGCAATTGCAAACATTAGGCGTAGGATGCCGCAATTGCAGGGTTGACAGACAGGAGGTAAAAATGTTTGATAAAGAGCTGTTGCGTCTGATTGGAAAGGAGCGCAGATATGTGGTGTATGCGGTTCTTCTGATGATACTCAGTATGCTTGCGAATGTTGCCATTACGGCGGGAATATGCCGGGCCGTATACCTGATGCTTGAAAAAAGGGAAGCGGTCGCTTATCTGTTTCCTGCAGCGGTTGTGATGATGGCTGCCGCGGTACGGTATGCAGCGGCGCGTTGTTCGGCCGCATTCAGGGACATGTTGGGGAGGACGGTCAAAGGGGAATTGCGCGAACGCACCTACCGCAAAATTCTGGCGCTCGGGACCAGGAGCACCGATTCCATGAGTATGGCAGGACTTACCCAGATATCTCTGGAGGGAACAGAACAGCTGGATCTGTATTTTTCTTCTTATTTGCCGCAGTTCTTTTATGCGATGCTGGCGCCGTTGCTGCTGTTCGGGATTTGTGTATGGGTGGACTGGCGCGCATCTCTGGTATTGCTTGCCTGCGTGCCCCTGATACCGCTTTCCATCATTGGGGTATCCAGATATGCCAAACGGATTTTTGCAAAGTACTGGGGTCAATATACTTCCATGGGGGATGCGTTTCTGGACAGTTTGCAGGGGATGCGTGAGCTGAAAATCTTTCAGGCGGATGCCGCACGGCAGATCAGAATGAATCAGAGTGCCGAAGAATTCCGCCGTATCACCATGAAAGTACTGGTGATGCAACTCTCAAGTACGACCATTATGGATCTGGTTGCATACGGAGGAGCGGCGGCAGGAATTGCGGTGAGTCTGGTGGGGCTTCTGAAGGGGTGGACAACTCCTGTTTCCGCTTTGTTCGTGGTTTTGATAGCAGTGGAATTCTTTCTGCCCTTGCGTGCTTTGGGGAGTGCTTTTCATGTGGCGATGAACGGAGCCAGCGCAGGCAGAAAGATTCTGGCTTTGCTCGAAAAAAAGGAACCTGCCTGGGGTAAACAGGAGGTAACACATTGCGGCCTTGCATTGCGGAATGTCACATTTTCGTATGACGGTACGCGGAATGTAATCCGGAATGTCAGTATGTTCTTTCCACAGCGGGGGATGACCGCCATCGTAGGAGAGTCCGGATGCGGGAAGAGCACCATCGTCAGCCTGCTTGCCGGTACGGCAAGACCGGTCAGCGGTACGGTGACGGTGGGGGGCGCCGGTCTTGACCAGGTGTCGCGGAACTCTTATTATGCCCGCCTGGCGGTTGTTTCGTATGATTCGTATCTGTTCAATGACACTGTTCGCGCGAATTTCATGCTGGCCTGCCCGGGTGTTACTGACGAGCGGATCATGCAGGCGCTGGAGCAGGTGAACCTTTCTGAATTCATCCGGGAAAACGGAGGACCTGATATGGTCATTGCAGAAGATGCGGGCAATATCTCCGGAGGACAGAAGCAGCGCCTTGCACTGGCAGTCCATCTGGTGGCCGACAAAGATATCTATTTATTTGATGAAGCAACCAGCAATATTGATGTGGAAAGTGAAGCCATCATCATGCAGAATATCCGGCGCATGAGCCAATCGAAATGTGTAGTGGTGATTTCGCACAGACTGGAAAATGTGATTGGAGCAGATTGTATTTATTACATGGAAAACGGTGCTGTACGGGAACACGGTACGCATCAGGAACTGATGGCGCGTCGGGGTGGGTATGCTGCCCTTTACAATACGCAGAAAGCATGGGAAGAGGGCTATAAAAATGTAAACTCATCTATACAGGAGGAATCACGATGAAGCAGAATACAATCCGCCGCAGCGGTATACGGATCATGGCGAGCCTGGTGGTGCTGCTGGGAAGCCTGTTTTATGTGATGATACTTGCGGTGATCAACGGCAGTATCGGATTTCTGGCTGCGATGGGAGTTACGGTGTCCGGCGCCGTCGGCGTTGCAAAGGCGATGGGGGAGCAGATCCCGCTTTCCTGGGGGGCGATCATGGCCCTGGCCGTCGGGTGCGGCGTGGTACGGGGCGGGCTGCGCTATCTGGAGCAGTACGGCAATCACTATATTGCTTTCCGGCTTCTCGCGGTACTGCGGGACCGGATTTTCACGGCACTGCGCACGCTGTGTCCCGCTAAACTGGAGAATAAGCAGAAGGGTAATATCATTGCCATGATCACTTCAGATATTGAGACGCTGGAGGTTTTCTATGCGCATACCCTTTCACCGGTCTGCATTGCGGTGCTGGTCAGCACGGGCGTGTTTGTCTTCGTGGGGGCGGTTTCGTCATGGTGGCTGGCTCTGACGGCACTGGCCGGGTACCTGCTGATCGGGGTGTGCATGCCTATCCTCTCCGCCAAACGGCTCAAAAGATCGGGGGTCCTTTACAGGAATGAGTTTGCCTTATTCAATGCGTTTTTTCTCGACAGCATCCGTGGGATCCGGGATATTGTTCTGCATCGGGCGGAACAGTTGCGTCTTGAGGAAATCAACGTGCGTTCCGCGCGTCTTTGTTCCCAGAGTAAAGCTATGAAGCGTGATGTGGCGCGTATGGGTGCCGCAACGGAACTTCTGGTCAGCATCTCGGTGCTTGTTACAGTCGGGATTGGGATCCTGCTGGTATACCGTACGGAACTGACTGCGGGCAGAATGCTGATCGGTGCAGTGGCAGTATCCAGCAGTTTCGGGCCTGTTCTGGCCATATCTGCCTTGCCCGGCAATCTGACACAGACCTTTGCAAGCGGGGACCGGCTCCTGAACCTGCTTGCGGAAGAGCCGGCGGTGCGTGCAGTGAAAAACGGGACTGGCTTTTCTTTTGAACAGCTGGATGTGCAGGGGCTTTCTTTTTCATATGACCGGCAAAAGGAAATCCTGCATAACATCTGCATGCATGCCCGTAAAGGAGAGATTGTAGGGATTGTAGGAGAAAGCGGCTCCGGCAAATCCACCTTGCTCCGGCTGCTGCTGCGTTTCTGGGAAAAGCAGGAGGGTGTCATCCTTTACAACGGTACCGATATTGATCAGATTGATACAGACAGTTTGCTGACCAATGTAACCATGGTTTCCCAGAGCACCTACCTTTTTGATGAAACTATTGAGGAAAATCTGAAAATAGCAAAACCGGATGCCACGCAGGAACAGATGGAACAGGCGTGCAGAATGGCATCTGTACACGATCTTATCATGTCTCTGCCACAGGGGTATCAGACCCGGGTGGGCACCATGGGGGACCGGCTGTCTGCAGGGGAAAAACAGCGCATCGGACTTGCCCGGGCATTTCTGCGCGGCAGCGGGCTGATTCTGCTGGACGAGCCTACCAGCAATGTGGACAGCATCAATGAGGGCATGATTCTGCAGTCCCTGCTGCGGCAGAAGGGACAACGGTGCATTCTCCTGGTTTCACACCGGGAATCCACTATGGCGATTGCGGACCGGATATACCGCATGGAGGATGCAGTCCTGCATACCGTCACCTGATGCAAGGGAAAATGACGGGTTTTGTGCGGGTACTGCGTCCGCAGTTCTGAAAGAAAAGGGCCTGCCGCCAAGACAGCGGCAGGCCCTTATTTGTTCTGATGATCTGTGCTTTGGTTTCTATGTCCGGGAATTTATGCAGCAGGTCCGTACGGATCGGGATAGGCCCCATCGCCCGGGATATCGTGAAAATCTCCGCCTTCGGGCAGCAGCACATAGGTACCGGCCTCTGCAGTGAATTCCAGGATGCCCGCTTCATCCGTAACGGTTACGCTCTGCAGCAGGGTGCCGTCCTGGCTGTATACTTCCCACGCGCCGGCCGCAATGCCCGCAACCGTGAAGAGCGTTTCTCCTTCTCCGTATGCGCAGACCGTGGTGCGGTGTGCGATGCGTTCGACTGTCTTGGAGAAGAAAGCCGCGTATCCCAGAAGAGAGGCGCCCGCCAGATCGGCGTTTTCGTATTCCAGGGCAACAGAGTCGGTGGGCTGTCCGTCTGCCGTCACATACATGACATTGAGCAGGTAGTCAGTGTTTCTGCCGGTTGTCGGGGAAATTTCAATCCGACCCCAGCCACGCTCACACGGCGGGTTCTGGTCGTTGTAACGGTTGATTTCCGGGTTTTCTCCGTCGATCACATAACTGCCTTCCACTACGGTGATCTCCAGCTGATCCGCACCGGGGAGCAGAGTCTGGTTGACCAGCACGCCGCCGTCGTGGGTAATGACCGTGCGGTTGCCTTCCACCGTGGGCATCTCTTCGCAGTGCAGCAGGAAGGTCTTGCGGTAGTCGGGACTGTCGGCGGTGATTTTATCAAATACGAAGAATACCAGCGGCTGCTGGGAGTCACCCGTGAAGAAGCCCAGCATGTATCGCACCACTTCATCCGCTTTTTCGGCGTTGTATGCCGCAGTCAGGTCGCCCGACAGATAGGTGGAGAGCAGGGAGCCGTCCTCCTGGTTGCGGATGGCGTAGCCCAGCACATCGGCCCGGCGGGTATAGTCGCGCCCCAGCCAGCTTTCCAGCGTTGGGGATTCTCCGGCGTCCGCTTTCTGTCCGCCCACATTGGCCTGACTGCCGGTGTTTTCGTCCGGGTCATAGATCAGCAGGCTGTTGTGTGCCAGGGTGGATTTGGTGTAACTGGTGTCCACTTCGGATCCGTAAGTATCGTAGAAGCCGGAGTCTGACGCCAGTATTCCGCCGTAGAAAATCTGGAAGGAGCCGACATCCTTATGTTCATGATTGGCTGCAAAGTATTCGCCAATCTTCATATAGAGCATGGCGGCGTCCGGATCGGTCCACGAGGTGCGCGCGATGATCTGTCCGACCGGGGTGCCGTTGAATATGGCGAGCGGCAGGGTTTCGAGCGGGGAATCGGTCAGATCGGGATCGTTGAGAATCAGGAACTGCACACAGGAGAGGGACTGATCGTTGTACGAGAATTTGCTGAAATTCTGCAAACCCCACCGCGCCTGTGATTTCGCAACCGGATCGTTGCAGATTGCCGCGGCATAGAACAGGCAATAGCCGTAGTTGTTGAGATTGAAGGTGGTGCCGCGCTGATTGGTATCGTCTCCGATCCGCAGCAGTGTCCCGTCCGGACGCAGATTGTGAATGAAGGAACGCGCCACTTCACCCATGTCCACTGCATACAGTTCTTTGCCGCACATGGTGCGGTACAGGTGAAGTGATGTCAGCTCGAAGGTAAACCGGTACGGCCCGTAACTGTTGCCCTGTGAATGCATGCCTGACGCATAGTAGAAATTGCGCGCAGGCACATATTCGGATTCAATTCTTCCCATCACATAGGTGTAGAGGTCCGGATATTCGTCGTAGGTCGCAATCGCAAAGGAGAGCCAGTCGCGCAACAGCTGCGCCTCACTCCCGTGGCCTACAATCGCGCCCTGGCCGCTGGGCGGGAAGCCCACCTCGAGATGCGGTGCGATCAGGGACTCGATCCCCGCGACGATACGCTGCCGGTCTGCGGGAGTGAGCAGGTCATAGCACCAGTCATAGACCTGCGCTGCCATATACATGGTATAGCCGTAGGCGCGGTAGACATCTCCCATGTAATCCGAGGCACCCTTTTCGGGAGCGGTCTGGATTTCCAGTGTGCGGATAAAGTTCTGAATGGCCAGGATGGCCTGATAGCCGTACAGTTCTTCTCCGGTCAGCGCGTAACGGAAGGCTTTCGCTTCAATGACCGCGAGCACATTGGTGTCGTAGTTGGCATGCTTGGAGGTGCTTTCGGTTACGGCCGGCAGAATACCGGTGACAGACTGCTCCGCGCGCTCGAGATAGGCGGCGTATGCGTATCTGTTTTCGTTTGCGGTAAGGTTGCCCCGGATTTCCTGCAGCGTTTCGCCGTTAAACATCACGCGCGGGTGCTGCCCTTCGGTGGGATACACGGAAGGAGCAGGGTAGGCTGTGGAGGACAGCGGTGTCACCTGTCCGAAATCGGCGGAATTCAGCTGATCCATCAGGCTGAAGACCTCATCCGGTTTTTCCTGCAATTCTTTCTGCGCCTCCTCTTCTTCATAAGCGGAAATGCTGTAGGTTTTTACAATCAGAAGATCGCCCGGGAACACTGCGTCTCCGCTGCTGCCGAGGTAATCCCCGATCAGCAGGTCAACCGCCATCTGGGTGGACCGCGCCGAGTCGCCCATCAGCACAATGTCCTCACCGACGCACATCAGAAGGTATACGCCGGTGTCCTGGTTTACGCGGGCGGCGTCATAGTGAGTTCTCGCCTCCGTGCATGACGGCCGGTCGCACATGCCAAGCAGGATTTCGGGACCTTCGTCCGGGGTGTCATCCTTGGCAACCGTGAGGCTCAGTCCGGTTTTCATCTGAATGGCCGAGCGGATCTGCACGGCTGCCCCCCGACGGGACTTCAGAGGGGGAGGAGGACATGACGATGCGGTAGTCGCCGGTCAGGGTGACTTCACCGGATGGGGGCGGAGTGGTCCCCGCCGGTTCGGCAGAGGTGTCGGTAGGGGTGGGGTTTTTCTTGCCGCATGCGCCTGGGGTCAGAGTGCAGAGCAGCACCAGCGTCAGGCACAGGGCTGCGCGGATCAGTGTTTTCATCTTGATGTTCTCCTTCCGTCCATCGTTACGGCGCGACGGGAATCTGCAGTTTTCCGTCGGAGGGGGTCAGACCGTAGAGAACGGTCCCGTTGACCATTACCGAACAGAACAGTCCGTCGGTTTCCGCCCGGTCGGTCCCGATCACGGCAACGCTGTCTTCGCAGGACAGCACTGTATACGGGGAAGTATATCCTGCTGTCGGATTGGTCAGTCGGCATGCCCCGTCCGTGACAGTCAGATCCACTACCCCGTCAAGATACATGCGCGATGCATTGCGGACTTCTTCAGAGTACTGGTTTTCCGTGTCCTCATAAACGGCCTGTGCCACTCCGTACGCACTGCGTGCGTGACTTGCCGGGTCATAGGCCGCGTAGATGGTGCGTGTGGTGCGGTCGGGCATGGTGACTGTGAGAAATGCCGCAGCGGAAAAAGAGCGCGCGTAGTTTGCAGGCTTGAGTTGGGAGAGGGTGCCATAGCAGTAATACTGTTCTTCATCCTGAGCAAACCAGCTGTCGTTGATCACTTTCGCCAGTTCGGGATATTTTACGGATAGTGCTTCCTCCGTAAACGGGGTGCCGTCAGCCAGGTAGTCGGTGGGGACGATCAGAATACTGACCTGTACGGCATCATTGCCGAATGCCTGTGTCAGCAGGTCATAGTCCCGCCGGTTGACAGCCACCCCGAAGCGCAGTCCCCGGTGATAGTCTACCCGGATGGCCGCGCCTTCCAGCACTTCCAGTCCGACTGACAGACCTGTGAAAGAGAGCCCATCGGTGAGGTTGAGTTGCTCGCCCGCTTCGAAAAGCCGGGTCACTCCTCCGACCTGTCCGATCCAGTAGGGGGCGTCCGCAGGCAGAAGAAAGGTTTCGCCTTCGTAAAAACGGGTAAAAGTCCCGCTTCCGGTTTTGTAGAGTACCGGGGTCATGAAGTATTCCGGCGTCAGCCTTCCGTAACCCACCGTCAGATTGTCAAAAAGAACGGTGCTTCCGGTATATTCCGCGCCTTTGCGCGCGTTGATATTCAGGTAACACACGGTTTGCGCGTCGTATGCCAGCGATTCATCGCACACCCACTGCCGGTCAACATAGTAACTGACGGTTTTCGCTGCGAGATCCACCCCTACGGCGATGCCGGTCCATACCCCCTCTTCTGCCGTTCCGAGCGGGGTGCCCGACGCAGTGGAAAGCAGTCCTTCCGGGGTGAATCGGACCAGTGTGGCGTTGGCCTGGGAGGCGCCGGTACTTTTGATCTCGACATGGCCGGAGGGCAGCGGAGCCGCCCCTCTTGAAATGTCAAATGAAAAGACCAACAGTTCCGAGTTAAAATAATAGGTGTTTTTTTCTGCATCCGGATCGGTACGGTAGTCACCGCTTTCGTCCGCGTCAAGGTGGTAATAACAGTCGTTTACACCGTCCATCCTGATCTGCAGGTAGCGGTTTCCGGCGTCGCCCGCAACCGAACAGACTTCCTTACGGTATGCTTTTCCGATTACGCTGTCTTTAAATCCTCGCATCAGCAGAATGCGCAGAGCTTCTGCCGAGGGCTGCTGACCGCCCGATGCGTTGAGCGGAAATGTCTGTGCAAAATACTCGTCGGTCAACTGGTCCGCCGACCCGTAGGAGAGGGTCAGATTGTCCACCAGCAGGGAGGTGCCCTGATTGCTCTCTTTGCCGTGAATGCCGAAGTTGAAATAACTGACTGTTTCGGCACCGGTTTTCATTGCTTCGTCTGCGACCAGCATTACCCCGTCTGCAAAATAGGTAACCGTTTGCGTGGACAGATCCATGACCGCGGTCAGATGGAGCCAACTGCCCGGACTGACCGTTCCCAGTGCTGTGCCGCCGCCTGTCCGGACCTGTCCGCCCGATGCTACATTGAAGAGTGTGGGGCGTGCGGTCTTGCCGGTGGTGACTGCGTGAATGTTGGTCTCACAGGGGGTGCCTTCGGTAGACAGGGAACAGGAGAAAATAAACCGATCGGCATTGTAATAGTGCGGTTGGGTCGCGGCATCCGGATCGGTCAGGTAATCATCGGTCAGACGATCTGCCTGCAGCTGATAGTACATATCCCCCGCCGCGGGGTCGGGAATGATATCGTCCATACGGATAGACAGGCACCGCCCGCCATCCTCTCCGCAGACAACTGTGACGGTATTGGCGTCTTTCCGGTATGGGATATCCGCCCCGACAGAGCCGTTTTCATAGTCGAACCGGAACACCGGGGTGATCTCCGCTCCTGCCGCCCATACCGGCATGCATCCGAGCAGGAAGCAAGCCGTCAGTACGGCACAGATGCATTTTTTCATGTTGAGTCCTCCCTTGTTGCAAAAAACAAGGATGCTACCATCATTATACAGGCTGTGCATGGTTTTTACAATTCACATTGACGACAAAAACCGGAAATGCTTTTTGTACAAAGCGCACTACAAATCAGCAGAGTACTGCGTAATAAAAAGAAAAAACATACAATTAACTGTCGCCCACACGCCTGGCACCCGGGAAAAGCATGCGGAAGGAATTCCTTTCCCGCCTCTGCGTAAGAGTTGAAGAAAACTGTTTCCTTTTTGACAGATCTGTGTTATCATATAAGAAAAAGGGGGATGTGTGAGATGCGGATCACGGCGGATTTTCCGGGCGGGAACATCAGGCTTCTTTCGTGTGAAGGGGATACGGTGCGTCTGACCCCGGACCTGCGGGATACACAAGGGGACTGGTTCTACTGGGCGTTCCGTGTGGAGGGGGCGCAGGGCAGGACCCTGACCTTTACATTCGGGCAGAATATCGTGGGATATGCCGGTGCGGCAGTCAGCCACGATTATGTAAACTGGAATTGGCAATATGAACACAGAAGCGAAAGCACAGACCGTTTTACCTATTCCTTCGGACCTGAGGAAACCTGTGTCTGGTTTGCGCACGACATGCTGTACCGCCCGGAACGGTTGGAGGCATTTGTCCGGCGATGCGGTATACGGCAGGGACAGCTGTGCGTCAGTGAGAAGGGGCGCTCGGTTCCTTTTCTGACGATGGGAAACGGCGCCCGGCATGTGGTGCTGACCGCACGCCATCACGCCTGCGAGTCCACCGGCAGTTATGTACTGGAAGGGGTTTTGCAGGCGCTCGCAGGTGAGATGCCTCCCGATATGACGGTGTTCTGTGTTCCGATGGTGGATTACGACGGCGTGACCGACGGTGATCAGGGTAAAAACCGTATTCCACATGACCACAACCGGGATTACGGTAGCGGCCCCGCTCTGTATGCATCTGTGGCTGCCGTGCGTGCCTATGCGCAGCAGCATCCGGTGACGGTTGCCCTTGATTTTCATTCCCCGTGGCACTGCGGCGGAGGAAATGATACGGTCTTTCTGGTTGAAAAAGGTCCGTGTCAGGCGGCGATCCGCCGCTTTTCGGCGCTGCTTGAGGACTGCACGGCGGATTGCGCGTTGTCCTATCATGCAGGCAACAACGCTCCACCCAATCAGGGATGGAACCGGGACGATTCTCCCAATTTCGGTTCCTTTATGGCGGCACGGGAAAGTGTGGTGCTTGCAGGAACCCTGGAGACCTGCTATTTCGGTACGCCGGACAACCCTTTCACAGCGGAGAACGGCCTGCGTTTCGGTGAGCGGTTTGCTGAAGCACTGCGGCGCTTCTGGAGGCAAACATATGGATAATGCATATATTTATTTGCAATTTCAAATACGGAGGAGCGCACAGTGCAGAAAATACTGGTGATCGGCAGCCCGGGAAGCGGGAAAAGTACTTTTTCCCGTGCATTGAGTGCGCTGACCGGGATATCGCTGTGCTATCTGGATCTGCTGTGGCATTTGCCCGATCGCACCACAGTTTCCGAAGAGGAGTTTGACAGACGGCTGTCTGATGTTCTGAAGGGGGAGCGGTGGATTATTGACGGCAATTATCTGCGGACTCTGGAAGTCCGGCTGCAGTCCTGTGATACGGTTTTTCTGCTCGATTATCCGGTGGAGATCTGCCTTGCGGGCGTGCGGCAACGCATCGGACGCAAGCGGGAGGACATGCCGTGGGTGGAGCAATCTTTTGATCCGGAGTTCCGGCAGTGGATTCTGGATTTTCCGCATGCGCAGTTGCCCGGGATCCGTACTCTGCTGCAGCAGTACGCCCCGGGCAGGCAGATCACGGTATTTCGTTCCCGCGCGGAATGCACGGAATGGCTTGAGAGGTTCGGAGACAGGGAAAACTGCCGGAACCGGAAAATTCAGGAGGATAACATATGGATGAAAAACGCTATGCGGTGCTGATCGATGCCGACAACAGCAGTCATCAGTACATCGGTATCGTGATGGACGAGGTGTCCAGGGAAGGGGTAATCACTTACAAAAGAATATACGGGGACTGGGCCAATCCGCAGCTGAAATCATACAAAGAAATTCTGCTGGAACACGCCGTCACCCCGATACAGCAGTATTCCTACACCGTCGGGAAAAACGCAACCGATTCCGCCCTGATTATTGATGCCATGGATATCCTGTATACCGGACAGGTGGAGGGATTCTGCATTGTTTCCTCGGACAGCGATTTTACCAAACTGGCATGCCGGCTGCGCGAGGCGGGGATGAATGTGATCGGAATGGGGCGCAGCCAGACGCCCAAGCCGTTCGTCAAGGCGTGCAATTCTTTCAAGTTTCTGGACGCTCTGCTGAAAGACCGGGAACGCACTGCCCAGGAAGAGCGTACCGCCGCGGCTCCGGCCGCGGAGCAGAACCACGCCGGGCAGGGTGAGCCGGTGGATACGGTGGATACGGGGGATACGGGGGATACGGCAGAGGATTCCCGGACACCGGAACGCGAGATCCGGCGGGCTATTGTGTCCTTCCTGCAGGAGAGCGACGAGGAAGAGGGCTGGGTGCTGGTCAGTCTGGTGGGCACGCAGCTGCAGAAGAAGTACCCCGATTTTGACCCGCGCAACTACGGATGCAGGAAAACGGTGGATTTTCTGGATAAGCTGGGCTTTGATATTAAGAAGTGCCCGGATCCGAACAACCTGCGCAATCCCAACTCTTCGGTAGTCTATGTCCGGATCAGACCGTAAGTCCGGTTGCGAGCGCCGGGGAACGCACTGGGCCGGTTTGCCTTCGGGCAGCCGGAAAGAGCCCCGGCTGCGGTCCGGTGCAGGGGGCAGAAAGGGGCAACGGTATGCATGATATCTGGAATCCCTGGCACGGCTGCGTCCGGATCAGCGAGGGGTGTGCGCACTGCTATATGTTCTTTCTGGACCGGATGCGGGGGCGGGACGGTGCGGAAATCTACCGGACCAAGGCGGGATTCGATTATCCGCTGCACCGCGACCGGTCGGGCCGGTACAAAGTACGCAGCGGGGAAATGCTGCGGGTGTGCATGAATTCGGATTTCTTTCTTCCCGAAGCGGACGGGTGGCGTCCCGAAGCCTGGGAGATCATCCGTCAGCGGCCGGATGTGAAGTTCTTTCTGCTGACCAAACGCCCGCAGCGTGTGGCGGACTGCCTGCCGCCCGACTGGGGGAACGGGTGGGAGAATGTCTTTTTCAATGTCACCTGCGAGAATCAGCGCCGCGCGGAGGAGCGGATTCCGATACTGCTGGAGCTGCCGTTCCGGCACAAGGGAATTATGTGCGCGCCCTTTATCGGACCGGTGAGTATTGCGCAATACCTGCCCCGCGGTCAGATTGAGCAGGTGATCTGCGGGGGAGAAAACTATGACGGCGCCCGTCCGTGCCGCTTTGAATGGGTGGTACAGTTGCATGAGGAATGCCGGGCGTATGATGTGACCTTCTGTTTTATTGAAACCGGATCCGTCTTTGTCAAAGAGGGGAAGACCTATCATCTGCCTTCCAAGCGGCTGCAGGCCGAAATGGCGCACAAGTCGGGCATGTCCTTTCAGGGCAGGCCGATCCGGTGGAATCTGACCGACGGCTTCGGTATTCCGTTTGAACCCCGGAATCTGTACCGTCCGGTCTTCGGTCCGCAGTGCCGGGCGTGCGGCAGCCGGCCGATCTGCAACGGCTGTTCGGCCTGTGGCAGATGCGATTCTCCGGTGCGGGGGTCAGAGGTGACAGTGGATACCGTGGATACCGTGGAGGACTGACCACGGAAAACAGACCGATTGCGGCAGAGGGCCCCGGCCGGGAACCGTACGGTTCGGGATCGGGTGAAGATCCCCCTGCCGCAACTGAAAAATAAGGAGAGTTAGCGATATGTGGGATTTCAGAAACCGGACAGCAGTCGTGACCGGAGGCGGGCACGGGATCGGCAAATGTATTGCGGATGCATTCCGCGAGGCGGGTGCCCGGGTCTTCGATATCGATCTTGCCGAGGGGTGTTTCTACCGGGGAGATCTTGCCGACCGGGAGACGCTGGAGCGTTTCGTACAGCGGGTTGTGGGTGAATGCGGCACCGTAGATTTTCTGATCAATAACGCCCCGCCGAAAAGCTGCGGAATTGCAGAGGCAACTTATGACGACTTTGAGTATGCGCTGCGGGTCGGAGTGACCGCGCCGTTCTATCTTGCAAAGTTGTTTTTGCCGTATTTTTCCCCCGGGGCGAGCATTGTCAACATTTCCTCCTCGCGCGATCGGATGAGCCAGCCGCAGACTGAAAGTTATACCGCGGCGAAAGGGGGGATCAGCGCCCTGACGCATGCGCTCGCCGTAAGCCTGGCCGGCAGGGTACGCGTCAATTCGATCTCGCCGGGATGGATCGATACAACCGGGAGCACTTTTGCCGGCCCCGATGCGATCCAGCAGCCGGTAGGCCGTGTCGGCACCCCTGCCGATATCGCCTCCATGGTGCTGTATCTCTGTTCGGATCTCGGCGGATTCATTACAGGAGAAAACATCTGTATCGACGGCGGCATGACCCGGCAGATGATCTATCACGGTGACTTCGGCTGGACTCTGTCGCCGAAGGAATAAACAAACGCACAAAGGCGGAACAGCCTGACGGCGCTCAAACAGACGCATATACCCCGGGGTTCTGGCGTTATCGCATGCCGCGTACTGAAAAATATAAAAAGTAAGGAGAAGAACATGAAACGCGTTTATGAATTTCTGAAAACAGCGGGTACCTATTATCTTGCAACAGCAGAGGGCGACCAACCGCGGGTGCGCCCCTTCGGGACGGTCAACCTGTTTGAAGGCAAACTGTACATCCAGACCGGGAAGGTCAAACCGGTGGCGCACCAGATCGCAGTAAATCCGAAGGTGGAGCTGTGCGCATTTCATAACGGAGAGTGGATCCGTGTTGCGGGCACCCTGGTCGAGGATGACCGCGTCGAAGCGCGCAAATCCATGCTGGACGCCTATCCCGACCTGCGCGCCATGTACAATGAAAATGACGGCAACACCGTGGTGTACTATCTGAAAGATGCGGTGGCAACCATTTCCGCCTTCTCTCACGCGCCCGAAACTATCAGGTTCTGAGGGAAGATGCGTCTTTGCTGTTGATTGAGGAACTAAACTACAAACAATTGTTTATATCATTTCGCAGAAAAAACGGCCGGAATGGACCGCTCTGTGTCCGGTCCGTTACTGACTGCTTGACGAACGGTACAGAAGCGACTTGCCTTGTATAATGCGTCCGGTACAGTTTACAGTATGGGAGCCGACTATCGGTCTTACTCAATTTAAAAATAGCATGGAGGTAACATAATGGATGAAGATCTGTATTTTTCAGAATATAAAATGTTTACCGATTACGAAATTGATGAGATAACC
>CASFDI010000006.1 GCA_949293405.1 uncultured bacterium | reverse complement strand
AGCACTTCCATATAAGACAGCACTGTCTCGCATGCAACCTGCTTTTCCCTCCGGTGTTTATGCCGGTTGACTTTCAGCACATAATCCTGAAGTTTTCTGTACAGGAGATCATCCATCGCACAGTCCGCCGTCAGATAATACCGTACCTCATCCCGGCCCAGGAGACTGCCGCAGCTTTCATACATTCCGGATTCAACTCTGGCCGAATGTGCCACCGTTTTCACAAATTCTTCAAGAAAATCGAGATACGCATCGTAAAAGGAATTGCTTGCCGCACAGATATTCCGCTCCAGGGTCAGATAGCGGTTACTGAGCGTTGCGCTGATTCCGTCGAGCAGTACCTTCATCCCGTTCGCCCCCTTTTTTTCATTATAACATGACCATTTATAATTTGCAAGCATACATGTTGCATTCTGTTCTTGCGTTTAGAGCGAAAATATGATAAAGTATAAATGGGAGATAAACCCGTCCGGAAACGGAAAGAATCGGGGTACGACCAAAAAATGATAAACAAGGAAGGACATGCCATGAAAACATGCCGTACAGCAGGAATGCGTTTCCTCTTTGTTTTCTGCCTGCTTGCCGTTCTGCTACTTGCCGGAGGGTGCTTCCGATCTGCTCAGAGCGGCGAAAAAGTCCGGCTGAGCTCCGACATGGTGGATCTTGGTCTTTATGGCTCTTCACCGGTTTATACAGGAGAGCCGATTGAACTGGACCCCTCCGGATTCCGTATTGCAACCGGCACGCCGGGAGTCTGGGCAAATATCGGAGATTTTACCTTCACTTACCGAAACAACACCGATGTCGGCACCGCAACCATTGTCATTACGGCAAAAGATACCTGTACCACTGTATACGGCAGTACGGAACTGACCTTTTCCATTGTGCCGGCCGGCGTACAGGCCGATACATACGAAGCGCTCTGCCGGGCGCTCGCTAATCCGAATTACGACCAGATCACCCTCAGTCACGCGATTACCATACCGGCACAGGAAAAACTCACCGTCCCTGAGGGCGTGCAGCTCTTTACGGTGCCCGACCTGCAGATCACCCTTGAAGGTACGATGGAAATCTGCGGTTCCTTTCAGCTGTCGGGAAAAACCACTCTGATCAATCACGGCTCCCTGATCAACAGCGGAACGCTCCTCATCGGAGAGCGCGCATCTGTGTTCTGTCTCGGAACCTTTTCCCAGAGCGGCACAGTCACCAACCGCGGCACAGTATATATCAATGACCGGCCTCACCCTTCCGTTCCCGGCAATCAATGCGTCAGGCTTCCTCTTTCAGAAACAGACATCACGCTTCAGCATCCTTCCGTTATCTACACACCCGGACAGGAATTCTATGAGCCGGGACAAATTACGCTGCTGTCGGCTTCGGGCGCCCATATTGACGGCGGGCGATACAGCCCGGTCTGCCGGGATAATACGGGGGCAGGCACCGCATGGGTGGACCTGCGTGCGGAACCACTTGACCCGTATTTTTACGGCTCGGCGTCAGTTTCTTTCACGATTGAACGCGGCATGATCGCAGTGCGTTCGGCGGAAGAACTGGTCTCAGCCCTGAACGATCCGAACTATGCCACCGTGAACATATCTGTGCCGGTCACACTGGAAGGTCCTCTGACCATCCCTGCGGGATACAGCGTCAGCACCGGCATCTACGATTTTTCGGTACAGGACACGCTTACGGTATACGGTGTTCTCCATATCAAGTCCGAGTCTCAATCCATTATTCATACTATCGAAAATTACGGACAGATCTGTTGTTCGGGAACTTCACATATTCAGATACGGAACCTGATTAACCACGCTGACGCACAATTTGAAAATACAGGCACCGTCCTTTATACCGGCTCCCCCGTTGTAAACGATGGGGCAGTTTGCAACAAGGGTAAAATATTCTATATTCCGGAAGAGCCATTCTCGCCGGGCGTTTTTGATAATGCAGAAGGAACAATCTACAGTTTTGCTTCCCTTCCGCTTGATAATGTAACTGTCAAATTGGCACTGGATTCACCGGAAGCCGGCTTTACGCTTTCCTATACCGAAAGAGTTTATGATGCGTCAGCCGATGTACCCCTCTTCCTTTCAAACGGCACCGTACTTTCCAAAGGCAGTTGTTATGTTGACTATCTGCGCGACGGCCAGCCTACCACCGACCTGACAAGCGCCGGAACCATTACCCTGCGCATCTCCGTAAAACTTGAATCGGAAAATGCCTGCCGTGGCTCCATCACCTGTTCCTACACGATCACCCCGGGAACATTTTATGCCTCCACCGGACTTGAGGTCCGGCAGGCATTCTCAAATCCTAACTACAGTACTGTGCAACTGAACCGGAACCTGAGCGACATCATCTCCCTCACCGTTCCCGCGGGCAAGACCCTTGATCTTGGCGGCAAGGCTCTGCAAGTCTCTTTCCTGACCAACTACGGCACCGTTCTCAACGGCCGGGAAGCTGATTTTCCCGAAGGGTATGTTCCGACAGCGGAAGACTGTCTGCTCACGGTCCACGAGCTTGAAAACTACGGCACCATCATCAACCGCAATATCATCTGCACCCGCCCGTATGAATCTTCAACCTTTGTCAACCGGGAGGGCGGGAGGCTGATCAATGAAGGCCGTATCTATGTCAATCAGACCGATAACCTGACCGCACACGCCGGGGACGGTGAAATTTTCACCCGCAGGTACCTGAGCACACTGGACCTGACACTGGCTTATACAGTCACTCCGTACAGCGGCGAAGAGCAACGGCCCTCTTATGTGCTGACCGATCCTGCAACCGGCGCCGTTGCAGAACCGGACGGATGTGTATCAGAATACCGCAACACCGTGAAAGTCGGCACCGCATATCTGGAACTCTTCATTCAGGGTATGAACGCATTTACGCCCTGGTATGGAACAATCAACGCTTCCTATGAAATCATACGAGGTACTGTCACGGTCACCACCGCACAGCAGCTGGAGCAGGTGCTGGCCGATCCTGGCTGGGAAAGCATCCGCCTCGGACGGGACCTTGCGGTTGCAGGCGAGACGCTGATTCTCAAGGAGAATGTTCTGCTTGAATGCGGAACATTCCGCCTGACCATCACCGACGGCATTTCCCCGACCGTACCGGCATCCTCTTCCATTCATGCAGAGCTGTCGGCACTGGACGATTTTGAAGCATATATCGGCATTGCGACCGATATGACACTGCAGGAAAATATCGGAGACGGAAGCAGGCTGATATACATTTCCACCGATGATTACGGCAGTATCCGTATGCGGGTAGATCTCAACAGCCATGTCTTTGCTGCGGCACTTAAACTGTATGCAAACACCGACAAACGCATTGATCTGACAATCTGCGACGATACTGCGAGCGGAACCGGTGCGGTTACCGGCGCTGCAGGCGAACAGTACGCTATTTATATTAATTTTGTGGATCGAGGCGGAGCCTCCATGTCCACCACTCTGCGCGACATCCGCGTACATGGAATCAGTTTCTCAGGAGGAAACGGAAAATGTACCTTTGATGCGATCAGATGCACTTTTGAAGCAGAAGAGGGGCGTGGGGTTTACATTCGGAATGAATCGATCAACCTCACTGCAAATTTCACCTTCTGCACGGTCACCGCTCCCACCGGCGTCTTTGTAGGCAGCGGAGGCAAAATCCTTTTTGACAGTTGCACAATTCATGCGAACGGCCCGTACAAAGCTACTTCCTGGGTAAGCGGCGGAACGGGACAGGGGATCTGTGTTTACTTCGACCGTCCGCTGGTACTCCAGCTCAGAAACTGTACAGTCACCTCGGAAAATGGCTATGCCCTGACACAGTTCGGTGATAATTCTGGCGGCACCTATCCAACCCAGACCTTCCGCATTGAGCAGGAGGGCGGCACCTATACCGGCGGCATGGGATCGTATCAGCTGATGACGCCGCATTCCCTGATACAGTCCTGATGCAGACCCGAGATCACCGCTCCCACGATTTTTCAACAACAAAGCAGCCTGCCACAAATGGCAGGCTGCTTTGCTACGATCAGCCGGCAATGTCGGCCGTCGCAGATTAAATTTCCGGAACGGCAGGACGGCTTCCCTCTCAGACGGTCGCATACAGGCGATAGAGATCGCTGTAAATACCGCCTTGTGCCATCAGTTCCTCATGTGTACCCGACTCTTCAATGCCGTTTTCAGTCAGTACCAGAATGCGGTCCGCATTGCGCACGGTGGTCAGACGGTGCGCAATGGTAAAGGTGGTTCTGCCCTTAGCCAGTTTTTCCAGCGACTGCTGAACGATTTTTTCACTTTCGTTATCGAGGGCGCTGGTTGCCTCGTCCAGAATGATCACAGGCGGATTCTTCAGAAACACCCGTGCGATGGAGATGCGCTGTTTCTGACCGCCTGACAGTTTGACGCCACGCTCTCCCACATAGGTTTCATACCCCATCGGAAGCGATTCTATAAACTCGTGCGCACCCGCCAGTTTCGCTGCGGCAACAATATCCTCGTCTGAAGCATCAGTCTTTCCGTATGCGATATTCTCCCGGATCGTACCCGAAAACAGATATACATCCTGTGCCACCACCCCGATATGAGAGCGCAGAGAACGCAGCGTCAGGCTCCGGATGTCCACTCCGTCAAGCAGAATCTGCCCTTCCGTGGTGTCGTAAAAGCGTGGGATCAGGGAGCACAGCGTGGTCTTCCCACCGCCGGAAGGCCCCACCAAGGCAATGCTCTGCCCTGCCTTTACATCCAGATTCAGGTGAGAAAGCACCATTTTATCCTTGCTTTCATAGTAAAACGAAACATTGCGGAAGGAGATATTGCCCGCCACTTCCCCGATCTCGCGCGCATCCGGTGCATCGGTAATATCGGGATCGATATCCATGATCTCGCAGAAGCGTTCGATTCCGGTTATTCCACGCTGGAACTGCTCGGCGAATTCCACGATGCGCCGGATGGAAGTCAGCAGTGTGGTTACAAACATCAGATAAGCAACATAGTCGGCAGGCGAAATCTTCCCGTCCAGCATGAAGAAAGCCCCGGCGGTCACCACCACAATGTACATGATACCGTCAAAGAGGCGGGTCGAGGACTGAAAGGCGGCCATGATGTGATAGACCTTTGCTTTGATCACCAGGAATTTCCGGTTTCCCGTTTCAAATTTATTTTCTTCAATCTGCTCATTGGCAAACGACTTCACCACCCGGATTCCCAGAAGGCTGTCCTCCACCTGCGAGTTGAGCTCCCCTACCTGCCGGCGGGATTCCTTGAAACCGTCCTTCATCTTGCGGTTGAAGAACATCAGCACCAGCAGCATCGGCGGAATCACCGAGAAGACAATCAGGGTCAGCGGCACACTCATGGTACACAGAATGATGAAGGCACAGACAATCTTGATCGCCGAAATAAAGAACTCTTCCGGACAGTGATGGGCAAATTCAGTCACATCAAAGAGGTCGCTGGTAATACGCGACATCAGCGTCCCCACCTTGGCATTGTCATAATACGAAAAAGACAGTTTCTGCAGATGACCGAAAAAGTCACGCCGCATATCGGTCTCAATGCGCGAACCCATGATATGCCCGACTGAGGCCATATAGTAATTGGCGGCGGTATCAATGATGCGCAATACCAGATAGAACAGAGCGCAGCGAAGAATCAGCTCTGCCGTCAGGGCGGCTATATTGTCGGTGGCTGCCGAGGTGATTTCCCGCACAATCATCGGCAGGACCAGTTCGCACACGGTTGTCAGCGACGCACAGAACAGATCTGCGATCATAATCCATTTGTACTTCCGGTAATACGGTAAAAACCGTTTGATCAGGCCTATTTTCGGTTTGCTTTTCTGCATGGCTCTTCCTCCGTCCTGAAAATTCACCGACGCCTATTGTAACACACAAAGCGTCCGGTGTCAAGCAGAGCCGGGAAAGTGAAAGAAGCGCCGCCCTGGGCGGCGCTTCTTTCTGCATCAGGAATGATGACGGCGGATCAGACCGCACGCTTTGGCAAGCTCCATTACTGCCAGAGGCACCAGAGCCAACCCGACACCGATCAGATATGCATAAGCGGGCAGATACAGCATCCCGAATACCGTATTAACCCCGGGGATGAACAACACGAGCGAAACCAGCAGCAGCGAAACCACCGCGGCCACATTCAGCATGCGGTTGCCGAATATCCCGATTCTGAAAATGGAATGAGAAGACCGCATATTGAATGCCTGTACCACCTGACACAGGGCAAGCACCATAAACGCCAGCGTGGAACCTGCTCTGCCGACATCCAGTCCCGCCTCCTGTCCGATCGCTCTGCCGATATGCAGGGCGCCGATGGTCAGCGCGGCAAACATCAGTCCCTGAATGATCACCTTGATGCCCAGACCGTGTGCAAAAATTCCCTCATTCCTGGGCTTGGGTTTCTGGTTCATGATATCCGCTTCCACCGGCTCCATACCGAGCGCAATGGCGGGCAGCGAATCGGTCACCAGATTGATCCAGAGCAGCTGGATGGAGACAAAGGGAGAAATGCGCCACAGGATCATGGCGAAAAACACGGTCAGCACTTCCCCGATATTGGTGCCGAGCAGGAAGCCGACCACCTTCTTGATATTGGCGTAAATGCCTCGTCCTTCTTTTACTGCGTCTACAATGGTGGCAAAATTGTCATCGGTAAGCGTCATATCTGCCGCTCCCTTGGCAACATCGGTTCCGGTGATGCCCATCGCACATCCGATATCCGCCGCCTTCAGCGCGGGCGCATCGTTGACACCGTCGCCCGTCATGGAGACCACCTGCCCGTTTTTCTGCCATGCTTTGACGATTCGGATCTTGTTCTCGGGAGAAACGCGGGCATAGACCGCGATCCCGGTCACTTCCCGGTCCAGTGTCTCTTCGTCCATGGCGTCAAGTTCGGCTCCGGTGATAGCACGGTCCCCGTCTGTCAGAATCCCCAGTTCCCTGGCAATGGCAGACGCGGTCACTACATGGTCGCCTGTAATCATTACCGGCTTAATACCGGCACGGCGACAGAGGGCAACCGCCGCTTTCGCTTCGGGGCGCGGCGGATCGATCATACCTACCAACCCCATGAAGGTGAGACCGTTTTCCAGATTTTCAAAAGAAAGGTCTTCCGGCAACTCATCCAATGTTTTGCATGCGACCGCGAGCACCCGCAGTGCCTGCCGACTCATCTCCTCGTTGACCTCTTTTGCCCGTGCGAGATCTCCTGCAATGCAGCGGTCAAACAGGATATCGCATGCGCCCTTGGTAATAACGAGATACTTGCCGTCGAATTCGTTGACCGTGGTCATCAGTTTCCGGTCAGAATCAAAAGGCAACTCCGCCACACGGCGGTGCGCGGCATTGAGCTCGTCCTTGGTGTAACCGTTGCGGTAAGCCGCATAGACGATAGAGGTCTCAGTAGGATCACCGATGTGCTGCTGCTCACCGTGCTCCCCGATCACCACCGTGCCGTCCGAGCACAGAGTGGCACAGATCAGCAACCGCCGCACCGCCTCATCGTTGTGGTCCGAAATTTCAACCGGCGTGCCGCCGTCTGTATAGGCGCGGACCAGCGTCATACGGTTCTGCGTCAGTGTTCCGGTTTTATCCGAGCAGATGACAGAAGCGCTTCCGAGAGTTTCCACGGCGGGCAGGCGCTTGATGATGGCATTCTTTTTCACCATCCTGGTCACCCCGATGGAAAGCACCACCGTTACAATAGCCGGCAGACCTTCGGGAATTGCCGAAACAGCCAGCGATACGGCCGTCATGAACATTTCCATCACCGGAATGCGGTCTACGATTCCTACAATGAAGATGACTGCGCAGGCAGCCAGCGCCACCACACCCAGGATTTTTCCGAGCTGAGCCAGTTTCTGCTGCAGGGGTGTTCCGCTCTCCTTCTCAGCGTTGAGCAGACCGGCGATTTTCCCCATTTCAGTCTTCATACCGGTTGCAGTCACCACGGCAGTAGCAGTCCCATAAGTCACCGAGCAGCCGGTGTAAACCATGTTGCACCGGTCACCCAGCGGCGCGTTTTCGTCCACGGCTGCCGCGGCATCTTTTTCGGCCGGTACCGATTCACCGGTCAGTGCCGATTCCTCACATTTCAGATTGACGCTGCGGATCAGACGCGCATCAGCAGGAACATAATCACCCGCTTCCAGCTTGATGATATCCCCGGGCACCACCTGCGCCGAGGCAATCAGCTGCTCCCGTCCATCCCGGATGACACGCGCATGAGGAGCCGACATGCTTTTGAGGGCTTCAAGCGCTTTTTCCGCCCGGCTCTCCTGTACAACTCCCACCACTGCATTCAGAATCACAATTACCAGAATCAGCGCCGGTTCAATGAATTCGCGGATGTTCCTTTCGGTACACGCTATGACAAAGGAAATCAGGGCTGCAATCAGCAGAATGATGATCATGACATCCTTGAACTGTGCAAAAAACCGTGCTGCCAGACTTTTTTTCTTCTTTTCTGCGAGGCGGTTTTCGCCGTACTGCTCCAGTCGCCGGGCGACTTCCTGTGCAGAAAGTCCGCTCTCCGCAGAGACACCGGCCTCCTGCAACACCTCATCCGCTTTTTTTCCGTAAGGTATCAATTTCGTTTAACGCTCCTTTCATAATCGGTTTATATCTGCAGCGGACATCCCCAAACCAGAATGCCGCATCAATTGTATCAGAATCAGCCCGTCCGGGCTGGTATCACCTCTGCCTTTTTCCGCGGGGCAAGTGTAAGACTGCTCTCCCGCGCTGCCCTGCTCAGCAGGAAAGCAACCACTCCGGGCACACGGCCAGGAAGCCGGTCCGGGCACCATGTCAAAAGGCCGGGAAAGTTGCTCTGTCCTGTTTCAGATATCAAAAAGGAACATTCTATCCCGGTTGATTCCCGGCTGAAATCTTTTTCAGGGCCCGTTTCAGATCCGATAGATAGCGTCTCTGTTGCCTTGAAAGAAACAAACGGAGCAGCGGTTTAACCCGGAAGCATCCGCCGGTTATCCGTTCCTCAAAATGCACTTCCGTCTTATTACCGGCAGTGCGGAACAGTCCTGTCCAATGCCCACGCAACCTTGCGTTTTCCAGATCCAGCTCATACTGTGTAAAGGGTTCCCGGCGCGTAACAGTAAAATGCGTGATATAACCTTGCCATGTGATCTCCGTAAAGTGAATCCCGTCGGTTGCCACACTACGGCAGAGATCGCTCCGCCATGCCTGATTCTGCGACAAGGTGACCATATCCCAGACCTGCTCAATTTCTGCGTCCAATGTTGCCTGTATTCTCGCGACTGTCATGCGTTCGCCCCTTCTGTTGCTTTTCTCAGCCGCTCAAGCATGCCGCGCAGATTGGCCTCGTTTTCTTCATCTGATATCGTGGGATCCTTGGCAAATTTTCCGCAAGGCAATTCCGGGCAACTGCCGCAGTTGATCATTCCCTTTTTCGTTACGCAACAGTCATAGACCGGACACTGCCGCGCTTGGATGTATGGAAGCCACCACGCCTTGCCCCGGATCTGACGGCATCCCTTGCAGGAGGTGGGGAATGATTTGCACCTGACGCACACAGCACCGCAGGGGGCCGGTTCGACATACTCGTCCTTCCAATACCACCACTTGCACCGTGCAAGTTCCGGAGCAGGCGTATTGATGTAGTATTCCACTGCCCGGTACAGGTAGAGCTGGCAGCGATCCAGCAGACATCCGCGCAATGCACATTCTTCCTGATACAACTGTTGCGCCGTCTTTCCCTTGAGGGACTCCGGCGTTGTATACCCCATTGCGATCAGATCCTGCTCAATTTTTTCACCTACATTTGGGATCTTACGCAGTTCACTCATAGACTCCTCCTTCTACGCTCGTCGGCATGCCGCTGTGCCGTGCCTCTTCTTCTGCAGCATGGATCACCGCCGTGACGAAGGATGTTTTACCGGCGGTATAGACATCCCTGTTGCCGCCGCAGGCAAGCATCAGGCGCCGCTTCAGCGCTTCATAGGCACGCGCTGTATCAGGATGTGCTTTCAGATAGGTACAGAAACGGATTTCATCACAGTCACCGGGATACCGCAGATGAATGTGAAACACCTCATCCGCGTAGCCGGAAGAAGTTTATCCTTTATTCAGAGAAGCACGCCGCTCTGTACAGTTCATGATGATATACCCCTGCTCCCCAAGCAGGCGCGCTGCGCGGTGCGGGTCATCCGTTTCCACCAGAATATCCACAATCGGCTTTGCCGCTATTGTTCCCACTGCCGTACTGCCGATATGGTGAATCCCCAAGGCACTCTTACCCAGAAGCGTCTTCAGCCGGCCGCTTTCCCGCTCAAACTGCTTTTCCCAAGCCGGATCCGGCGCCGTCAGCATAATCGGAAACAACGCCCACAGCTCTTCCAGTGTCCACTCGGACAGCGGTTTTTCCATGATGCTTTCCCCTTCCGCATTCACGCTCCCCGTCGTTGTATTCTGAAACAATTATACTAAAATATATCGGACAAGTCAAGTTCAATTTGTCGCAGAAGAGAAAACGGACTCCGTCGCGGCGGAGCCCGCTTCAACATCCGGCTCAGAACTCTTTTTTTCTGTAAATCCTCACGGAAATATACATCGAAAGCCCCAATGTCAGAAGCGTCAGGGCAATCATTGCCGCCGAAAGCGCCAAAGAAGAAACCGCGCTCAGGTCCCCCAGCAAATTCAGCGCGCCGATAAACAGCATTACTGCTGCGACCACCACCACAATCATGACGGTGCGCGCTTTTTCCACCCCGAAGCGAAACACCAGCGGCAATAAAACCGCGAGCAATATGAACTGCATGCATACCGGCACGACAAAAGTGCTCACGGAGTCCGCCGGATCGTTTCCGACCAGGAATACAACCAGGAATGCACAGAAGTTGACGGCTGAAAACAAGATGCCCAGTAAATACTTCTCCAGAACAACGACAGTACAACTCATACCGCTTCCCGCCAGGAATTTCCTCCAGTTTTCTCTCTCTTCATAGGCAATGGCAGTCAGGGGGATGGAAATGGTCACCAACAGTCCGGCAGACGATGCAAACGAAATATTCCGGAAAGAAACCGCAAACACGGCAAACAGCACAATCATTGCCAGATACCAGACAATCTGCTTACGGATATTATAGAAATCTTTGATCAGAAGCCCACTCACAGCACTTCTCCTTTCGAATAAAACAGCATGATATCTTCCAGCGTGATCTGACGGAACGAAAAAACCGCAGGAATATCGGACCTGTATGCGAGGATGTCCACTCCGTAATCCCGGACTATTTTCCGGGCAGAATGCTGCCTATTCCATTCGCTCAATACACTTTCCTCACAGGAAAACACCGCGTATTGCCGGAGCAGGACATCTATTTCTTCCCTGATCAGAACCCTTCCCTGATGCATGTAGACAATGTAATCGCACAATTTCTCAAGATCGGAGGTAATGTGCGAGGAGATCAGCACGGCCCGTTCTGCCGTCTCCGTATAATCGTAAATCATCCCCAGAATTTCATCCCGCACCACCGGGTCAAGACCGTCCGTCGGTTCGTCCAGAATCAGAATGCGGCTGTCATATGATAGCGATACGGCAATGGCAGCCTTCATTCTCATTCCTTTCGAAAAATCCTTGACCGCCTTATCGGCAGGAAGTTGCAATTGTTTCTGCAACGCACAGAAACGCTCCTGATTCCATGTCGTAAAGATCCGGGACAGTACCTGCCCGAGCTCTGTCAGATTCAGCTCCGACGGCAGCCCGGTATCATCCAGAACGAAAGCAATCTGCTGTCTTTCCTTTTTGCTCAGCGTCCCGATATCCTTACCGTTCAGCAGAATAGTGCCGCTATCCGGGCGTACAGCGCCCAGAATCGACTTTATAACCGTACTCTTTCCGGCTCCGTTTTCTCCGATCAGTCCTACCACCGTCCCAGCGGGAATATCGAAAGAGACCCCTTCCAGCGAAAATCCGGGATACCGTTTGGTCAGCGCCTGAATTTGCAAACCGTTCATATCACACCTCTGAAAAACTTTGTTACCGTGTTCAGAAACTCCTCTTCTTCCAGTCCACAGCGATGCGCCAGTTCCGCAGCACGGCTAACACAATCCTCCATTTGGACCAGAAGCTGCTCCCGGATCATCTGGTGGCTGCGTTCTGCCACAAAACTGCCCTTCCCGACCACCGAGCAGATATAGCCGTCCCGTTCCAGATCGCTGTAGGCGCGCGCCGTGGTAATGACACTGATGCGCAAGTCCTTGGCCAGTCCCCGGATGGTGGGCAGGGCTTCCCCCTCTTTCAGCACTCCTTCCAGAATCAGATTTTTGATCTGATCGTAAATCTGTTCATACAACGCCTTCCCGGAAGTATTCGAAATAGAAATGTTCATGTTTCCTCCACACGGATTGTATATATTGATTATATACAATATGGCTTTGTTTGTCAAGTATAAATGCAAAAAAAGCTGCTCCCATCATACGGAGCAGCTGTCTGCAGATGCGTGCTGAATCGGTTTCGGTATCTTAAGCCCAGGTTAAAAGCGATTTTACAAAATATAAAATCAGGCAGACATCTCTTTCCTGCAGTGCCGTCTGCAGAGAACACCGGAAAAGAAAGTACCGGAACAGGCAATCTGAATATGTGGGAAAACGGCATGACACCCGGGAATCGCGGCAACTCTCATCTGTTGGTTACGGACGGCGGGTCAGCAGAGTGGTAAAACTCCAGGCATCATGATGACCGGTGATGCCAAGTGGTCTGTGTGCGGCAGCGAAACGGAGATATGACTCTTCTGTATATATGTTCCCCAACGCCTCAAACAGATTGTACGGCCACACGGATACAAAATTCAGCGCGTCCTGCGGCTCCTCGGAGTAGGGCCACTGCCCGGGATGCTGACAATAATACAGCAGATGATCCAGCGCTTTCCGGATACTCTGCCCCGCGGGCCCTTCATACCGGAACAGATCTTCCGTGCCGCTGTTGCGGAGAATATTGCAGGACGCCGTCATGGGCGCCAGGGCAAAATAGGTATACCAGATTCCCCTGCTGCCCCGCGCGGTCTCCCGCGGCATGCTGCCGTCCGGACGAATGCTGTGATCAATATGTCCCCTGATCTTCTCCGCACAATCGCAAAGACGCTGTTCGTCACCCAGCACCGCCCCCGAGACGACCGCGGCAAGCAGTCCCCAGTCGCCCCAGTTGTTTTCGCGCTCCCGGATGGAATCGGCAGTCGGTAAGAAGACCTCACGCACCCATTTCAGAAAAGGAGCGGCTGCCTTCGTGTCCCATTTGCCGCTTCCGATCAGCAGTTCAGCAGCAAACAGCAAAGAGGTGCCCATATACGACATGGCCAATGCGCCGTCGTATCCCGAAACGGTTTTATTGGTATCAGCCCACAGATACAGCAGTTCCGCCGCCCTGTCCCCAAAGGACGCCCCCTCTCCTACGGCATAAGCCAACGCGCAGGCATGCGCCAGTGACCCGAGATGGTTCAGATTCTTTTTGTTTCTGACATGACCCTCCCCGTCAATATAAGCGCCCGGGATATTGAAATCCGCGTCGGCCCGGGCCTCTGTCCCGGACAAGCGGTCAATGGTATTCAGCAGATCGGTATAAGCACTGTGCCACGGCTCCTCACCCGCCCTGACTTTTTCTTTTACAAACTCCTACTGTTGCCGGGTATACATACCGTTCATTGCAATCTACTCCTGTATGATCTGTCTAAATTCTGTCATTTCGGTCAATCCCGCACATTTGTTCGGGGTATACGATCTCATCGCAGCAGATCCGCCGAGACATTCAGTGCGTTGAAGAGACGCGGAAATCCCATATACGGCATGGCATGCACCAGAGCGCATACCACCTCTTCCTTTGTGTTACCCGTTTTCAGAGCCCCGCTTACATGCGCCTGCACCTGCCTGTCTGCGCCCCCCAGCGCTGCAAGCAGCACCACGGTGAGCAATTCGCGTGTTTTTCCGTCCAGACCTTTCCGGGTACTGAAATCACCGAAACACAACTCTGTCAGCCAGCGCGGTACCGCCTGTGCGAAATCTCCCGGCAGCCAGCTGTAGCGGTCCGCAATTTCATTGCCGTATATGGGTGTCTGCAAGGCTGCCCCCTCCTTGTACCGGGTCCGCTCAGTCACACGCTCCCCACTCTGAAGCGGCAGTGCAATGCCGTTTTCCTTATACACCTCGTTCATCGCCGAGATGGCGTTCAGCGTCTTGGGGAATCCGATAAAAGGCGCACACTGATAGACTGCTTCGCGTATCTCTTCCGGCTTCAAACCGATGTGCAGGCAGGCCCCCACATGTGCCTTCAGTTGCGGCAGAGTCTGATTGACGGTCAGAACAGTGACCGTGATCAACTCGCGCATACGGTCATTAAGCGAACCGATATAGCATACTTCTCCGAAAATAAATCGCTGCAGGATCCGCATGAATTCCGGATCGGTACCCTCATTTTCAGTTGGCAGTCCTCCAAACAACTGTCCGAATTTTTCCTTTGTTCTGTCAGTTCTTTCCATATTCATTTTCCTCGTTTTTCAGGTTGTTTGTTCTTTGAGATCCGGGCAAAACACCCGGACTTCACGGTTGTACGGCGATGCATATCGGTGTACGCGGGTTCACAGAGCACGGTTCAGTCGTCCTGCGCCCCTTCCAGCACCTCACCGATCGGATCACGGATAATCAGTTCCGCCAGCCCGTCATAGGGTGTAGGAGCGCGGTTGATGATCACCAGATGCTCTCCTTCAAAACAGTCGACCAAAGATGCTGCAGGCTGTACGGTAAGCGATGTGCCGCCCACAATCAGGAGATCCGCATGTACAATTGCTTCTTCCGCATCATCCAGCGCTTTTGCGGAAAGGCCCTCTCCGTACAGTACAATGTCGGGACGCACCAGTCCCCCGCAGGGGCAATGCGGCACATCTTTCTGCTCCAGCAGCCATTTTACACCGAATGATCTGCCGCACCGTATGCAGAAATTGCGGCGGGCACAACCGTGCAGTTCAATTACCCGACGCGAACCTGCCGCCTGATGCAGTCCGTCAATGTTCTGGGTAATCACCGCACGCAGTTTTCCCTCCTGCTCCAACCGGGCAAGCGCCCGGTGCGCTCCGTTCGGCTGTGCATCCGGATACAACATATGAGAACGGTAATACCGGTAAAAGGCCTGTGGATGCCGCATAAAAAAGCCAATGCTCAGAATAGTCTCGGGTGCCTCCTCTTCCGGTTCATCCTGCCGGTAAAGTCCCTGACTGCCCCGAAAATCCGGAATCCCGCTCTCGGTTGACACCCCCGCCCCACCGAAAAACACGATATTCTGCGCCCGACGCAGCAATTCATTCAGTTCTTCATATGCCATGTTCTCCTCCTTTTTAATCGCTCAGCGGACATCAATCCCAGCCTTATCCGACGAGGGACAGCCGGCAAGACTGATCCAATACCGCAAGCAAGATGCGGTATCCTTACTCCGCCGCCTTACACACATCCACCCAGCCCCGGCATCCCGCATACCGTTCCAGTTCATCAACAGTGAGTTCAATAGCGCTGTTGGCACTTCCGCAGGCCGGGAACACGGTCCCGAAGCGCTTCAGCGAATCATCCAGATAAACGGTAACCTCCGGCTTGACTGCAAACGGACATACGCCCCCGACAGCATGCCCCACCATACTCTCCACCTCCCCGGCAGAAAGCATGTGTGCCTTTGTGCCGAAATACGCTTTGTATTTCCGGTTGTCAATCCGGACATCGCCTGCCGCAACAATCAGAACCGGATTGCCGTCCACCAGAAAGGACAGCGTTTTGGCAATCCGGCAGGGTTCGCAGTGCAGTGCCTGCGCCGCAAGCGCAACCGTTGCGCTCGATTCATCAAATTCCAGAATCCGGTCTGCCATGCCGTATGCTGCGAAATACGCTCTTACTTTTTCAATTGCCATGATCTTTCCCTTCCAGCATGAACTGCCCTTGTGCGGCGTGTTTTCCACACCGGCCCGGTGCTTCTGTTGCCGCGCTTTTCCGTACTGATTATAACATATTCCGGCATGTGAATCAATTACGCCTGTCCGTTTTCCTGATTTCCGGATAAAAGTTAAATGATACCGTAACAGAAGGTCAGCACTGCTACTGCAGAAACCAGCACAGCCGCACCCCTGAGCAGAACGCTTCTCCGCTCATAGGAAAGCAGGCGATGCAGATCCGTCTGTGACATGCCGGCGATCCGGTAAACAAGGGCTGTTCTGCGACGCGTTGTAACCTGCAGACGCGCCATCAGAAGTGCCTGCAGAACCCCGGAACAGGTGAGAATCGCAGCTCCCGCTCCGAAAAAGGAAAAAATCTTCCGGAAGGCATGCATCACCGCGGCAGTCGTGTCAACCCCGTCGAAAGGATCGGCATCAGGGACAATTTCCAGATCCATCAGGCTCACGAACAACAGCACAGCAAGCGCAGGATACAGAAAAGCACAGGCAAAGGAAACGGCGATCCGGTTATAAGTCGGCCTGTAATAATCTACGCTTTTCTGTGCCAGTTGTTTAAGCAGAGGGCGCTCGGTAAATGCGCGCGTTCTTCGGAAACTGTGCCTTGAAAGCTGAAAGGCGGGATTCTGTTTCCGGATTTTCTGCATCACCGAACGCCGCTTAAAAGGCAAAAAGGAAATTAAAATACAAGGCAGAATCAGTAACAATTAGGATACCGGAAAGAAAAGGCCATGTTGCAAAATACAGCCCAGGTTCAACACCCCGGGTATTCTCTGACAGACCGGTGCCCGCCAAAGCTGCAGCGAGCAGACCGGCAGCCGTGCCAAGCAGAACCGGAGGAACATACAAAACGAGAATGTCAACAAGGAGCATTTTTGATTTCTGCCATCCGGTCGCCCCGAGACTTGTCAGAACAGCGAGTGACTGTCTGATTTCTGAGAATCTCATATCGGAAAATATTTTTACAGTCAGTACGGTGAGCACTGTCAGGAACACCGCCGTAAGTGTCACGGAAGAACGCAACTGCTCCATGAAGTCGCCCAGCGGAAGCCCCGCAGTCACACCTCTCAGACTGTCGTTTACCTGCACCTGAAAAATAACAAGCAGTGTCAGCGTCCCCGACGAGCAGAACAGAGCAGCACTGTGCAGAAATGATGCCGATGCGTTCCGCCGGATGCGGCGTCGTGCAATTTCAGCAATCAGAGACATCGCATCTCCTCCTGTCGCTGATTATTTTCCCGCAGGAAAGCGTAACCGTCCGGTCTGCCTCGGCCGCCACCTGATTGCTGTGCGTGGCAACCAGAATGGTTGAACTGTATTTTTCGCGTATAAATTTGAGCAGACGAATGACTTCAGCGCTGTTTTCATAGTCAAGATTGCCCGTTGGTTCATCCGCCAGAACCAGTGCCGGTTTTGAAAACAGCGCTCTGGCGACAGAGACGCGTTGCTGCTGGCCGCCCGACAGAAATGCCGGGTAGGCGTGCTCGAGACCGCCAAGGCCAATGCGTTCCACGATTTCCGCAAGCCAGGTCCGGTCAATTTCCCTGCCGTCCAGTTCAGTCGGAAGGATGATGTTCTCCAGGACATTCAACTCGGGAACAAGGTTGTAAAACTGGCAGATCACACCGATTTTGCGGCGTCGCAGAGTTGCACTTCTCCGGTCCGGAAGTCGGGTAATCTCCTCCCCGTCAAACAGAATACTGCCGCTGTCAGGATGATCCAGTCCTGCAATCATATTCAGCAGTGTTGTCTTCCCGGCACAGGAGCTGCCCATCACCGCAACGAACGCACCACGGCGCACTCTCAGGGAGACCTTGTCCAGCGCAACGGTTTTCCCATCGGCGGTAGCATATTCTTTTGACAGATGATCGACTTCCAGTATCATCCGTGCCTCCCCTTTCCTGTTTTTGCTCCGTACGGACATGCCGCGGTGCGCATGTCCGCACCGGTTTCCTGGACGGTAGAGAACCGGTGCGGATCCGTTCCGCGGTCTCCGTGCTTCGCGGACTTTATTTTTCCCTGATCAGGATGCAGCTGTGAACCGGCATGTCAAACTCCGGCGTGCCGGTTGTACAGAGGTAGGTGCCGTCGTGATCCCGATCCAGAAGATAAATATCATACTCCGACTCTTTGCCGAAATCGACACGGACCTTGATGTTTTCTTTCCGGTCATTTTCAGAATAGTGCGTCAGGACGGCAGTCAGTTTTCCCGCCTTGTCAACGCCGCACAGCGTATAGAGATCCGCAATCTCATTTTCAGCGCGTACTTCCCGCTCCAGATCATAAAAGAGCCCGTACCAGCGCAAGGGATAGTACCCTTTCAGCGGGCGGCAGGTATAGAAATCAAACGCGCCATTGAAGGTTCCCGGCCGGGTATCGTAATACATCAGCATATCGATGGGCAGCTTCTGCGCCTCACTGATCACAGCCATCATAAATGCCGCACCCTTGATTCCATGCATGGCTTCCAGCGAATAAATGAACTGATCGGTCCATCCCCGGACATAGTTCCATTCATTGAGAATACTTTCGGTTTCTTCGTAGCCGTTTTTGTCCAGAATTGCGCGTATACGCAAGGCTCTTTTTGCAACAGCGGCAGGCTCCGTCGCGTAAATATGCCAGGAAAAGAAATCGATCCTGACATGCCGCCGCTGCATCTCTGCCAGAAATTCGTCCCCCCAGTCTACCCCGTTTGCCAATGCAGGACCGCCGATCTTCAGATGCGGGAAACAGTTTTTCAGATGCTTCGCCACGATCTCATAAAAGTCAAAAAACTGCGCTTTTGTCCCGCCCCAGCAGCGTTTGTTCGGTGAATCGTCTGCATCCAGGTCAGGCTCATTCCAGATCTCCCAGTAAGGCATGTCATATGTAAATCCGTCTGCCCATCCCTCGGTATAGTGCCGGATGATGTGCTCGCAGATGCGCGCCCACTTGCTGAAATCCGCCGGCGGCAGAGTGGCATGTTTCCGGATCTGGTGCTCAATGGTAGCGCCCAGCCGGAAGAAGGTCTTCGTCCCTGCCTCCAGCGTGCAGGCAATGGCCTCGTCCGTACAGGCAAAATCGTAGTTTGCAGGATCACGCTCGTCCGCATCAAAGCGCGGAAAAATGGCATGCACATCATGTGCATACGGTCCGCCGTAACAGGTGCAGGCATTGGAATCGTGGTTCCGGGAATACGGAATGCGGGCAGCCGTATATTCCGCAATATTGGTCCGCCACTGATCGTCTGCATGGCGTTTGTAGACCGGGCCGCCGTTGGTTGCATTGAGAATCCTGAAGGGGTTGCCTGGCTTTTCCGGATTGAATTTTACCGTTTGCATATTCCTCACTCCTTTTCGTTCTGATCACAGGGGCCTGCCGCACAGGAGCATTCCGGCATGGGAAACGCCCGCACGGCTCACTCTCATGATATCATGCCGGCAGGATTTTTGCAACAGTTGTTTTCCGACCATACGATTTATTTGCCGAATCCGGGCCTCCATGCTGTGCCAAACACCGCATCCCCGCCCCCGGAAAAACGAATGCCCGGCGCACGCGCCGAGCGTGATTGCTGTGCATCCATACAAACGGAAACAGCCGCCCGGCACCCGGCCTGCTCCTGAGTCAGGGCGGAGGGCGGTTTAAACCGCCCTCCGCCCTGTGTTCTTTTACCGGGTCGCCCCCCGGAAAACAGCACGCTCTGCTCCCGCCTACTCTCCCCTGAAATTCAGAAAACTCAAAAGATTCCGATCAACCGGATCCCCATCGCCGCATTGCTGATGAGCTTGTATATTCTGTATTGACAACAACGCTCTTCTCTGGTAAAATGAATATACAATCTCATAAAATACGAGTGCTTTATGTATAAACTGTATGATAATGACCGGCGTTACAGGAAGCCTGTTGACGAAGGAACGGACACCGTACATGTTGAGCTCGGCACTGCGAGCCGCACTTTTCCCTATAAGCGGGAAAGTTACACGAGTTGAATTTCTTAAAATAACGAGGGGATGAAATGGACTTTTTCAAGCAAACTCCGAATCCGTACATGTTACATGACACCGTCGTAACTCAAGTGACCGTTATGAATGACGGAATAACCTTTACATTCGCAGATGGTGTGTATGTTGCCGATACAGATGGGACTTGTACACATAAAGCCAGTGCATGCAATATGCATCTGATCATCCGGGATTTTGAACCGGATTGCGTGTATCAGCATGTGGACATCAGAACCGTTCACAAACGTAAAATAAAGGATATGACATTCAGTCAATTTTCAGATCTGGTGCATAAATGCGGTTTCAGAATTTATCTCGACTATTATTCTTTTTTTGCAAAATCGGTTCTCCTGACCGGAACCACCGGGAATGGCGAGGCAGAGGTCACTGTAACCGAGATCGACAGAATAGAATTCAGCTTTTGATATCAAGTATCCCGCATGACACTACGATACAAAGGCCGGACTGTTTTTTTAACCCGCAGATTGCATCCCGGAGGCGGAGCAATTTATGAATGCCGAATCAGCTCAAGTGAATGTACAGTTCAGAGAAATTCTGATAGCGCACGAATGCATGGCTCCTGATCAACTTCCATATTTTGAATACAAGCAGAAAGGATTATAAAATGGAACCGTCGATTATTAAGTATTTTATTGATAAGGCCTCCTTTCTA
>CASFDI010000005.1 GCA_949293405.1 uncultured bacterium | reverse complement strand
AGCGGGAATGCGATCCGGTTTGAGTTTGTGGATAAGGAAGCATTGGGAACGGAAGGCTTCCGCGTCGATGTAAAGGGCAATGATCTGGTGGTGTCGTGTGCGTACAGCAATGCGTTCACCAAGGGAGTGGACGCGTTTGTGGCACTGCGTGTGAGACCTGTGACGGGAGAGCTGGCATTTGCATCGGACTTTGTGTACAATCACATGGTGAGCGTGGTGCGGTACAGCGATTTCGGAGCACGCGGAGACGGAGTGACCGACGATATGGAAGCGATCTGCCTGACGCATGCGTATGCGAACGAGGGCGGACAGACCGTAATGGCGGACAGCGGAGCGAGTTATTACATCGGAGAGAACAAGCAGGTGGCGTCGGTGAAGACCGATACCAACTGGGGGAATGCGAAGTTCATTCTGGACGACAGCAAGGTGGATGTAGACAGCCCGGCGCGCAATTACAACATCTTCTCGATTGATCCGGATGTGGGTACTTTCAGTCTGGAAGGACTGGTGGGAACCTCGCTTGAAAAGGGGCAGGCAAACATCGGTGTGGAACCGGGCTTCTACTGCATGCTGAAGATTTTTGACGATAACAATCTGATCTACATCCGTTACGGAGGGAACCAGAATGACGGTACGGCACAGTCGGAGGTGATTCTGGTGGATGCAGAAGGGAATGTGGATCCGGACACGCCGATTCTGTGGGATTATGAGACGGTGACGCGTGTGACGGGGTATCGGGTAGATGACCGTGCCATTACAGTATCGGGTGGTGAATTCATTACCATCGCCAACCAGGCACCTTCCAACTACGATTACTATGCGCGCGGCATCAATATCAGTCGTTCCAACACCATTCTGAAGGATGTCAAGCATCGTATCCAGGCAGGCAGTGAAGGCGATCACGGTGCACCGTACGGCGGTTTCTACGGTGTGAATAACGCCAATAATGTCTTGATTGAGAACTGCATGATGACCGGACACAAGACCTACCGGACCATCGGAAGTGCAGGCACTTCGGTCAGCATGGGTACATATGATATTTCCGCGGGCAACTCCAATGCAGTTACCTGGAAGGATTGCGCCCAGTACAATTCCATTACGGATACTACCTACTGGGGCGTCATGGGATCCAACGGATGCAAGAACCTGACTTTTGACGGATGTGTTCTGTCCCGCTTCGATGCCCACATGGGGATGTACAACACCACGATCAAGGATTCGGAGATCGGGCAGTATATCAATGCAATCGGAAGCGGTACGCTGCTGATTGAAAACACGATCCGCCACGGTTCCAACTTCATGAGTCTGCGCGAGGACTATGGAAGCACCTGGGACGGTGATGTGATCATCCGCAACTGCACGCTGAAGACCACGGTAGTCTCTCCCACCCTGATCAGTGCATCCTGGATTTCGCATGATTTCGGATATACCTGCTATCTGCCGCATACGGTTACGATTGAGAACTTCAAGGTGGACGGAAATGCTCAGAACCTGAATATTTACTCCTCGTTTACCAGCAACGCAAATGTTGCAAACGACAGTCTCAACCCGTATGAGATCACCAAAGAAATTATTATCATTGGGGATATCATGTGCGGAGATAAGGTAATGACCTGGCAGATTTTCCCGAATCCGGCTATCGGAGATATTATTTTCGCAGACACCGTTGTGACCAGACGCTCGGGCGACGAAGAGGAGACTTGAGTGAAGGTACACCCCGCCGTGTGCCGGTGGGAGCATTCCCGGAGAGAGCCCGGAAGCGGTTTGACAACGGACGGTCAACTTGTTAAACAGAACATAGGAGTATGAATGATGAAAAAGATCATATCTTGGTTGCTGGCAGCAGCGATGCTGCTGGGTCTTTCAGGTATTCTGGCGGCGTGCGGAGACGATCCTGACTCCACTACTACCGGCGTGGAACAGAATCCTACTCCCACAGACACTACGCCGGCGCAAACGACTGGACCCGAAAACAGCTTTGCGCTGACGACAGACGGGAAGGCAAACTTTCAGCTGGTGTATGAGCAATATGCGTCCGATCTGGTGAAGCTGAAGGTAAACAGTTTCAAGTCGCAGTTGAATGCGCTGGGGGCTGAAGTGGAAGCGGTGGAAGACTACCGCGTGCCTTCCATGAAGGATTGCGAAGTTCTGATCGGAGCGGGCGTGCGGTATCGGGATGATTTTGCAGATGTGGACATTCACACGGTGGGAGAGAAGGGTTACATCATCAAGGTGTCGGGTCAGCGGGTGCTGATCGCAGGCGGTTCTGACGAGGCGCTGTGCGAGGCGGTGGACTTCTTTGCGGAAGAATACCTGCACATCAGCGAGGCTGCGGGAACGCTGGGAACGGTATATTTGTCCAATACATTGCTTGCTGAAAAAAAGACCGAATATGCAATCGATTCGATCAGCATCAACGGTCAGGATCTGACCGGGTATACCATTGTAGCGGAGAAGACCGACAGCGGTGCCTATGCCGGGGCGCAGTCCCTGCAGGCAGCATTTTATACCAATGCGGGCATCTGGCTTCCGATTGCAGGGCAGGCGGAAGGAAACGCAATCCGTTTTGTATCGGTCGATCGGGATGAACTGGATGCCGATGGCTTCCGCATGGACATCAAGGGCAACGACCTTGTAATCTCGTGCGCGTATGACAATGCCTTTTCCAAGGGCGTGGAAGCGTTCGTAACGATGCGTGTGAGACCGGCGACAGGTGATGTGGCGTTTGCATCTGATTTTGTGTACACGCATATGGTGAGTGTGGTGCGGTACAGCGACTTCGGCGCGGTGGGTGACGGCGTGACCGACGATTTTGAGGCTATCTGCGCGGCACATGCATATGCCAATGAAGGCGGTCAGAAGGTGTATGCCGAAAAAGGGGCAACCTATTATATCGGCGATCATACCACAACCGCGGTGATCCGGACCGACACGGATTGGACCGGCGCTTCCTTTATCCTGGATGACTCAGTGGTGCCGCCCGAGCATCGCGGCAATCAGGTCTTTCAGATTGCATCGGATTACGGAGCTCTCACCGGCCTTTCACTCGATACACTTTCCCGTACTCAGACCGATATCGGTGCGGCACCCGGCTATCCTTGCCTGCTGCTGGTTGAAAACAGCAATAAGAAAATTTACATCCGGTACGGAGTCAATGCCAACAGTGGAACCAACCAGCAGGAAGTGATTCTGGTGGATGCAGAAGGGAATATTGATCCGGACACCCCCCTGATGTGGGATTACGAAACGGTAACGCGTGTTGTCGCATACCGGACTGACGACCGTCCCATTACGGTAACAGGTGGAACATTTACCACCGTTGCAAACTGTGCACCCAGCAGCGGGGCCTATTATAATCGCGGTATATCCATCACGCGCTCCAATACGATTCTGCGGGGCGTGACGCATCTGGTAGTTGACGAGGGGGCGAGCAGCGCGCCGTATACGGGCTTCTATTCTGTCAGCAATGCGGATTCCGTGCTGTTTGACTCCTGCGTGATGACCGGGCATACCAAATATGCCGATGGTGCGGGAACATACGATATTTCCGCTACGCGTTCCAATCGCGTGACCTGGCTTGACTGTACGCAGACCAACTCCATTACCGATACCACTTACTGGGGCGTCATGGGGTCCAATTTCTGCAAGAATCTGACTTTTGACGGGTGTATCCTGTCCCGTTTTGACGCCCATCAGGGCGTGTATAATGCTTCCGTGCTGAATTCGGAAATCGGACAGTATATCAATGCTATCGGGGGTGGCACGCTCCTGATTGAAAATACCAAGAAGACATCCGGCAGCGCCTTTGTCAATCTGCGTACCGATTACGGCAGTACCTGGGAAGGGGATGTCATCATCCGCAACTGTACCTATACATCTTCTTCCGGCACGCCGTCACTGATCGGGGCTTCCTGGACGGAACACGATTTCGGTCATGCCTGTTATCTGCCGCGTTCGGTTACCGTGGAGCAGATGAAAGTGGGGGGGAATATACAGAGTATCAACCTGTTCTCCAATTTCACCTCCAATCCTTCGGTGGCTGACAATGCAGTGAACCCGTACCGTATAACGGAAGAAATCCATATTACAGGCGGATTTGTCAAAGGCTCGTCTGAAATCGCATGGCGGGTGTTCCCGAACGCTTCCGTGGGAGACATTCTGTTCGGGAATACACGGATTATCATCGATTAGGGGTATTCTGTTTAGGCAAGTTGCACATTCATTGACCTTTGAATTTAGATAAAACCATGATTTTTATCGAAGCGGTGGTTTTGGTGTTGCTCATCAAATCCCGTTTGTGCTATAATGAACATATCAATGATTGCATGGGAGGCAACATTTTATGAAGAAACGAATTGGATCCCTGCTATTGGCGATCGTAATGTTATTTATGGTAGGAAGTGTTCTGTTTTCTTGCGGAGATGACTCGCCCGGGACGACAACGACAGAGGGAACGGTACCACCGCCGACTGATACATCGACGACGCCGGAACCTACGCAGCCGCCGGAGAACAGTTTTGCACTGGTGACCGACGGGACAGCGAATTTCCAGTTGGTATATGAGCAGTATGCTTCCGATCTGGTTCAGCTGAGAGTGAACAGCTTGAAGTCACAGTTGAACGGACTGGGACTTTCGGTGAATGCAGTAGAAGATTACCGTGTACCTTCCCGGCAGGACTGCGAAGTTCTGATCGGAGCAGATGTGCGGTACCGGGATGAGTTTTCGGATATAGATGTCCACACGGTAGGAGCAGACGGCTATATTATCAAAGCTGTAGGCCAGCGCGTGATGATTGCGGGCGGCTCGGACGAGGCGCTGTGCGAGGCGGTTGATTTCTTTGTAGAGAATTATCTGCAGATCACGAATGAGACTACGGCTGTGGGAACGGTATACATATCGAACACGCTGTATGCGGAGCGGAAGACCGAATACGATATCACATCAGTGAAGGTGAACGGCCAGGATCTGTCCGGGTATACGATTGTTGCGGATTCGTCTGTCAAAGATGCCTATGCGGCAGCACAGAATCTGCAGGCAGCGTTGTATACCTATGCGGGTGTATGGCTGGATATTGCATCGACTGCAAGCGGGAATGCGATCCGGTTTGAGTTTGTGGATAAGGAAGCATTGGGAACGGAAGGCTTC
>CASFDI010000004.1 GCA_949293405.1 uncultured bacterium | reverse complement strand
TGACCGAAGACGGAGTGTATTCAGGCGTCTTCCGGAATGCCGGAAGTGGATTCAGATGTCCAGATATCGGGAGACTTGCCAACGGGACTGATAAGTGCAATCTGTTGTCGGAGAAACGGTCTGTGATTTTTCCTGAGAAGCCGGATCTGAAAAGTCAATTTTTTCGTGATGGATTGAAAGACCTTGGCGATTGGGGGGAGCCGAAGGCGCTGTTATGTCTGCATCTGCTGGAGGATCGGCAGGCTGCAGAAATCATCAGAGAAGATCTGGAGCGCAACAAAATCAAATCATCCGATCGTATATCTTTTATGGTAGGAAATACCTATCTGGTGGAGAGCCCATCGGTGCAGGCCTGGTGGGAACATTATCGCATGAAATGGAGCCAATCGGACAAACCGTCAACTTCCTCTCTTTGTCTGATTACCGGGCACCCCACCACACCGCTGAAAACAGTTCCGAAAACGAAGGGGTTACAGCCTGTTGGCGGACACGGAAGCGGCGACGCGTTGCTCTGCTTTGATAAGTCCGCGTTTTGTTCTTACGGATTTGATCAAAGTGAAAATGCAGCAGTCTCGGAAGAGGCGTTCTCTAAGGTAAAGGAAGCATTGGATCTGTTGCTTCAGGATGCGCCGGTTCTGGCAGGCATGAAATTTGTGCACTGGTATAATCGGGCGCTTCCGGAGCGGGAGCCGGATCCGATTCCTTTGATGGGCTTTTTCCCGGAGGCTGAACAAGATGGAGAACCCGATGAGGAAGACGAACGGGACCCGGCGGATGACCGGCAGGCCCGTCGGAACGCGGACCGCCTGGTAGGGGCTGTTGAAAGCGGTGCGTATGCCGAGACTCTGCCGGATCGTTATTATATTGCGTTGCTTAGCGGTGCAACCGGCCGTGTGGTGGTCAGACGCTTTTTTCAGGGGTCTTATGAAGATCTGAAAGCACATATAGATCAGTGGAACGGGGAACTGCAACTGATCAACAGTCACGGAACGGCCATGGTGAAGCCGCACAAGTTAATTGCACGGTTTATCACTCTGTTGCACCAGAAAAATGGAAAAGACATTTATTCGCGCGTCAGCAAAGAACTTTCGGGGCTTACTGCGGCAGTTGTTTTTGCTGTGGTGAACGGTACGCGCCTGCCGGACACGGTTGCCACCCGTGCGCTGAGCGTGATCCGTTCGCAAATGATGTCAGAAGAGAAAGACGGAAGTACATCTGTTTCGCCCGATCCTTGTGCTGTTCAATGGCTGAAGGTCTGGCTGATCAGAAATCATCAGGAGGTTGACCTTATGTCGGAATACAATCCTCATCATCCCAGTGCCGTATACCATACAGGCGCGATGGTTGCAGTTTATGCCGCTTTGCAGAAAACCGCTTACCCGGATGTAAATGTCTCTTTGGTTCAGCGTTATTTTGCATCCGCGCAGCAAACACCGGCGTTTGTTCTGGGGCGGCTTGCCAGACTTTCAACACATCATCTGGCGAAACTGGACAATCCGTATATTGCAAGGGGCTTTGAAACGCGGCTGGCAGAAGTCAGCGCAAGGATCGGAGATCGTGTACCGGATGTGTTGACATTGCCGGAACAGTCTTTGTTTACACTGGGGTATTATCAGATGCTTGCCGCTCTGAACAAGGAGCGCGCAGAGCGGTATGCAAACTTAAAAACAAATCTGAATCAGGAACAGGAGAATTAAACGATGGCGATTCAAAACCGTTATGAATTTATCTTTTATGTGGCATGCACCAATGCGAACCCCAACGGTGATCCTGATATGGGGAACTCGCCCCGTGTAGATCCTCAGACACTTTGCGGATATATCACGGATGGCGCTATCAAGCGGCGGATCCGGAATTATATTGAAACCGCGCATCAGGGTGAGCCCGGTATGGGGATTATCATTCAACAGGGAACCAATATCAATCGTAAGATTGCTGAAGCAAAGCGTGCAGCAGGCGTTGAAGAATGCGCCAAGGGGAAAGAAGAAGTCTACAAGGGAAGGCAGGAAGCGTGCAGAAGATTTTTTGATGTGCGTGCATTCGGCGCGGTAATGTCCACCGGACC
>CASFDI010000003.1 GCA_949293405.1 uncultured bacterium | reverse complement strand
TCCGGACCACCGCGTGCGCCCTGATTCTGGGAATCCTGGTGAACCTGATGATGCGCAAAGCACCCAAAGAGGAAGAAGATACCGACGAGGAGTCCGACGAAAACAAGACCCAGGCCTGATTCTGTCCGAGCGACCGGCTGTGCTGCCGGTCGCTCGGCAGTTTTGCGCCCGGTCAGGAATTTTGTCTGTTGCGGTGGACTTTTCGGCGGATGTCTGTTATAATAAAATAAAAAAGTCCGCTCCGGGCGGAACGCCATAGGGCGCGCCCGGGTTGTTTGTTTGTCTTTCGGATGTGAACTGATGGAAAGGAGCAGGGATGACCATTCTTGTTTCAGCCTGCCTGCTGGGCAGGCCCTGCCGTTACGACGGAACCGCAAGAGGCCTTGACGGCCTTGGGGAGTTGCTCCGGGACCACACGGTGGTGCCCATCTGCCCGGAGTCGATGGGCGGACTCACGATCCCGCGCCCGCCGGCGGAACAGAAGGACGGCCGGGTGGTTTCGCGTGACGGCACCGATGTGACCGAGGCGTTCCGCCGCGGCGCACAGCAGGCCTGCAGGCGCGCACAGGAATCCGGTGCAACCCTGGCGCTGCTCAAGGCGCGCAGTCCGTCCTGCGGCAGCACGCAGATCTATGACGGGACCTTTACCGGGCGCCTGATCCCCGGGGAGGGGATCGCGGCGCGGGGGCTGCGTGAAATGGGAGTTGAGGTATTTGACGAGACGCAACTGGAGTCGCTGAAAGAAAGGTTGGATTCATGAAAAAACTGCTTGCCTATTTCCGGGGGTACCGGAAAGAGGTGGTGCTCGGACCGCTCTTCAAGATGTTTGAAGCATTACTGGAACTGTTTGTACCGCTGGTGGTGGCTGCCATCATTGCGGACGGGATCGGCGGGGACGGCGGAGCCGGAGACCGGGGCTATGTGATCGGTATGGTTGGGGTGCTCGTCCTGCTGGGGATCGTCGGACTGGCCGCCTCGCTGACCGCACAGTATTTCGCCGCAAAGGCGGCGGTGGGGTTTTCCACATCGCTTAAAAATGCCCTGTTCGGCAAACTGCAGAGCCTGGGATATGCCGAGTATGACCGTCTGGGATCGGCTACCATGATCGCGCGTATGACCGGCGATATGAATCAGCTTCAGACCGGCGTCAATATGACGCTGCGCCTGTTCCTGCGCTCGCCTTTTGTGGTGTTCGGCGCCATGATCATGGCGTTTACCATCGATGTGCGCTCGGCGCTGGTCTTTGTGGCGGTGATCCCGGTGCTGTCGGTGGTGGTGTTCGGCATTATGCTGCTGACCATGCCGCTGTACAACCGGACCCGGAGGGGACTCGACCGTCTGCTGGGCATGACCCGCGAAAACCTGACCGGTGTGCGCGTCATCCGTGCATTCCGTAAGGAAGAAGACGAAATTGAGTCTTTTGACCGCGCCAATCAGACTTTCACCGCACAGCAGAAATTCGTGGGGAAAATTTCCGCCCTGATGAATCCTCTGACTTATGTAATCGTCAACCTGGGCATTTTCGTGCTGGTTTATACCGGTGCCTGGCGCGTGGAAGGGGGCTTTCTCGAACAGGCAAAGGTGGTTGCGCTCTATAACTATATGTCCCAGATCCTGGTGGAACTGATCAAACTGGCTGACCTGATCATCACCATGACCAAGGCGGCGGCCTGCGGCAGGCGGATCGCGGGAGTGCTGGAACTGCAACCTTCTGCGGTGAAACTGCCCGCGCAGGAATCGCGTCCGGAGCCGTTTGTGGTTTTCGACCATGTGAGCATGACCTACGGTGAAGGCGGTGCCCCGTCGCTGTCCGATATTACTTTTCACGCTGAGCGGGGAGAGACCATCGGCGTGATCGGAGGTACCGGTACCGGTAAGACCACTCTGGTTCATCTGCTGGCGCATCTGTACGATGCCAGCGAGGGACAGGTGCGTGTGGGGGGATGCGATGTCCGCTCTCTCGACCCCGTGCAGTATACAAAAAGGGTGGGGATTGTACCCCAGAAAGCTGTCCTGTTCACGGGAAGCATCCGTGACAATCTCCTCTGGGGAAATCCCGATGCGGATGATGACACTCTGTGGAGAGCGCTGAAAGTGGCGCAGGCGGCACAATTTGTACGCGATAAGGGCGGTCTGGATGTGCCGGTGATCGAGGGAGGCAAGAACTTTTCGGGCGGCCAGCGGCAACGCCTGACCATCGCGCGCGCACTGGTGCGCCACCCCGAAATCCTGATTCTCGATGACAGCTCGTCCGCTCTGGACTATGCAACCGATGCGGCTCTGCGCCGCGCCCTGCGGGAGGATACGGACGGCGCAACCGTGTTCCTGGTCTCCCAGCGTACCGCCTCCATCATGCACGCAGACCGCATCCTGGTGCTGGAGGACGGGATCCTGTCTGCAGTGGGGACCCATGAAGAATTGCTGCAGACAAGCGAAGTTTACCGCGAAATTTACGATTCGCAGTACCGGAAGGAGGGAGAAGCATGACAACCAACAAATCTGTTCTGCGCGCTGTATGGCGTTATGTCGGTGCGTACAGGCCTCTTCTGCTTCTTTCTGTGGTGTTTGCCGCCTGCTCGGTGGCAGGGACTCTGTATGTTCCGATCCTGATCGGCCGCGCCATTGACTGCATCATCGACGGGGGCGGCACCGACTTTTCCGCTCTGTGGCGTCTTCTTCTGATCGGCGGGGCAGTGGTGCTGGGAGTGGCGCTGTGTCAGTGGCTGATGCGGGTCATTCACAACCGGATCACCTTTTATGTGGTGCGTGACCTGCGTGCCGCCGCGTTTTCCAAACTGCAGCGTCTGCCGCTTTCCTATATTGATACGCACAGCCATGGGGACACGGTCAGCCGTATGATCACCGATGTGGATCAGTTCGCGGACGGGCTGCTGATGGGATTCACGCAGCTGTTCACCGGTGTGCTGACTATCCTGGGAACGCTTGCTTTCCTGATCTATCTGAGCCCTTGGATTGCTCTGATTGTGGTGGCGGTGACGCCGCTTTCCCTGTTTGCCGCGCGCTTTATCAGCACCCGCACCTTCCGTCTCTTCCGCAGACAGACCGAGGTACGCGGGGAAGAAACTGCTTTTATCAATGAGATGGTGGGCAATCTGCGTGTGGTAAAGGCGTTCGGGCATGAGGAGCAGAACCGCGTTGCGTATGCCGCTCTGTCGGAAAAGTTGCGCGTATGCTCGCTCAAGGCCATCTTCTTTTCTTCGCTGACCAACCCGGTCACCCGGTTTGTCAACAGCGTGGTGTACGCGGGTGTGGCGCTGGTCGGAGCACTGACTGCTATGGTCAATCCGCTGTTTACGGTCGGGCTGTTTTCCTCCTGCCTCGCGTATGCCAATCAGTATACCAAACCCTTCAATGAGATTTCGGGCGTGCTGACCGAGCTGACCGGCGCCGTAGCGGCGGCAGGACGGGTGATTGACATTCTGGACAGTCCGGAGGAGACTCCCGATCCGGAAAAACCGGAAGATCCCGAATGGGTGGAAGGCGCGGTTTCCTTCCGGGATGTCAGCTTCTCGTATGTACCGGAAAAGCCGCTGATCCGCCATTTTTCCCAGGAGGTGACGGCAGGGAAACGCATTGCACTGGTCGGTCCGACCGGCTGCGGAAAAACCACATTGATCAATCTGCTGATGCGCTTCTACGATGTCAACGAAGGCGCCATCGCGGTAGACGGCATCGATACGCGGCGCATGAGCAGGCACGGCTTGCGTGCGCATTACGGCATGGTGCTGCAGGAAACCTGGCTCAAGAATGCCACCGTGTTTGAAAACATCGCGATGGGGAAACCCGATGCCACGCGCGAACAGGTGGAGGAGGCTGCCCGTGCGGTGCATGCGCACAGCTTCATCAAACGGCTGCCGCAGGGATATGATACGGTGCTGGGCGAGGACGGCGGGAGCCTGTCACAGGGCCAGAAGCAGCTGTTGTGCATTGCGCGTGTGATGCTGGCGCTGCCGCCCATGCTGATTCTGGATGAAGCGACCTCGTCGATCGATACCCGTACCGAACTCAAGATTCAGGACGCTTTCGCCCGGCTGATGAAGGGGCGCACCTCCTTTATCGTGGCGCACCGGCTGTCCACTATCCGCGAGGCGGATCTGATCCTGGTGATGCGCGACGGCGACATCATTGAGCGGGGGACCCATGAGCAACTGCTGGCAGCAGGGGGGTTTTACGCCAATCTGTACAACAGTCAGTTCGCATGATCAGAAGAAGGACCCGGAGAGATTTCCCTCCGGGTCCTTCCGTCCTGCAGCGCCGGTACGCATGCAGGCGGATATGTATCTGTTTTACAGTGTTCCGAAAAACTGTACGGATGTTCAGCGGAAAATGCGGTCCCGGTGCCGGCGCAGGGCAAACATCAGCGGATAACCGAGCACCATGCAGCAGGCTGCTTCACCAAGCAGGACCCACAGGGCCTGAATCCAGAATCCGCCCGGGATGCCGTAAGCGTAGATCAGTACCCACGGGACAATCAGGGTGTTGGCCAGAACAGTCGGAATGGGGACCAGCAGAGGATGACGGCGCAGAAAATACGCGATTAGGGCGCCGATCAAGGTCGCGAGAGAGCCGAACAGCACATCCCAGGGGGAGATGCCGGGGCTGAGCAGATTCGCAATCAGGCATCCCGCAAACAGTCCGGGCACTGCGGCGGGTGTGAAGGCCGGCAGGACGCAGAGCGCCTCGGAAATGCGGAACTGAATGGCGTTTGTGCCGGACAGGCCGACGGCCGCCGACAACAGGGTCAGCGCGGTGTAGAGGGCGGCAATCAGGGCGCCCTCGGTCAGAAGACGGGTTTTGCGTTTCATGTTTTTCTCCTTTAGTTTTGTTTTCCGGCGCCGCTGTTCCCGTCCGGCCGGTACCGGCTCCGACCGGGAAAAGAGGGGGTAGGGACGCCTTAGTGAGGAAGGTCTCGAACTCACTGCAAATTCCTATTATAGCACAATCGGTTGTGCCTGTCAATTCTTTTGGCCAATTCGCGCAGCACCAAGAAAAAAAGTGCCTGATGCAAATTTTCATGTATAAACGGCATACATGCGGGGAATACTGGGGTATCAACCGAAGGGAGACCGGAAAAACAGAATGAAAAAGCATCTTGCATTTGTACTGGCGCTGCTCTGCACGGCTGGCCTGATTGCAGCGCTGCCCATCCGCGGAGAAGAACAGATCTATACACAGGTGGTGCGTCTGCATGTGCTGGCGGCGGACGACAGCACACAGGCGCAGCAGGATAAACTGGCGGTGCGGGACCGGATCCTCGATGTATATGGGGAACGGCTGGCGGCATGCACCGACCGCGAGCAGGCACAGGCACTGGTATCTGCCCTGCAGGGGGACATCCGGCAGACTGCCACGGAAGTGCTGACCGAACGGGGATGTACGGACACGGTTGCGGTATGTTTTGACGAGGAGTGGTATCCCACCCGCGATTATGAGGGGTTTTCACTGCCGGCGGGTACTTATCTGTCTCTGCGCGTGATCATCGGAGAAGGAGAGGGGCAGAACTGGTGGTGTGTGCTGTATCCGCCGCTTTGCCTGGATGCGGCTACCGAAGAGGTGCCGCCCGGACTGACCGATGCGGAATATGAGCTGATGACCGAAGGACCGGTACTGCGGTTCAAGGTGCTCGAATGGCTTGAGGGATTGGTGAAATAACAGGACGGTGTATGCGATGCAACCGGGGGGCAACTCCCGGTTGCATTTTTTGTATGGGGAATTTGCTTGCGTTTTCCGCGCAGGGGTGTATAATGGAGATAATCAACCGGCGTCTGCCGGATTTCGGAGGTTACGATGGAACTGCATGAACAGATCCGGAGCCTGAGAGAACGCAACCGCTTGTCTCAGGAGGCCTTTGCCGAGCGGATGCAGGTGACGCGGCAGGCGGTTCAGAAGTGGGAAGCAGGCAGCGCACAGCCCAAACCCGAGCATCTGGTCCGCATGGCGAAACTGTTTTCAGTGTCCCTGGACCGGCTGCTGCTGGAGCGCGACCTGCGGGCGGTCGAGGAAGAGCAGAGAGAAATACAGCCTCAGTATTCCATGCTGCACCCCTGGCAGAAATATGCACACGATATGCAGGTCGAGTACCGGCAGTGCGTGGAGGAAGGACTGGATGTTGCGGCATATGAACCGTTGTTCCGGGCGGTGGAGCAGATGCCTGACGACCGGCACCGCGCGGCGGTGGCGGATGTGCTGTACGATATTGTGCGCACCGCCCCGACCGTTGCGGATTATCCGTACCGGGAGCCTTCCGATATGGATCAGATCCGCGCCTGCGCCGAGGGAACTGTGCCTATGCTGCGTATGCCCGACCGGAAAACGCTTGCGGACCGCATCTCGGGCGCCTGGTACGGCAGAATTGCCGGGTGCCTGCTGGGGAAACCGGTTGAGGGCATGCGCCGCGACGAGTTGCACCGCTTTTTGCGCGAGAGCGGCAATTTCCCGATGCACCGCTATATCCTGTCTACCGATGTACCCGAAGATGCGGTGGACCGGTATCGCTTTCCGCTTGCGGGCAGATGCTACGCCGATACGGTACCGTGCGCGCCGGTGGACGACGACACCAACTATACCGTGCTTGCGCAGCGCTTGATCAGCCGCTATACGGCGGCATTCACTCCTGCCGATGTAGCGGCCGCCTGGCTCTCCTGGCAGCCGAAGGACGCTTACTGTACGGCGGAGCGGGTGGCGTACTGCAACTTTGTAAACGGATACATGCCGCCCGATTCCGCGGTCTATAAAAACCATTATCGCGAATGGATCGGCGCGCAGATTCGGGGGGACTATTTCGGCTACATTCATCCGTGCGACCCCGCCGCTGCGGCGGAAATGGCATGGCGGGATGCTTCCGTCTCCCATATCAAAAACGGAATTTACGGTGAAATG
>CASFDI010000002.1 GCA_949293405.1 uncultured bacterium | reverse complement strand
GGTCTGCACCTGAGACGCGCTCAGATACTGGATCGTACGGGCCACTGCCAGCATGGCTTCGGTCCGCTCAGCTCCGGAAGCAGATACAAAAGTGCGCAGGTGGTTGAGCACGGTCATGGGGGTCACCGGATCTACGGGATTCACAGGATCGCTCGGATCGGTCGGGTCATCCGGATCCGTGCCCGGATCGGGTACCGGCCGGGTATCCGCTACCGGCATCCAGTTGTCGATATTCACATAGGTGTATCCTGTCTCAAGCTCCCGGCTCTCAATGGTCTCAATGACCACAGCGCAACCAAAATATGTGGTATTCCCGGACTCAATCACCAGTTTCTGATAGCCGCCGCGCCCGTACTCCTGCTGTGCGGCATCAGGAGCCGCACCGGTGGTTGCCGCCAGCAACGCGGTCGCATCCATCACCTGGAAGTAATACGAATATGTCGGGGACATCGGAACAATGGTAGCGCGCACCGTATACTGTGTCGTGCCGTTGTCATAGGTCAGATACGCGACCGTACCTCCTTCAGCCAGTTCCACACTGTAATTGGTGTTGGTGCCGCCGTTGATATGCGCCACCCAGTACAGGTCAACCGCACCGGAAAACAGGAATTCGTCCTGAATGACCACCGTCTTGCGCGAGTTGGTGAACAGCAGGCCGCGCTTTGCGGAGGTTGCCTTATCGCTTCCGAAAGCAACCGACATATCCAACACGGCATATCCGCCGTTCTCATCGGAGTAGAAATCCACTACGGGAACATTTGCTTCCGGGTTCTGTCCATACGGCCAGTTGGAATCGTTGGCAAGGAAGACAGTATTCTGCCCTTCTGCCGCCTTCCGATAATACTTCCACTTGGCACCGTTGACGCCCTGGGAGAAATAGCCGTCCAGATTGTAGTTATCTGATCCCAGTTCCACAAACCAGCGGATTCCGTTGGAATCATAAATGAAGTTGCCCGCGTCCATATCTCCATGGTTGACCGAGTTGTAACCGCCGTGCAGTCCGGTGTAGATGGCACCGGTCTCCCAGGAGGAACGGAATGTCGCGGTCTCAATGCCCTGGAAGTAGTGATCCAGAGGCATTTCTCCGGCTGCATCCAGAAGGTCCTCGTTGAAGAACAAGATGTCCTGAATGGTAGCGCTCTTTCTGCCCTCGATAACCGATTGGTACCGCAGTGCGGACAGAGCAGGATCGCCCAGATACTGTCCTACCCATGCCAGATAGCTGGTGTCCAGCTTGCCGCTGCCTGAGTCATGATAACCCCAGGAGAGGTTGTCGGAACCCTCAATATAAATCGGGAAGTACCCGGTGGTATCCACGCCGCCCGCATTGAGCAGACCGTAGGTATAACCGGTTGCGGAATACAGAGCCTCAGACATGTAGAACAGGTGTCCGGTTCCGTATACCCAGTATCCCGGGCTCTCTGCATAGCTGCCGTCAGGCGCATAGCAGATCACACCCGTCTTGATGCTCTGCATGATTTTGCCCATCAGCCACTGGATCTCGGACTGATAGGTCAGAGATGCGGACTGTGAGGGATCCGAACACAGCAAAACAGCGGAATCGGTCAACACGGGCAACGGAGCGCCCACTTTGACGGATCCGTTGAATTCAATTTTTCCATAGTCAGCACTGTCGGGATTCCGGTTTCCGTCAAACTTCAGATTGACCCTTTCAGGCACCGTATTGTCAGAAATCAGGGTATCCACATCCATCAGGGCGAGGCAAGCCATCATGTAAGAACCGTTGCACACCGCGTTCCAGTTGTTTTCGGTACCGGTCCAGGTGCATCTGCCGAAGGTACCGAAGGAGGTCTGCTGATAGGTGGTGCTGTTATACGAACCGATTGCAGACGCAATGCCGTAATAATAGAGAATATCCTCGACAAACCGCTTCACATCCAGATTGCCGCTCTCCGTTGTGAGGAACGCGCTTACCGCATCCGCGCCCAGTACCGTGCTGATGCGCTCGACCGTCCAGTCATCGGCAGCCCATGCATCGTACATCCAGTCGTAGGCGAGCGCAACACCCTGTGCGTTGCCCGCACAGTTGAGCGAGTGACCGGGGTTCCAGTCGTCAAACTGAGACATAGCATACAGGTAGCGCAATACACGCTCGGCAACCTTCTCGGGAGTGCCGTCGGTCATATCCCGCACTACCTGATAGGTAAACGACCAGGACATCAGCGTGTCGCGCTCTTCGGTCATCCGGTTGCCGTCGTCGTAGTAATAAACCGGATCTTCCTTCGGCGTACCGCCCAGAACCACCCCCATCTGACGCAGCGCAGAATTGACAGTAACCGAAGTCCACTGATACACATACATGCCCTCGGTACTCTCTCCGGCAGCCAGTGCGGCAAGCCCCTCCTGATATGCCTGACGCACCGCGTCAAACTGCTCGGAGGTAGCCAGAACACGGGGATGCGACAAGATACCGTCCGCTTTTTCCAGAGCGTCATTATAAATGTCTTCGCCGGTGGGATTGTCAAAGACAAACGCCTCCATCAGCTCTACCATGACCGCCAGATTGTCGGTACGGTTGACCAGGTCAGGCGTGGAGTCAATGATGATCAGTCCCATTTCGTCATAAGTGACATGATATCCGGGGAACACGGTCTCCACCACGGAAAAATTACCCATCAGCTGATCGCTGACATTCAGCACTGCGCTTTCACCGCCCAGCGAAATCACATCCCCGTCAAGATAAGCGTATTCGTTTCCGATGGTAATGACGCACTGAGAATCCTCCTTTGCAAAAACAAAGACCTTCTCAGACAATGCGCTGACATCGTAGCCCAACTGCTGAGCCACAAATACCAGCGGAACATAGACCTCCCCGTCTACTTTCACAGGGGTTACCGACAGATCGTCACTGATGGAGACCTGTTCCCGGACATATGCATACGGCACATTCACCTTCATGACCACCGAATCACGGAAATCGCTCAGATTAAGCGAGTCGGTGCTGCCGTCTTCGTCCGAGACATCGCGCACATGCGTTCCTTCGTAAAGGCGGAAGTTGTCGATCGCCAGCGCGCGGCCCGCGTTGGCCGCCCCCGCATTGCAATAAATCCGGAAGCTGTTCATGTAACTGAAATCGGAAGAACCGTTGAACTTCTTATCCGCGGCAACCTGCGTGCCGTTAACCAGCACATCCACCGTCACCGACTCAATATCAATAATCAACGAAAAATGCGTCCACTCGGTATCACTCAGTGTCGCAACCCGGGTACCGGCTCCTGCAATCGTAACTACACCTTCACTGTTGATGCTCAAAAGGTCAGCAAACGAACGGGTTCCGGCTGCTGTGTAATATACATACATCACCTTTGATGATGCAACGCCGAGCCCCGGCTCTTTCCGCAGGGAAATTTCGGCAACAATCTGCTTTGCCATCCACTCAAAAGAGGGCTCCAGATAGTTGTCCGGCACATTTGACGCATCGTCATTCATTTTAAGCTGTATATAATTATTTACAGTTTCGGCACCGTCAACCTCGATGTTTTCACTTTTCAAAAGAATGGTATTGACTTCCTTGTTGTTGATGCCCAGGTTGTCAAAGGGGGTTTTCCCGGCTTCGTCGTATGTACGGTTATACACCACCGGCAGACCCGCTTCGGGATCTTTTTCCTCCTCTTCCCCGTCTTCCGTATCGGCCGCGGAAAGGGTGACCGTAAAACAGGTCATCAATATCGCCAGCACCAGGAAAAGCGAGGCAAACCGTTTGAACCAGGCGTTTTTCATAGGGGCTCCTTTCGATGGGACCGGTGCCCTGCACCGGAAAAAATTGGGTATTGCGAATATTTATATTATATCGCATTTCGCGCCCATTTGCAAGCGACGATCTGCGTTTTTCGCTTTTAACAATGCAGATTTCGCAAATCGCACAAAAAGAAGGGGTTGAATTCTGTTTTCAGCCCCTCGGATTGGTTATTTTGACCACACCGTTTACAAAATCGTAAAAATCCCCCGCGCACAATTTGTGCGCGGGGGATTCGGGGACGGAAAATCAGGCGCCGAATTTATCTCCGTAATCATCACCGAAAATATCGTCCGCCCAGAAATCGTTGCCCGATCTGGCAAGAAAATCACCTTCGGCACAGAGCAGGATCTCCAGCCGGGGCTCTTCATAAATGTTCTTCATCAATACCGTCACTCCTTTCATCAGGATTGTGCGGGAAGGGGTGCTGTCAGCACGCCCTCTTCTACTGTCCACCCGCCGGTATAAATTCTGCCGCCGTACAGAATATTACTGATTACAGAGGGATCGCCTCCGCTTATCTTCAGCACGCCATCGGAAATCGTAACCATATAAGGTGAGGTATAGTTTGCAATCTGTACTGCACTGTCATCTTTGATTTCGACCACTCCGTCAAGGTACCCGGTAACAACCGATGCCGCGCCCCCCTCCATGCCGGAAAGCTCACCGGACTGCGCAACGGCACATGCCACCTGATAGACAGAGCGCGCATTGTTGGCCTCATGGAATGCCGTGGTGAATGAGTACACTTCCTCTTCCCCAAGAGATACCGTGATATAGGAGACCGCTCCGAAAGCACGCGCATAGTTCTGCCCCAACAGGTTGACCAGCGAGGTGTAGTAAGTGTATACGCCATCCTTCTCGGCCAGTCCGTTTACATCCTCGAACCGGCTGCAGACCGCGTTTTCGGGAATGCCGTCAAAAGATGCCGCCGGGAAAATCCAGGTTCCGAAAGCAACACTGTATCCCGCGTCTGTCAGCGCATCGTACACCGCACGGTCCATCGTACTCTCGAACCGCAGGCCGGCGGGTGCTGCCGTACGCACGGATGCGCCGGGCAGCAGCGCAACATCCACCTTGCGGAATGCTGTTCCGGAAGCAAGATCAACCGATCCGGAAACAACATTCTCACCCGAGATCCACAGGCCCTCCGGAAGCGTATAGGGACTGGCCTCCCAGTTGACATGGCTGTAAGTGCTGTCAGTAAGAGTCACCTGATACATGCGCTCGCCTGTGAGGTTCGTGTAAGTGAAATGCTCCGTCTCGGAAAAGGCAAACCGGTTGATCCTCAGCTGACCGTATCCCGATGAAGGGAAATACAGACGGATCTTTTCAAACTGATCTGCCGGTGTAATATTATTGTATGCGTGGTCGGACAGATACTGTGAGCCGTCCACATACACATCCATGGTGCTGTTCACCAGATCAAGCACCAGGGTCACCAGGGTCTCGCCCGAGTCCAGCTTGCCGATTTTGACGCCGCCGGCATACAGATTCCCGGTTTCGTTCTCCACCGAGAGCACCTGACAGACCGTGCTGGCATGCCGTGTTTCCACATTCAAGGCGCACACATCCTGTCCGTCAACCGCACTCAGGGAAATTTCAAGCGTAATAATCCCGTTGTTCCCGGGCGAGGCTGCCGACAGACTGCTGATCTGAAGCTGTCCGTCTTTCTGCCCTTCCCCCGTGACCACCTGCTTGTCAATCAGCAAAGCTCCCGCGTCCGCCGAAAAATGGATGCCGAGTTTTCCCGCGCTGTCATCCACCCATTCGGGAAAAGG
>CASFDI010000001.1 GCA_949293405.1 uncultured bacterium | reverse complement strand
GATGCGCTGCTCCATGCGCGCCACCAGAGCGGGATATGCATCGGCCAGATTTTCGCGCTGCCCGATATCATACAGCATATGATAGAGCTGGGGATCGTGCGAATTCCCCAGTTCAATGCCTGTGTGCGGATGGCGTGCTTTCCCGCCGGAGGGCTGGAGATAGGTCCATATGCCCTGGCGAAGAAAATAACTTTTGTTTGCAGATTCCGCAAATATTTCTTCTCTTCCCGTCATGGCCTTCCCAAGCAGTGCATCCAGCATATTGAGGCTGTCAGGTGCCCAGTCGTGAAGCTGCACGCCCAGCATGGCGGCAAACGAAGCGCAGAGATCCACCTGACTGATCAGCGCGTCCGAGACCGACTGCCGCAGATGAGATTTCCAGGACACGATAAACGGCACACGCGCACCACCTTCGAATTTGCTGTACTTGCCGCCCCGCAGGGGCCCCTGCGGCCGGTGATAAGCCATGCGGTTGCGGCGCTCGGCGTCGTCGTGATAACCGTCATCCAGCACCGGGCCGTTGTCGCTCGTGAAAATCACAATGGTGTTTTCCAGCAGTCCGCGCTCTCCCAGAAATGCCGTCAGTCTGCCCACCGCGTCGTCCATCTCGGCGATCACATCTCCCCGCGATCCCAGTCCGCTCGCCCCGACAAAACGCGGGTTGGGCACCCGCGGCACATGCGGCTGATGAAGTGCGTAATACAGGAAAAACGGTTGCTCCCCGCATTCCGTAATAAATCCCTCCGCCTCCTGCAGGAAGCGGTCGCTCAGGTCCTCGTCGCGCCAGCGCGCCTTCTCTCCTCCGCGCATGAAACCGATCCGCCCGACACCGTTGACAATACTGTTGTCATGTCCGTGGGAGTGCAGCATCCGCAGCATCTCCGGGTTGCGGGTCGCGGTGGGAATATCGTCATACGGGCACTGTGCGGCGTAGGAGACCTCGATCGGGTCATCGGGATCCAGATTTTCAACCAGCCGGTTTCTCAGATAGACGCAAGGAACGCGGTCATTGGTGGCGGGGAAAATAAACGAAAAATCAAACCCCACATCGTTGGGCGTGTGACTGACTTCCCGGTTCCAGTCCAGATCATGATTGCCCAGTCCCAGGTGCCACTTCCCTACCGCAGCAGTGCGGTACCCCGCCTCGCGGAAAATTTTCGGCAAGGTGCCCTGATCCTTTCCGATCAGGCAGGGCGCATCTCCCGGCAGAATGCGTGTGTCGGGATTGCGGAACGGATAGGCGCCGGTCAGGAGGCTGTAGCGCGCCGGTGTACAGACCGCCGATGTGGAATATCCGGCTGAGAAACGGATCCCCTCTTCCATCAGCGCGTCAATGTTCGGCGTCCTGACACCCAGCCCACCGTAACACGACAGGTCCCCGTACCCCAGGTCATCCGCAAGAAGCAGGATTACATTCGGTTGGTTCGCTTTGGCGGTGTTTTTCATGGTGTCCCCCTTATCTCCGGGCGGCGTCTGCCCCGGCCGATCGGTCTGACGGGAGCGCGCCCATGTATTTTTTATAGGTGCGTGTAAAATAGGACAGATTGCTGAATCCGCAGCGCCGCGCGCTCTCGGAAACATTGTATTCCCCGGTGGCAATCAGCTGTCGCGCATGGGAGCAGCGGATATAATTCATATAGGCAATCACGGTTTTACCGGTGATCTCCTTAAAGGCACGGCAGAAATAAAACTTACTGAACCCGCTGGCGCGGCTGACCGCATCCACCGACAACTCCTCGGAAAAATGGTCCCGGATATAACGCATGCCGCTCCTGACCATTTCCACCCGCCGGTCGTGGGCCTGGGCCGCCGGGTCAGCCGCTGCGGCGTGCGAGCGTGCCAGCAGGGAGAGCAACAGCAAAATCTGGGCCCTCGCCGCGCTCTCATAGTAAGGCTGTTGCCGGTCCATCTCCTCCGCAAGGCACTCTATGATCTGCCCTGCCTGCCGGTCCCCGCGCACACACAGCGAAAAATGCAGTTCCCCTACCGGGATCCCGCAGGACTCGGCGTACGCGCGGTCCACGATCAGACAGTAGTATGCACTCTCCGGCGTACACGCGCGGATATGGTGAATGTCGGTGCAGTTGATCACCGCCAGATCGCCGGGCAGGCACCGCACACGGTGCGCGTCTGAAAGCACCTCGGACTCCCCTTCCGTAAAATACAGGATTTCCAGACTGTCCTGCCAGTGCGGCGCAAAAGCATCCCCTGCCCTCCGCACATCATAGTGAAACAGAAACGGCCGCTGACAATCGGGGAATGCAATTGCCTCATATCGGTTCTCAGTGTACAGCGTCATCACCCCCAGCGCAAAATTGTATCAAAAAAGCGCAACATCCTGCCTTTACAACCCCTTTTGGGATAGTATATAATAAAAATGTGCAAAAGTCAATCTACCAAAATTCACAGAACAGGAGAACCAATCATGTACAGATTTCCGATCGGAGTCATATTGGAGTCCTTCCGGACCGACTGGCGAACCGCCCTTGACAAGGCGGCAAAACTGGGAGCAAACGGCATTCAGGTATACGCCACCCGGGGTGAGCTGAGTCCGCGCGAGTTGACCGGCGCACGGCGCGCCGAATTCCTGCGTCAGGTCGGGGACCGCGGACTGACCATTTCCGCGCTGTGCGGAGACCTGGGTCAGGGCTTTTACCGTCCTGAAAAGAATCCGGCACTCATTGATGAATCAAAGCGCATCCTCACCCTCGCGAAAGAACTGGGTACCGACATTGTCACCACCCATATCGGAGTGATTCCGGCCGATCCGACGCACGACCGCTACAAGATCCTGCAGGAAGCCTGCTTCACTCTTGCCGAGTTTGCCGACTCGCTCAACGCGCATTTCGCGATCGAGACCGGGCCGGAAACATCGGAAGTACTGAAGGGATTCCTGGACGCCCTGGGATCCAAGGGCGTCGCGGTCAATCTCGATCCCGCAAATCTGGTAATGGTGACAGGCGACGACCCGGTACAGGCTGTCCACAATCTGGCGGATTATATCGTACATACACATGCAAAAGACGGCGTCCGCAATTATTACCGTGATCCCGAGGCGGTCTACGGCCTGGTCGAATCCGAAATGCTCGCGAGCCCCTCCTTTACCGAGGTACCTCTGGGCGAAGGGAAAGTGGACTTCCCCGCATATCTGCGCGCACTGGAAGAAGTGGGGTACCGCGGATTCCTGACCATTGAGCGCGAGGTGGGCGCTCAGCCTGAAGAAGATATCCGGAAAGCGGTCGGTTTCCTGACCGAACTGATGGCATAACGCCATCCCGGACAGGAAGGAGCAAAACATGAAGACGAAACTGAAAGTAGGAATCATTGGAGTCGGAAATATTTCCGAGAGTCATATTCACGGCTATCTCGCCAACCCGGATGTGGAGCTGTACGCCTTCTGCGATATCAGTGAAAGCCGACTGCACCACATGGGCGAAAAATACGGTATCAAACGCCTCTACACCGACAAAGATGTCATGCTGAAAGAACTGCCTGAACTGGACGCGGTAAGCGTGTGCACCTGGAACTCGGCACACGCGCCCTGCACCATCGCAGCCCTGAAAGCCGGCAAACATGTCCTGTGCGAAAAGCCCATGGCAACCTCGGCGGCCGAGGCGCGCGAAATGCTGGCCGCGGCACGCGAAAGCGGGAAACTGCTGATGATCGGCTTCGTGCGCCGGTACGGCAACGACTGCCGGATTCTGCGCGACTTCGTCGATGCGGGAACTTTCGGAGAACTGTATTATACCAAGGCCACCTACCTGCGCCGCAACGGTTCGCCCGGCGGCTGGTTCGGAAATCGCGCCATGTCCGCAGGCGGTCCGCTGATCGATCTGGGCGTCCATATCATCGACCTGACCCGCTATATTATCGGAAACCCCCGTCCCGTATCGGTCTACGGCGCCACCTTCTATAAACTGGGCGACCGCCGCCAGCTGAAAGACCGGAAGGGATATGTCGCCTCTTCTTCCCGCGGCGACGCGGATATTTTCGATGTGGAAGACCTGGCAAGTGCCATGATCCGGTACGATAACGGCGCCGTGGTTTCCATCGAAGCCTCCTTCTCCCTCAATATTAAGAAGGATGAAGGCAAGATCGAATTCTTCGGCACCAAGGCAGGAGCCAAACTGGATCCGGAACTGGAACTGTATACAGAAACCAATGGCTATATGAGCAATGTCCAGTTGTGCACTCCCACCGCCCTGTCCTTTAACGGCCTGTTTGAAAATGAAATCAATCACTATGTGGACTGCATCCGCAACGGCACAACCTGCCGCTCACCCGCAGAAGACGGCGTCACCCTGATGGAAATCCTGGACGCAATCTACGAATCCGCCCGCACCGGACACGAGGTCGTCCTCGCCTAAATCCGTAAAAGAGATCACCGCCGCATAAAACTGTAGAAACGGAAGGATTCCCGGCTTTTTGCCCCGTTTTGAAAGGGGCGACTCAGCCAAGGGCCCCTCACAGCGGCAGGTGTGTCAGGATCAATGGCCGTTTGCCCTGTCCGGCTCCCGAAACATACAACCTTATATCTGAATAAGACCCCCGGCAGTCCGTCGCCATATTTCTGCGTTACGGACTGCCGGGAGGTTATCCGGTTGTCAGAATCATCAAATCTGTTTCGGTTATAAAAAATGCACCTGTCGGCGGCAGGTGCATTTTTTAAATTTACCTCAATGTGCTTTTGTATCTTTTCTGATCAGAAGTACCCCTCTATTCCATACTCACACCTTCATCGACCAAAAATGGTCATCATGAATGACCATTCCAAATCCCGTCCGCTTCCGGTCTCGCAGGAATACATCCCGACGGGTTCCCGTTTTTTTCACAGATGTGCAGGCAAATTGCGATTCGGAATTCTTCAGCTGAAGGGAGCGATCATTACTGATCCATCATCCGAATCGTTTGTTCATCCTGCTCAGAGCGTTTTCACTCCGGCTTTTGCGGTTTCATGATTTTTTCGACGCCATCAACCGTGTTATAGTAGGCTTCACGCCACAGCGCCAGCAACTGTTTACCCGGTTCTTCCAGATGATAATAAACGCGTACCCGTTTCTGGCACACGATTTCTCTGCGTTCTGAAATATAACCCTTTTCAATCATACGGTACAGGGGTGCATACAGCACTCCTTCTGTCAGTACCAGATGACCATGTGCACGCTTATTCAATTCCGCTTTCAACTGATAGCCGTATCGGTCTTCTTCCGACAGCAACTGCAATACCAGCATGTCAAGAATGCCGCGTTTCAGCTTCTCGTTGATGTCCACGATGACCTTATCCACAAAATCACTCTCCTTTACCGTTATAATTCTGCAACTGAAATCCCTGTTTTTCCCATATCATTGGTTATTATAGCACGCGAATCCCATTTTGTCAAGTATATTCCCTAAAAAGACATTTTTTTGAAAATTATCAATAATTGGTATCCAATGTATATTAAATACGATAAAAAGGTGTTTTTGAAGCTTTTTGTTTCAAGAATATACAATATTCGCGGTTCCACGCCGATATTTATACAAAACCGGTACCCACACACCTGTAACGGTGTACGGATACCGGTTTATATTACTGTCATATATACGGGTTATGTGCAGGGTGACGACAGATGATGTGCACAAGACAAGGCAAAGGTCGCTGTCCCCGCAGGGCGGCGCCCTCTACCCGCCACCTTTTGCAAAATGTGCCGAAAACTTTTGGATAAGGGATAAAGAAAACCGGCAGTCCCTACCCGCCGTATCACGGTAAGTACGGACTGCCGGTCTTACTTTGTAAGGGTAAGACGGTGCTGCAAAGCGGCGATACCGTATAGTTCTATGCAAACCACCGGTTTGATGGCACTTACATGCGGGGACAGATGCACCCGCATAGGGAGGAACCTTTTCCCGAAAAGGTTCTTTGCTTCTTTCTTCCTCAAAGAAAGAAGACGCTCCTTCGCTCCTTCGCTCCTTCGCCTCATGTCTTCCCCGCTTCTTCGTCTTCTGTTTCAGAGGACTGCTTTGAGGAACTGCTTGGTGCGTTCGTTCTTAGGCGAGTCAAAAATTTCTGCCGGGGTTCCCTGTTCTGCAATGATGCCCCCATCCATAAAGAGGATCCGGTCGGCGACCTCACGGGCGAAGCCCATTTCGTGGGTGACGATCACCATGGTCATGCCGTCTTTTGCCAGCTGACGAATGAGGTCCAGCACTTCCCCTACCATTTCAGGGTCAAGGGCGCTGGTCGGCTCATCGAAGAGCATGACGCGCGGATTCATGGCGAGTGCGCGCACAATGGCGATACGCTGTTTCTGCCCGCCCGAAAGGGTGGAGGGATATTTGTCTGCCTTGTCTTCCAGACCGATACGCCGGAGCAGTTTCAGCGCATTTTCGCGGGCCTGAGCTTTGATGGCGGCCTCGGAAGTATTCATCTGAGCGAGTTTTTCCTTGGCTTTTTTGGAAAAGAGGGCCTTCAGTTTGGCGATCCGGAGCCGGCGCACGCCAAGATATACGGGTGCCAGCATGATATTCTGCAGTACCGTCTTGTTATTGAACAGATTGAAAGACTGGAAGACCATCCCGATATGTTCGCGGTGCTTATTGATATCCACACGCATATCAGCAATATTGACTCCGTCAAAATAGACGGCGCCCTCGGTAGGATCTTCCATGCAGTTGAGGCAGCGGAGGAAGGTCGACTTACCGCTCCCGGAAGGACCGATAATGGCTACTTTTTCCCCTTCGTGTATGACTTCATCGATATGATCGAGAACCAGCAGAGAGCCATACCGTTTGGTAAGCTGTCTGGTTTCAATCACGATATTGGAATCAGGCATGCCTGTCACTTCTGGCGAGCCTCCTTTCCATCAGTTTCACCAGTGCGGCGATGGTCGCCACAATCACGATATAGATCAGTGCCATCACCAGGTACGGAATCATGTATTCGTAGGAATTACTGCCCAGGTCCTGGAAGCACTTGGTGATATCCACCGCGCCCACATAACCGACTACGGCGGTTTCTTTCACCAGCGCGATAAACTCATTGCCCAGGGTAGGCAGAATATTCTTGAACGCCTGCGGAACCACCACCTTCAGCATGGCGACCGAGAACGGAAGTCCGACCGCGCGCGCTGCTTCGAGCTGACCGGCATCTACCGAATTGATCCCGCCACGCATGATCTCCGAGATATAGGCGCCGCTGTTGAAGCCGAAAATGGCGATACAGGCATTGACCGGGGAGAGCGAGACATGCATGATCGGGAACAGGATATAATATCCGACCAGCAGCTGCACCACGATGGGTGTCCCGCGGAAAATAGCGACATACACCGTACAGACCTTGTGTGCGTAACGGGTCAGTTTCTTATAGGGGGGGATCACGCGCAAAACGGCAATCAGCGTCCCGATGGCAAACCCAATCAGAAGGCCGAATACCGCAATCAGCGCGGTATTTTTCATACCGGTGATCAGGCGCGTATAACCGTCATTCTCAATGAAGTAATAAACGAATAGATCCCACTTTTTCGCAAAATTGAACTGGTAGTACACATTGACCGCGAAGAGGACGGCCAAAGCTGCAATAGCAGCCACCACCAGGATATCGATCCAGTGTTTTTTCAGAAACGGGTTTGTTTTATTCATGTCATCATCCTTACCGTGAAATGGGGCCTATGAAGCAAAACAGGGAGATTGCTCTCCCCGTTCTGATGACACGCGGGCCGTGTCAGTTGGCTGCGTTGACGCGCGTGACAATACTCTTGGCCGGGCCCTCGTCAATCACAACATACTTGATATTGCCGTTGAGAATATTCTGCACGGCGACAGCGCCGCTCTGGTAACTCCGGGTCGTGAAATTGAAGCCGGGGAAATCCCAGTCCACATCACCCTCGCAGTATTTCTGACCGGTGGTAGCGGTCTGAACGCCCACCACGGTGTTCTTGTCCAGGGTATTCAGGATCGCTTCCACATCGGCGGCGGTCTGGCAGTTGTCGAAAGTGGTATCATCCGCAGCCACAATCAGCATCTGAGACGCATCGTAATAGGTAGTGGAGAAATCCAGAATTTCGCGGCGGGAATCGCTCACGGTCAGACCGGCAGCTGCAATGTCACACACACCGCCCGAAACCGACACCTCATTGCCGTTCTCATCCTCGTAAGTACCGCCTGCCGCAGAAACCGACAGACAAACCGCATCGAACTCCATGTTGTTGATGTACAGCTCCTTGCCGATCTCCTGTGCAAACAGGGACATGATCTCAAGGTCCAGACCGTAATAGTTGGCGCCCACCATGTACTCAAAGGGCTCGAACGCCGCATTGGTCGCGACAATCAACTGAGAACCGTCGGTCTTCATGGTAGCAGCGGATTCTACAGGGGTGGGTTCCCCGTCGCCGAAGTACTTGTTGACGATCGTATCAAAGGTGCCGTTCGCCTGAATCTTCGCCATAAAGTCGTTGATCTGCCCGAGCAACTCGGTGTCTCCCTTGCGGACAGCAAACGCGTACTCCTCGGAAGTCAGCGGAATATCGATTACCTTGACTACATCGCCGCCGGTCTGCCCGCCACCGCAGGAAGCAAGCGCAAGAGTTGCACCGCACAGAAGGCAAGCCGAAAGGACAAAAGCCAGAACTTTTTTCATTGCACTCCTCTTTCTGAACCCCGCAGGGTTCTGTTCAATGCCCTTATTATACGATTTTATGTACTTTTTGTCAATGGATTTTACGAAAAAACGAAAATTCCCGCCCCCGGCGAGCGTGAAAAATGTGAGCGTGGAAGAAACAAAAACGTCTCCCGCTTCTTATTTCTTGTTGTTTTACATGTTAAATGCCATAAAATGAAAATAATAGTTTACAAATTGAAACAGGCACCGACCTTAAGCACCTGCAACATCCGTCCACGAAACCGCACGGTCCCGTCTGCATTCCGCTGGCGCGCATTCCCATCTTGCCTTTTTTCATCGCTTATGATATAATTTAGGAGACATTGCTGACGAAGAACAAACTGCATTCCCCCGCCCGGAGGCAGAGCAGGAGCGGATGAGCCGGGGCAGCGGGGACGGAACTGCCGCCCTCTTGCATACCGTTCCCCGGATGGGACCTGCACCCCGTCATGCGGCTTCGCTTGCACCTTGGGAGCTTTTGATCTCCCGCGCCCCCTGAATCCTGCGTGGCGTTGCCGGGATTCTGGCGGCTTGCCGCCTTGTATTCCCCGTCTTTTCCCTGCACACGGCACCGGCAAAATTGTTTACAGGAGGATTTTCTATGCGCTTTGGAAATTTGTTCCGGTTTATCCGTCACATTCTGAATATGGCGAGCGCCTCCGGGCCGAAACGGATTGCATACGCCTTCGGCAATACTCTGGTCATGGCGCTGGGGGTGCTTTTCGGCTGGTGCGTCCGCTTTCTCTGGATCGGCACACTTGAGACCGGCTCCATTCATTTTCTGGCGGGGCTGTTTGGTCTCATTATCTGTATTCCCCTGACTCTGCTGACTTTTCTGCAGGGGTTTGTCGCGCAGATCGCCCTGGTCTTTATTTCCGGCGTGGGTATCATTACCCCGGACGATCGCATTTCCAATGCCGTCGCCTTTCTCCTCTCCCTGGCAACCACGCTCGGCCTTGCGGTCGGGTCTTACCTGCTGCTGCGCGGCGCCTGACCGGCACGCTGCCTGCAGCCCCCTGGGTATAAAGAGAACCGGCAGACTGTACACCGTATCACTTGTACAGCCTGCCGGTCTTTTTCCTGCGGAGCGGAGCGCACCCGCACAACTGCCTTTTCACGGTCTGTCCCCAGTGATAGCACCTCTGTCTCCGACACTTCTTCCTTCAAAAAGGTTCTTTGCTTCTTTCTTCCTCAAAGAAAGAAGATCCCGTTCCCCGTTCCCCGCATTCAGCAGAACTTCAGCGTCAGAATCTCATAGCCGCGAATCGGCAGAGTGACGGAGCCGTTTGCGATCGCAAGGCTTTGCTCGGGTTCCTCCAGCATATTGCACAGATAGCAAGCGGTAGCAGGAAAGCCAACATGAAGGGTGAGTGTACCGCACTTGTTCTGATACTCATAGAGGCGGATAACGGTTGCACCGTCATCTTCCGCTTCTTTGACCGTTTCGCAAATCACATGGTCGCAATCATACGACAGAGCCGAATAGCGTTCCGGCAGTGTCGTTTTTTCCCCGGTAGCCCGGCATGCGGTCATGGGATTATTGAGAAAATAGGCATACCGCGCAGTGTCACTCTGGGACAGAATGCCGCCGTGCGGACACAGCGCATAGACAAACCGGTTCTCTCCCTGATCCGCCTCCGGGTTGGGATCTGTGGGGGAACGGAGCAGAGAAAGCTGCATGACGCCGTCGTGGATATCATGACCGTATTTACAGTCGTTGATCAGACCGACGCCGTACCCTCCGTCCGACAGATCGGCATATTTCTGTGCACACACTTCGAAACGGGCAGCATCCCAGGAGGTGTTCGCATGTGTGGGACGCTCGAGCGTGCCGAACTGCACCTCATAGCTGGCCCGGTCAGCATGAATCTCTACCGGGAAGGCCGCTTTCAGCATGACATGCCGCTCATGCCAGTCCACCTGAGTATCAAATTCAATCTTCCGCTCCTCATCGCTCAGCCAGATGGTCTGGGTAATAAGCGAACGGTTATACCGGCGTACAATCCGCAGACCCCTGCGGGCGCCGTCATCCACCGGTTCTGCGCTTTCGTACCCGGTAACGGCCTCAAACTTTTCTCGGGAATATTCTTCCCACTCCCATGCATCATACCGATCCGGGTAATCGGCATAGACGCGCAACTGATTGCCGATCTCCCCTTTTTTCAGCACTTCCCTGTCGTATTCCTTATCAAAAAGGGAAACCATCTGCATATCCTCGTCAAAAGCGATCCGGAAGAAGGTGTTTTCCGCTGTCCGATTCCCAATAACGACAGCATTGTCCGTCTTGAAGGTTGTGACGCAGGCGTATCCCTTCTGCGGGATCCCCGTGACATAGGCGCTCTTCCCTTCTATGCGCACCATCCCTTCACCCGGGAAGGAGTTGGGATTGAATACCGCATACCCTGCTGACGACGCAAGCCTGCCGGCAATCCGTTGCTGGGCCTCAGTCAGCACCTGTTCTCCGATGCGGAACACCTCGGCATAATCTTTGTCGCTCTGGTCGTATACCTCCTTGATCGATGAACCGGGTACAATATCGTGGAACTGATTGACCAGAATCATCTCCCACCCGCGATGCAACTCCTGTTTCGGAAACGGGGTGCCGGAAAGAAATTTATCGATCGAAGCAAACAACTCTGCATTTTCATACAGAAATTCGCTGCGACGGTTATTCTTTTTATTTTTTGCCATGGTGGTATAGGTTCCGCGGTGAAATTCCAGATACAGCTCCCCGCTCCAGTGCGGCAGCAGGTTGCTCCCCTCTATACGCTGCTCAAGAGCGCAGAGAAAGTCACCGGCAAACCCGATCTTCGCTTGAGGGACCCCCGGGATTCCCTTTGCACCGCGGCGGGCCAGCTCCAGATGCTCCGCAGTGGGACCGCCGCCGCCGTCCCCGTATCCGAACGGAAGCAGCGCTTCGCTGCCCAGTTCCTTCTGCTGATAGCGCCGATATGTCCCGGCAAGCATCTTGGCACCTGTATGTCCGTTGTATGTAGCAAATCGGGTGGGGGTTCCGGATGTAACATTCTGATCCTGCGCAGTGATGAAGTAGGTATTAATACCGGTTCCGTCAAGACCGTACCAGCGGAAGGTATCATACGGCATGGTGTTGGTCTCGTTCCAACTGATTTTGGAAGTGACAAACCATTCCACACCGCACTTGCGGAGGATCTGCGGAAGCGCCGCGGAATATCCGAACACATCGGGCAGCCACAGGATCTTGTTGTCTTTTCCGAATTCCTGCCTGAAAAACCGTTTTCCGTACAGAATCTGGCGTACCAGGCTCTCCCCGGAGGAAATGTTGCAGTCGGCCTCCACCCACATGGCGCCCTCACATTCCCATCTGCCTTCGGCAATGCGCCGGCGGACCTGCTCATATACATCGGGCGCCTCTTCTTTCAGATTCTGATACAGGAAGGCCTGAGAAGACATGAATTTATATTCCGGATAGCGGTTCATCAGCTCCAGCACGGTTGCGAAGGAGCGCTGCACCTTCTCACGGGTCTGCCGCAGCGTCCATTTCCAGGCGCAGTCGATATGGGTATGCCCGATACAGACAGCCGCAGCAGGCTGTTCGCGGCAAAAAGTCCCGTAAAAGACCTCGTCCATATAAGCCCCCGCCCGTTCCACCGAAGCGAAGAACCTCTCTCCGGGCACCTGATACAGTTCCAGCAGGGAGAGTGCGGCGTCAAGATGCGCCAGGATCTGCGCGTATTCCAGGGAGTGCACATCCAGATAATCCAGCGCCTCCAGCGGTTCGCGGACATCGTAATACAGTTTCTCCACTCCCGCATTCACATTCACCAGCTGTACAAACAATCTGGTCTGCTCAATTCGCGGTCCGGTATAGCCGTACAGCCAGACCTCGGCGCCGTCGTCAGACGGATCCAGTGCCACCCAGGTATGATTGGTGTCCAGTCCCTGCCGCATTTTCCCCCCAATATAACACAGAAACTGGGGGTTATCTGCGTCCCAGCCCCGTCTGTCGGTGCAGACTGACAGACGGACCGGCAACCGCTTCATTTCATCGGGGATATGCAGAGTGAACCGGAACCAGGCGTGACTGTCTGCCCCGCTGCCCCAACTGTCCCCGGGATGATAAGGCGTAAAGTCCGCAATCAGAGGCGGTGTATTTCCGGTTTTATAATCCGAAGGACAGATCAGAATGTCTTCTGTTTTCCGATCGTTGCAACAGATCTGGCTCGCCAGAATCTGCAAATATTTCTTTACTTTTCTGTAACGGTTTTCAGTCAGCATAGATGCACCTCCGTCTGCATTGATATCTAAACCGAACGGTCTTTCCGTTTTCCCTTTTCGTCTTAGGACGGGAAAACAAAATCAGAATATCATACGCCCCCCGCGTTCAGCACGTTCTCCACATGCATGCGCAACCCCTCTTCAATCGGCGTATCAGGTACTGCAACGCCTGCCTGCTTCAGTTTGGTCAGGTCATAAATGCGATTACACAAAAACGGACAGTCGTCCGGATGATCGTGTTTATACGCTTCAATCGGCACCTCACGGATCTTCAGCGGAACGCCCAGAATATCCGCAATGATAGCAAAGTACTCCCGCGCTTCCAGTGCGCGCGGTCCGCCGGAAATGAAAATTTCGTTGAATGTACGGCTGTTTCCGATGCAACTGATCATCAGCCGCGCCAGATCGGGTGCAAAATTGGGGTGCTGCAGAAAATGTCCCGCTCCTACCAGATCCAGCGGTTCACCCGCCCGCATCCGCTCAATCAGATGCGCGTCCCGCGCGTGGCACGGCATGCCGCCCAATTTGGATCCGGGACCGTAGACATGACCGGTCCGGATGACGGTCCAGTGCATTGCTCCCGTATCGCTGCCGAGGAATACCTGTTCGCAGGCCCGCTTCCGCCCGCCGTAACCGGAGGTGAGATAATGATCGCTTTCTTCCCCCTGCGGAAAACGGATAAAATCAGGATCGTATACAAAATCGGTGGAGACCATCACCACCTGAGCAGCATGCGTGCGGAACAGCTCCACATCCTGTACCGCATCGTCCGGCTCCATGCAGATGCAGTCCATCACTCCGTCCCAGAATACCCCCGCTTCCCGGATGACCCGGGCAAACTCTGCACGGTCCTTCCGATCGGCACGCAGCGCGACCGTCCCGGCGGGTGCCGGATGGTTCCCGCGGGTTACTACCCAGACCTCATGTCCCTGCGCCAGCGCTTCCCGGACCACATGTCCGCTGACAAATCCGGTACCACCCAGCACAAGCAGTTTCTTTTTGTCTGTTTTCCCTGTGCTCATTTTTCCCTCCGCTTTATGTGGTTTTCAATGCAGCTATATCAGACTGATACAGGAAAAGAGACTCCGGCTCTCTGTGGCAACGCCGTAAGGAAAGCGGCTGTATATCCCCGTTCCTGTTCTGAAGAAAACCGTATGATTCGGTTATGCGCCTTCTGTTTTCATCAGACCATAACCGATGCATGTATTTCAAAGGCATTCCGCAGAGCCGGACTGTGTCTGCGGAAAGGGTCTCCGCCGTTCTTGCCGGTTCAGTCATAATACATTGCGGAAGATACCCCCCAAGCATTCAGTCTTCTGACCAACCGATCCAGAATGCGGCGTACCGGTCTTTTGAACCAACCGGCAGTACCGAACCATCTGACCAATGTCGGACTGACGGCATAATAGAATCGGATGAACAGTCTGCCTGCTATATGTCGGGAAAGGATTTCATCCCGGTATCGGCGCAGTGTCCACACCTCCGGACAGTCGTAAGAGCCGTATACACATGTCGCCACATAACAACCTTTTCTGCCACTTCTCCCCTGCGGCATGTCCGGAACATATACGGAGGGATCGATTACCGGTCCGGTACTTTTCCCGTTATTCTGCTGCGTATGTCGGATGCGTGTGACCGGTAGAGAAGCGAGCGTTTCGGAAATGCGCTTGCGAATATATTCCGGATTCACACCATATGCCGTCCAGAGATTGACAATCGGTATGCCCGCCTCTTCACAAATATTCCGGACTTTTTCATCCCGTTCCCGCCGCTCTGGTGTGAGGTGAGTGCGATCATTGATCTCCATCACAATCTCGGGTGCAAAATTGCTGTCCGTGATCAGAAAATCGACATTGCGGAACAGTTCATTGTGGTATCGGGCATTGTCGGTGCGTTCAATAAATGCCGCCAGATTGATCTGCGGAAAAACAAAACGCCCCTGCGGCAAAACATTCTGAATGACCATGAAGTACTCCCGTTCGATATCAGTAAGCAATGCACGCTTGCGTTCATACTGATAAGGTGCTTCATGCGTCATATTCCATCCGGGAATTCCCGTCTGCCCTGCGCAGGGCTTCCCTCTGTAATGCCACTTCCCGCACAAGGGACACTTAATAATCAGACCCTGTTCTTTTTTAATATTGCATGCCTTGCAGAGCGGATATTTTCCGCTCTCATGACCGCAAACACTGCATTTCATCGTTCCCTCCATCTGCGGCTACCCATACCGTGCCACGCAACTCCTGAAATTTTAGAATCATATCCGTGTTTGAAACTCCTCTTCCTGCATGGTGAGCGCCGTCTGAAAGAGGTCCCCATTGCTCAATCATCCCGGCTGCACACGGGGGAAAACAGGGGGCTGTTCCGGACAGATTCCATATACTCTGGTACCATGCCCGGCGCTTCATCCTTCTCCTGCGAGCAGCCTGTCCAGCAATGCCAACTGCTCACGCGCATCCCGGATGGTCTGTTCATACGGATCTGTTATCCCCCGGCACCGCCCGGGATCCGCTTCGTCAAGCAGATCTGCCCTCTTGACTGCAACGGCAACCGGATCGGACAATATGCGCCTGAGCAGATCCGAACAGGATTCCCCGTCCTGTGGCATGAGCGCGCATATCGCCTCATGCACCCGTGCTCCAAACAGCGCCCGGATGCGGTCCGGTCTGAGCCGGGTCATCGCCGGAGCGTCATGCAGCAAAGCCGCAATCTGACGGGTCGGATCTGAAAATGCAGCCGCTACCCGCCGGGCATGTCCGGCATAAGGAGCGCCATACCGGTCATGCTGCAATTGATGATAGGCGCGGCAGAGATAGCGCGCCTGATCAAGCGGATCAGCCATCAGACTCAACTTGAAGTCTTCGTTGTTTCGCTCCAGTTCATCCCAGTTCACGGGCTCAAACTGATTGATATCTGCTCCCGCATTCCAGGCGTTCCCGCAGTCAAACAACCTGCGGTACAACTCGTCTCTGCTGTTATGAATGTGCCCATGCAGGAGAAAGCCCAGTTTGGGGCTGCCTTCTTTTCGGCTGTTCTGCCATTCCAGCATGGGATAGTGGCACAGGGTAACCGGATGACCGGAAAGACGGGTCAGATGATAACAGCTCACCTGCAGAAACTCCGCTCTCACCCCTTCCCGCTCAATCCAGGAATCGTGATTGCCCGTGATCAGGATTTTCCTGCCACGGAGCCTTTTCAGATATGTATGCGGGTCCTTCCGGCTTTTATAGATCAGGTCCCCCAGAATGTACACAGTATCCCCGGGGTTTACCTTCCGGTTCCAGTTTTCGATCAGTGTCTCGTCCATTTCGTGCACATTGGAAAAAGGGCGGCCGCACATGCCGATCACATTTGCATGCCCGAAATGCGTGTCCGAAATATAATACTCCATATCCCCTCCGGAGTCAGATTGAAAAGAGTAGTGCTACTGCGGTTTAATCCCTCTCACCGATACGGCCCCGCCGCGTCAAATTCGCCGTATTCGCACCCGACATGCTCCGCATGGATGCGATCAACCAGTTTTCCGCGGCGATAGAGTGCGACCGTTCCCTGCCCGTTTCCTCCGTTCCCAGCCGGGTGTGCCGTTTCTCGCCGGTCGGTGCCTCGTAACGGATCAGCAGCATATCCTGCTTTCGGCAGGTGATATCCGCAATCATTTTGCCGGACAGCGGGGACTGCTCTACATGCCAGATCACCGCGGTATCGGTCTCATGACAATGGAATTTCGTGCGGGTGAAGGTCCAGAACTTAGAAAAATTGAACTCGTAATCTTTCCCTTCAGAATGAAAGTCTGAAAGCAGTTTCCGCGGCAACGCGATCCCCATTACCACCGGGCGCCCGCCTCCGATATCAAAGACGGAGTCAGCAAGACGCTCCCCGGTAATTTCGCTTGTCAGGTCATTGGAAGACAGCCACACCCAGGGCGTGGTAAAGTTCCGTCCCCAGTTTTTATCGGCGTAGCCGTAACAGGTATCCGGGTCTGTCACATAGCATTCACCGTCCAGCGTGATTTCTCCCATGAAGCGGCTCTTCATACCCTCGGCATGCCAGAACATCTCAAACGCCTGCAAATGCCTGAACAGCATACCCGCTCCGTAACCCACATGAAACGGAATCACCTTTTCGATCTTCAGGTTCCACCGGATTTCACCCGCATCGCTCATCCATTCCGAATGAGCAGCCGCATCTTCGGCTGAAACCGACACGCTCCCGGCTGTTTCAGTTTCACACAAAAAGCAGTCTTCCGCCCGCACCGAAAACGGCACTCCCATTTCAACCGAAACGGACTTCCATCCGAAGAAGCGGTGCAGCTGTTTTTTGTTTTTCCCCCAGGTCCCGACATTGACCATCAGATAAGAGGGTTTTCTTCCTGTCCCGGGATCGCCGAATACCGGATGCTCCATTCCTGATGCCGGGTTGCAGAGGAAAAATTCAATGTAAAACGCCCTTCTCTTCCCCGGTGACGGCATGATGTGCCGTGAAGGAATGCCACCACCAGTCGTAGCCGCATCTGGCCTGCCTGCCAAACAGTTGACAGGCGTTCCGCCGGATATCGTGTCTGGATGACATCGCAAACACCTCGTTTCCTGCACTGTTTTGTCTTGATACATTTATTATATTTGAATATTTCGCGGGTGTCAAGTGCAACAGCTATGTGCACCATCATAAGTTTTTGCTTGCATGTCTTCTTATCAGATGTATTTATTTTATAAACAATCATGCTCAAAGCAACTGCTTTGAGCATGATTGCTTAAGTATGGTCCGGGCACGACGCCTTCAGTATTTTCCGCCTCTGTTTTCCGACTTGTCAGTAAAAACAACTCCATTCCATTCTGTCACCGTTTTTCCTACATCGCAGATGCAACTGAAGACAAAGGAAAAAGCTGCAAAGCACAAGAAATGTTTCAAATTTTAAATAAAAAGTTCGTTATCCTTTCTTACAAAACATGCACGCTTAAGCATTGCGTTTACTGCGCTGAGCATGACTTTATTGACTTTCCTTGCCTGATGCGGACATACAGAAACACAGCGCATACAGGATATACATTTCTTTTTATCAACTTCTGAAGGATCTTTGAGGTCTATTGCACCGGTGGGACAGTTTGCAGCACAAGCGCCACATCCCGTACAGTTTTTACCGGGTTTCGGAACAATACCTCCGCCTCCGCTCTTTTTATATGGACGCTTACCCGGTATTTCCGGCACCGAGGTATCTCCGCTTTGCAGTTTTTCTGAGATCTTGGCTGCAAAATGATGCAATGCGCTTATATCGGCATCATCCGGTCTGCCTGCTGCATATGTACGAGCAATGGAATGTTCCGCTACAGCAGCTACAGCTCCGAATATCTCAAAACCTGTTTCCTTTACAGTATCTTCTAATTCTGCGAAAGTATCTTCATAAGTCCTATTGCCATATACGCAAACCAATACTGCGTTTGCCCCATTACCACGTATCATAGAAATACGCTGAGCAGCAATAGCCGGTACTCTTCCTCCGAAAGAGGGTACGCCGATAAGACATAAATCATCTTTTGCAATTTCAACTCCGCATGCTGTATCATTTACAGTAATGTCTGCACAATGAACATCTTCGGTTAACGCCTCCGCAATTGTATCCGTTACCTTCTTCGTACCGCCGGTAGGACTGAAAAAAATTTCAATAACTTTCATTGTATTTTCTCCTGCTATTAAAGCCTTATAATTACTTTACCGTTCGTCTTTCCGTTCGCAACCAGACAATTAAGTTGCAAAATGATATGAATATTGTTCATGGTACATCGATAAAAGGAATTACGAAAGAAGAGCTCTTAGTGAAAGAAATTGCTGTTCCCATAAGCACGTCGGAACAAGAACAAATTAGTTCTCTGTTTAGACGCATAGACAACCTTATCAACCTTCATCAGTGTAAGCAAAATCTTAGCATTGACTTCCGCGAAATCTGTGCTACACTAAGCCTCCCGAAACGGCAAAATTTGGAGAACTAAATAAATAGTCGGCGGTGACTGCCTATTTTGTAAAGTTGCCGTATTTGTCTCTTTTTTGCGTGAGATAGAAATCAGATAGCTTTGGAGTATAGACTTCGGTGTCTACGACAATACAGGCGACACCCTTAATACAAAAATA